>CP065016.1:0-314123 GCA_016700375.1 Candidatus Saccharibacteria bacterium
CCGATCCTGGGACCAGAACCCAGTGCCTTACCACTTGGCCAATCCCCAATGATTGGCGTTCACTATTATAACGTACGAGGGGGTTTGAATCGAGTCACCTTCGGCGACCCCGTCGCCACATCTTTGCAAACCAGTTTGCAAGAGTGGACTCCCTTGCAACCCGCCACAGGCGGCTTTCACCCCGATCCTGGGACCAGAACCCAGTGCCTTACCACTTGGCCAATCCCCATTACATTATTGGCTATACGTGAGTGCAGAATTTCCGGTCTTATACATGCACTGGAGCAGTGCCTTGTCACGATAATCCGTCGGCTGAGGGATTATCGTGACCACATATTCTGCGGTCCCGTCGTCGACATGCTACAACTGAGTTGTAACCTGTCGAGCGACCTTGCAATGAGCCACAGGCTCATCTCACCCGCCTCAGCTCGGCTTACTTTCGTTCGTCCGGGCTTCCGGCCTTGCGATTCGCCACAGGCGACTCTCACACTTGGCCAATTCCTAACGAACAGGGGAAAGTATAGCAAATCTTTAGGTTTGGCTCAAGGTTGGAGTGTAATTGAGCATGAGCAATTTTCTTAGAACCTACGATGTGATACCATCAAACGCTATGAGGTTTATTCTAACGGCTGTTATTGTCGGTGTATTTGCGTATCTGCCCGTCTGGGCGTTTGATAGTCTTGTTTTGCCACAGCTCAATAGTCTCAGCCATTTGTACCAATCGGCCGGAGACACAGCTGACCGAATCGCACCTGATAAAGAGTAGGAAAGCCCAAATAACGATTCATTACGACGAAGAAGGCAAACCGGTCGCTATGGATCCCCACGGCTTTCGCCGTGGGGATCCATAGCACCACAAGCGCTTACGGGCATTTTGGCAAAGCAGATTTGCCATGGGAACAAATCACAATGTGGCGTAAGTAGACTATTGTTTGCGACAGGTAGATTCCTCTACAAGCAGTATACGATAGGCACACCTTCAACTATGATTTTGAGTCGACTATTATTTTGAGTTTTGGTTCAATTAGTTTTCGTGTGAGGTCAAGTAAGGCGAGTGAAATAAACGGAGTTAAGATTGCAAAGACGTACAGTATGGGAGCTGGTCGCGAACCGGCTGCAATAACAAGAAAGATATTTATCATATTGCAGACACTATGTGCGAGAACAGGGACATAGAACGAGCCAGTTTTAAAATACAGTAGGCTTGCAATTATGCCAAAGATGGTTAAGAAAACCACTTGTTTGTTCTGGCCTTCGCCACCATGAGACATGGCAAATACTACCGCGGAGATGGCAATTGGCATGACTATCATCAAGACGCGGCCGGCTAGACTACGAAATCGTGAAAATTTGTCGTAGAGCCCTCGCATAATAATACCTCTGTACACAATATCTTCGCCAAGTGGTGCACCGACTGCCATTGCAAACATGAGCATAAAATCACGCAAGAAGTTATCGCCCATAACAAGTTGGTCTGCAACCTTTTGACTGGCTGCTTTTACCTCGGGGAAAAGGGGCGCGATGAGTTGGGCTATCAATACAAACAATATACCGCCGCCAATCGCCCATAAATAATCTGTACGATGTTTTGGTCGCACCAGCCCAAGCTCGGTTTGCTGATATTTTTTGCCACTCCAAAGCCGCATAGCAGTAATACCGAGTACAAATAGAAATAGATATTGCATGGGTAAGGCAATATAAGCGTTGTCGTTTACGAATTTTGTGAGACTCTCGGCACTTTGCATATTATTGCCAGCAAATGCTTGCAGTATAAATCCAGGCACAACTGCACCAACTATAGCGATAATGAAGCCGACGAAGGCGCGACCCAGACCCCATGTACCTGGCTGCAGATTAACCCAAGAAAAAGGCGCTTTTTTATTTTTTGATGACTCTGTAAGTATTGAATCTGATTTTCCCATACACTTCATTATATCCTTAGGACGTTCTATGCTTCAACCTTTTTATTCAATATCGCGGTAGCGGAAACCAAGCATAGCTACAATAGTGCCCAGCATAAAAACCAATAATAAATACATTACTAAGCCTCGTGGTGTTTTGCCGTGTAATATATCGAGCGGTGTAAAGTAGTGATACGGCAAGAATTTAACGGGCCATTTAAGCCAGTCGGTTAAGCTGCTGAGACTGGCAAGAATGTAGCCGCCAAACCCAAGCGTGACGGCAATGGTCGTGGCTGCACGCTTTGTGAGTTTGCTTGCGGCTTGCAAGGCAAACGCTATAAAACCGTAGCTTAGCGAAAATACTCCATTGTAGAACGTGGCGAGCGTAAGCGCCCAAATGCCGATGTGCAGCTCAAAAACTGGTGCAAATAGAATAAGTACCAACCAGGTGACTGAGGTGACAATGGCGAGTTCGGTACATAGTGCAAGTGCCTTACCAAGTAGTAACTTGCCGCGGGCAATTGGCCGCGCCAGCAAAAGCTCTAGGGTGTGTTCTTGTTCTTCGCGCCCCAGAATACCCGCGCCTCGAGTAATGGCAAGAATAATCCATATCATAGGGAGTGTTATGTAAAATAGTTGGGAATTGAGAAACTGGGCTGGGTTGCCCACGTCTATCTGGGCAGCTCCGCCGGTTTTCAGGCCACGCAGCTCCTTTGGCATTTGGTTTATCACGGCATTCATATCCGCAGCCTTATCACGGATAGACGGAAACAGCGCCAAAATGACAAAAGTCATTACTACGCTGCCAATAGTCCACCAGAGTATAGCTTTTCGACGCCTGCGTAGCTCCCAAACAATGACATCTTTCATACGGTAATCGCTCCCGTCATCCCGAACTCGTTTCGGGATCCATGCCATGCAGAAAGTAGCAGCTTTACTCGACGCATTGTTGCAGAAACAAGTTCAGCATGACGCATTCTTAACTCATAACTCTTATATCTTAACTCTCGTTTTTTCATGCGCCGTCTCCGTAGTATTCCAAAAATTCGTCTTCTAGGTTCAGCTGCTCGGTCGTCAGCGCTGTGATGCTGCAGGTGCTGAGCACTGCGAGTGCCTCGGCAATGGTTTTCTTTGGCTGCACTACCACCGTGTGACCCTCGTGCGAAATAAATTTGAGCGCCCGGTTGGCGCGGAGTTTATCGGCATCTTTGGGGTGCGCCAGAACAACCCGAAACGTTGTAGTTGCCAGGTTTTCATCGTTTTTCACTGATTGCTCATGTATGAGCCGACCATGTTTGATTATGCCGACGCGGTCGCACATCCGCTGGGCTTCAGCTAGGTTGTGGCTGCTGACAAATACGGCCGCTCCGCGTGCGCTGGCTTCGCGAATGGTCGCGTAAAACACCTCTTGCATAAGTGGGTCGAGACCGCTTGTCGGTTCGTCGAGTATGAGGACGTCGGGCTGGTGCATAAGCGCTTGAATGATGCCTATTTTTTGGCGGTTGCCTTTGCTGAGTTCGCCAATTGGCTTTTCTGGCTCGGCTTCAAACCGCTGAATAAGCTCGGCCAGATACTCCGTTTTTAACCGGAGCCTGTCCCCGGCTTGATCGGGGAATTGCAGTTTTCCCAGATACGAAAACATCTCATTGCCGGTTACTCGCGGCCATAGCGCAATTTCACCCGACAGGTACCCAACGTGTTTTTTAACCGCCACAGTGTCTTTCACTATATCCAAGCCCATTATGCTCGCCGTGCCACTGGTGGGTTGGATAAAATTCAGCAGCAGCCGAATGGTTGTGGATTTGCCCGCGCCATTTGCCCCGAGAAACCCGTACACTTCACCTGGACTAACCCGTAAGGTTAGGTTATCGAGCGCTGGGGATGTTGTGCCTTGATATAGCTTGGTCAACTCCTGAATGTCAATACTATCGCTCATTATGTTTAGTATACTACGTTCTATGCGACAGATTATTTTGGCAAGTACCTCGCCACGAAGGAAGGAATTGCTTAACGCAATGGGCTGGGATTTTACGGTAGTGTCGAGTGAGTTTCAGGAATACCTTGATGAAACACGGCTAGTTGAAGAAATTGCTATGGAACTTGGCCGGGGAAAAGCGCTCTCCGTTGCAGAACGCTTCCCAGACGCAATCGTCATTGGCAGCGATACCATTGTCACCGTGGGCGAAACGCAACTTGGCAAGGCTGCAGACATCAACGACGCACGTCGAATGTGGCGGCTCATCACAAGCGCGCCAAACAAGGTTACTTCGTCACTGGCGGTTATTTGTAAGAGCGAAAACGTTGAGCATGTCACCTACGACAACGCATGGGTGTATTTAAAACCCTTTAATGAAGCGGCCGTGGAGGCGTATCTTGCCACCGGTGACTACACCGACAAAGCTGGCGCCTACGCCATTCAGCACATTGGTGACCTGCTCGACCATATCGAAGGTTCCGAAGACACCATTCTTGGCCTTCCGACAGCACTACTAAAAGACATCTTTAACAAGAACTTTTTATAATTTTTCAAAAAGTAATAAAAGGCATATCCTTTTTCATTTGGGAAAATGTGCTATTTGAAAAAGTCGGTGCTGGCGAGCTCCGGTGGGAGGAAGCCGTCGGGGTGCTGGTAGCCAGCTTCCCATTTGGCGCTACGGCCATAACCGAGGTCTTTCATGAGGCTGGTTGGGGCGTTACGGAGGCCGAGCGGGACGGGCAGGTCGGGGTACTGTGTGGCGGCGGCTTTTGCTTTGCCCCACGCGTCGTAGCTTTCACGGCTTTTTGGTGACTTAGCCAGTACCACGGCGCAGTGGCTGAGGTTAATTTCGGCTTCGGGTAGGCCGATTCGTTCAACTGCTAGGAATGTTGAGACGGCTAAATTGAGCGCGGCAGGTGCGGCTAAGCCAATATCTTCGCTGGCAAAGACCACCATCCGGCGGGCAATAAACTTTGGGTCTTCGCCTGCCTGAAGCATCCGCGCCATGTAGTAGAGCGCCGCTGTTGGGTCGCTGCCGCGCATACTCTTTATGAACGCACTAATGATGTTGTAGTGCTGTTCGCCCTTTTTGTCGTAGCCAGGTAATTTTGTCTGGGCGGCCGTTTCGACCAGTTCTGGCGTAATGGTTTTGCCGAGCGCAAGCCGCTGAGCAAGCTCTAGGTTGCCGAGCGCCACACGGGCATCACCGCCGCTCAAGTCGGCTAGTAACTCCAGCGATTTCTTGGGCAAAACTTTCGCGCTTAACTTCATTTGTTTCGCGCTTCTCTGTAAAATGGCCATAATTTCACTTCGTTTCAGTGGCTCTAGTACAAGTACGCGGGCACGGGAAAGCAGGGGGTTTATAACTTCAAAGCTCGGGTTTTCGGTGGTTGCGCCTATGAGCGTAATAGTTCCGGCCTCTACGTGCGGCAAAAAAGCGTCTTGTTGCGCTTTGTTAAACCGGTGTATTTCGTCCACAAACAAGATTGTTTGCATGCCAAGCCGCTGGTTTTGCTCCGCGCGGTCGATAACTTTCACCACATCTGCCTTGCCACTCGTCACCGCGCTAATTTCTACAAACTCGGCACCCGTTTCGGTCGCAATAATCCGCGCGAGTGTGGTTTTACCCGTGCCGGGCGGTCCCCACAGGATGAGGCTGGTCGGTTCTTTGTTCTGTACAATCTGCCGGATGATTTTTTGTGCGCCCACTAAGTGAGTTTGCCCCACGACATCGTCGAGCTTACTCGGTCTCATCCTCTCCGCCAACGGCCTCGCATCCATATATATAAGTATACTTCTTTTCTGTGGCCATAGCGCTTAGTTCACAGTGTTAAGCCAATCTCTCCATCATTCCCCCTGCTCCTGTCATTCCCGCGCAGGCGGTAATCCATGTTTTTTGGTATTTTGTCATGCTGAATTCATTTCAGCATCCATACGTCTCCCTGACGTCCGTGGGTCTATCTTGCTCTACAGTCTCACTAAATCTTAACTCACGCAAGGCGGCTCTTGGACTGCCATACCGACCAACTTTGCTCAGTCAAAATAACACACAGGTTTCGCCCTACAGGGCGACCTACTTTTTCTGCCGAAGAAAAAGTAAGCAAAAAGTCTCGGCCACAGGCTTCACCTCTCGGTCAGCAGCTGTCAGTTCTACAACCGACATGAGAACTCGTCAGACATGTATTGCCACCGGCAATACATGTCTTCCGAACGCGATGTGTTTGAATAACACATCGCTACTTGGTCAAGCCGTAAGGGCTTGACTGGCATCAAACAACTCGTGCCGCCTGTCGGAAGTTGTAGAACCTGACAACAGCTGAGCCAGGAGGCTACGCATGGCCATTTCTAGTTGTATCGCTTCCGCGACGATTGCTTCGGCCGTTCCGGCCGCATGCCGATATATCAAAAATATTCCCGGATTTATTCCGGGAATATTTTTACAATAGTGTTGAAAAGAGCAGTGAGCGGAAGCTAACGAGCCGGTAGGCGAGCTTTAGGGGGTGGAGCGAATATTCGAATTTATTTCGGATATGAAGCGGAGGGGCGAGCCCCTCCTTTGTCATTTACCACCAGTGGTTTGCTTGCCAGAATGCGTAGGCGGCTTCCCAGCTGCCGTAGCGGCGTGTCGCGTAGCCGTCGAAGTATGCATCTTGACAGGCATAGTCGGCACCGCAGGAAGTTCTAAGCACACCGTTGCAGTCCTGACCAAGGCCGTAGCAGCCTGTAGGGTTGGTAGCATTTGGGTTGTTGCCGCTTTCACGTGAGTATATGTAAGCTTTTGCAGCGTTGGCGCTAATGGGGTAGCTCGTAGCTGGTGCTGCCGACCGGGGGGCTGCTGCGCGGTAGCTTGTTGTTACGGGCGTGGCAACCACAACGGGTTGAGGCAATGGCCGCTCGGCTAGGACTTCATCTGCCCTAGGCACGCGAACTTGGTCGCCGGGATTAATGACGTTTGGATTTGCAATGGCCGTGTTGGCGAAAAACAGGCGCGTCCAGGTGGTGCCATGAGCTTCGGCAATCTTGCTGAGGCTATCACCCGGCTGTACCGTTACCATGACTGGCGCTGGAGCTGATGGTTCGGCGGAGGGAGCAGGCTTCACTTCATTTGCCTTTTTCTCCTCTGTTTGCTTCACTTCGTTTGCGTCGTCAGTCCTGGCCAGCATGACTGTGCTGACAAAATCTTTATCTTGTTGAAAGCCCAGCGTTTGAGCTGATGCATGTGGCATGGTGATACCACAGAGTACGGTCGCCAGTGCGACCGCTGTTCGTACGGTGTTACGCATAAATACCCTCCTTAAGCGCAGTCCAAGTACAATCCCGGCGAATAGTATTGAGAGCCAGGGAGGACCGCTCGCGTCAAAAACTCCACCAAAAAGTTTTGGGCACGTGGCAGTAAGGCTAGTTCATAAGCATTTTGGAGTCAAGCAAAACGAGTGTTATTATGCAATATTTCCAGAGGCCAAAAACATGTTACTTTATTTACAACACAGTGTGATATTTATCACAACAAATTACCATGAATAAACACAAATAGCTAATATATTTTTAAATATTTTGAAGGTTTCTAAGAAACATGAAAACAAAGAGTAAACAGCAAAAGCGGTTTGTGGTATACTGTGGCTACACAAGAGATGATAGAATTTGTTTTGCTTTTTACCTCTCTGCTGCTAATACTCGCGTGCGGTGTCTTTGTCGCAGCGGAGTTTTCACTTATAGCGGTGAACCGCACAACGGTAGAAAGGTTGGCCGCTAGAAGCGACGGAAGGGCTAAGGGAGTGCTTCGGGCACTAACCACGCTTTCGACACAGCTTTCGAGCGCGCAGGTGGGTATAACTATTACAAACCTCCTGATAGGGTTTTTGGCAGAGCCTGCCATATCGGAGCTGATTCGTCCATGGCTAGAAGCTCTGGGTATTTCAGGAAAGCTGGTCACAACACTTGCGGTGCTACTTGGTTTACTGCTTGCCACTGCACTCACCATGATATTTGGTGAGCTGGTACCCAAAAATCTCGCTATCGCAAAGCCTGTCGCAACTGCTAAGCGAGTGCAGGGGCCACTGCTGTTTTTTACCTCTGTTATGCAGTGGCCAATTCGTGTGCTGAATGGTAGTGCTAACGCGTTTTTGCGTAAAATCGGGATAGAGCCGCAGGAGGAACTGGCGTCTGCTCGCTCGGCCGACGAACTAATATCCCTTGTACGCCGTTCGGCCGAAAAAGGAACCATTCCCCGCGAAACGGCCATTATGCTCGAGCGCTCGCTTAACTTTGGTGACCTCACGGCGCTTGATGTGATGACCCCACGAGTTCGTGTAAAGGCTCTGCCAAAAGACGCATATGTCAGTGATGTGTTTGAGCTTGCCAAGCACACAGGGCTATCCCGATTTCCGGTATACGGGCAGAGCCTCGATGATGTGGTTGGTTTTGTACACATAAAGCACGCGTTGGCGGTGGCGAGAGCAGAGCGCCGTAAGACCGCGCTCAGTACTATTATGCGGCCGCCCATTTTGGTGCCATCCACTATAGAGCTTGAGCCGTTACTCGAGAATCTGCGAGCAGGGGGATTCCAGATGGCGATTGTTATAGATGAGTTTGGTGGTATGGACGGCCTTGTGACCATAGAAGATTTGCTCGAAGAAATTGTGGGAGAGGTGCACGATGAACATGACCGCATACGCTCCGATATCCGGCTTATGAGCGATGGAACATGGTTGCTTTCGGGGCTGCTGCGTCCTGACGAAGTCGGAGAAGAGCTGGGGATTTTTCTGCCCGAGGAAGAAGAAGTTGAGACCATTGGTGGGCTGATGCTGCATCATCTAGAGAAAATCCCCGCGGTTGGCGAGTGGGCGGAACTGCGCTGTGTCGACCGAGAAGGCAACGAAATGATTGCGCTGCTCACAGTTGAACGTATGGACGGGCGACGGATAGACCGTATACGGTTACTGCTCAGTACCCCTGGTGAAACAAGTGAGGGGGCGGTATGAGCGTAGAAATGGGGCTTTTTATTACCATCATGATGTTACTGGGCAATGCTTTTTTTGTGGGAGCAGAGTTTGCACTTGTTTCTGCCCGTCGGAGCAATATTGAGCTTGCAGCGTTGGCCGGTTCGCGTACCGCAAAAGTTACGCTGCACGCCATGGAGCGTGTGTCGCTTATGCTTGCAGGTGCTCAGTTAGGCGTAACTGTTTGTAGCCTGGTGCTCGGTGCTGCCGGCGAACCGCTTATTGCGCATCTGCTAGATGAGCCTCTCCATGCTTTGGGAGTGTCGGCGGCATGGAATCACCCTATAGCATTTGCGGTTGCGCTATCGCTAATGGTGTATTTACACGTTGTTATTGGCGAGATGATACCGAAAAATATATCGCTTGCTACATCCACGAAAGCAGCACTCATTTTGGTTCCGCCCCTACACTTATTTGTGAAGATGACTCGTCCGGTGGTGGTGACACTAAACGCCTTGGCAAATGCTATCGTGCGCGCAATGGGCATCCACCCAAGTGATGAAATCCGGAGCAGCTTTAGTCGTGACGAAGTGGCTGGGTTTGTCAAAGAATCTCACCGCGAAGGGCTGCTTAGCCGTGAGGAAGAGTCCCTGCTATCGAACACCCTTGATCTTGAAGACCATAGCGTGAAGCGGGTTATCATACCACTCAACCAGCTCATTGTTACTTCTGCGCATCCGACTCCAGCAGAAATAGAAAATCTCTGCGCTAGTACCGGTTTTTCACGATTTCTGGTTCCGGGCAAAAAGGGCTCACTGCGCGGGTATTTGCACATAAAAGATGTGCTGCAGTTTGCAGACGAAAAAGCCCATGAACCGCTGGCTCCGAACCACATACGGCCACTCGGCATGATTCGCCCCGGCACAAGCTTGCGCAGCGCGCTGCTTAGTATGCAGCAGTCTGGGTCACACGTAGCACAGGTGGTCAACGGCCACGGGGTTGTAACGGGAGCGGCCATGCTCGAAGACGTGCTAGAGGAGCTCATCGGCACCATTCGCGACGAAACTAGGAAATAAGCAGCATACATTTTAGCTTGGGTCATTAGGGAGAATTGGATCTCGTGGAAGCAGACATGGTCTGATGCAGCAAAGGCAGGAGTTGACGTATACGCGGACCACCATCTTCTACTATACTTGTTTTTAGTAGAGTACCTCGATAGTCTCTATGTATACCTATTGAATATTGAAGATAGCTGACCTACCCTTCATGCAGTAGTATAGTACCGACAATACTATTGGATTATTAATAACATAGTCGTACAATCAAACGAAGAATGAGCAATAGCAAAGAAATACAACCAGCGCAACAGGCACCGGTTAATCTGACTATCAGTTGTGCGGATTGTCCGTTATCTCCCTGCCCGAAGCAATGGTACGCGGACGCAGTCAGGAATGGTATGGAGACTTTAGAGGAAGATACATTCACATATGTATTAAACAATACTGATGCCACCGATCCATTAGATGCAGGTGCTAATCATCTCCTCGCAGCCGAATCTGCCGCAATAGAATTACTGAACGGCAACATTGGAACATCCAATCAACAAATCACTATGGCAGGTGTACGTTATAGAGCTTTGAAGGCATTGGGCGAGCTGGGAAAGCTTGGGTGTCAAGGGCCAACCTACAAGAGGCGCCCCAGATTCTTAGAGTGGTTGGGTATCACCCAGCCAAAGCTTGTCTGCGGAATGAAAATGACGCCTCGACAATTCGGAAAACGTATGAACAAAATATGGGAACTCAGTGAAGTCGAGACCCCGAGACTATAGCTTCATAAACGACACTATGGTATGATAGTGGACAACAAGGAGGCGTCCTCAGGGGCGCTTTATTTTATGAAACAAGACCCGAGTAAAATCCGAAATATTGCTATCATTGCGCACGTTGAGTGTATGAGACACCTGCAGGCAGGTTTCTCATCGCGCCGTCAAAAAGACGTAACTTTTTGTCGGGCTGCTCTTCCCGTTCGGAGCACAACATGAGCACTCAGGACCCATCAAAAATTAGGAATATCGCGATTATTGCGCACGTTGACCATGGGAAAACGACGTTAGTTGATGGGCTGCTGAAACAGAGCCATACCTTTCGTGAAAACCAAGCCGAAATGAGCCAAGAGCTCATCATGGACAGCGGGGATCAAGAGCGCGAGCGGGGCATTACCATTACGGCAAAAGTGACGGCGGTGCAGCACGGTGACTACCGTATAAACATTGTCGATACGCCTGGTCACGCCGACTTTTCGGGCGAGGTGGAGCGCACGCTGAACATGGCCGATGGCTGCCTGCTGATTGTCGATGCACAGGAAGGTCCTATGCCGCAGACCAAATTTGTTCTGGAACGGGCACTTGAGGCGGAACTTAAGCCTATTGTGGTGATTAACAAAATTGATAAACCCGGTTCGCGCATTGCTGAGGTAGAGGATGAGCTAGCTGATTTGTTTTTAGAGCTCGCCGTTCATGAAGACCAGCTTCACTACCCGGTGTACTACGCCATTGGCCGAGAGGGCAAAGCTTGGGTTTCCGTCCCGGATGACGCGACGACAGAGGCCGATTTAACCCCATTGTTCGACGCGGTTATTGAGAAAATCCCGGCACCAACAGTTGAAGTCGACAAGCCGTTCCAAATGCTGGTGACGGCACTGGCGTGGGACAACTTTAAGGGAAAGTACGCCATAGGCCGGATTACGCGCGGCAGAGTGAAGGCTGGTGACCAAGTGGCGCTCTGCAAAAAAGATGGCACGACTACGAAAGCTAAAGTTGAGCTGGTTTTTATGAGCCAGGGTATCAGCAAATACGAAGTGCCCGAGGGTGTGGCCGGAGACATTGTGCAGCTTACCGGCATTGCCGGTGCGCAAATAGGCGAGACCATTGCCGACGCACTGCAGCCCGAAGCGCTGCCAACCATAGAAGTTGAGGCGCCGACACTCCGTATATACCTTGGTCCGAACACCAGTCCGTTTAAGGGCAAAGAAGGCGAGTTCAACACATCGCGCCAAATTAGCGAACGCTTGCAAAAAGAACTAGAAACAAACGTTGGTTTGCAGGTGAGCGATGATGGAATTGGCTTTACGGTGGCTGGGCGCGGCGAACTGCACCTGGGTGTGCTTATAGAAACCATGCGCCGTGAAGGGTACGAGTTTGAGGTTGGACGTCCACAGGTTGTAACGCACGTCGAAAACGGCGTAGAAGTTGAACCGGTGGAGGAAGTTATCATCGAAGTGCCAGCTGAGCATGTCGGCACTGTGCAAATGGAGCTTGGCCAGCGCCGCGCGACGCTAAAAGAACAATTTGCGAGCCCCAAGGGCGTTACTAAGCTTATATACGAAATGCCGACTCGCGCGCTGCTCGGTATGCGCAACATTCTGCTCACAAATACCAAGGGCACTATAGTTATGAACACGCTAGTCACCGGCTATGCGCCGGTTGGTCAGGCACTCGAACAGCTGCGAAATGGCGTGCTCATTGCCTTCGAAACGGGTACGACTATGCCGTATAGCCTCGAGACGGCCGAAGCGCGCGGCGCGTTATTCGTTGGTCCGGCTGCTCAGGTGTACGCCGGGCAAATCATCGGCCTTGCTAACAAACGCGAAGATATGGAAATAAACATCTGCAAAGCCAAACACCTTACCAACATGCGCAGTAAAAGCAGTGACGGCGTAGTACAGCTAACGCCACCAACTATCTATAGCCTAGAGCAGTGCCTTGACTTCATCGAAAATGACGAGCTGCTGGAAGTGACCCCTGAGAACTTGCGTCTCCGCAAACGCGAACTCGACCCCAACAAACGCAAACGAAATAATAAATATTGATTATCTATCAAAATTTAGTGGTCCCATCGCAATCGGGTCTATGGGAACCAAGGCTATCGAAGACGAATCTTCTTCGCTGACTAGGAGATTGCCTGGACGTAATCTCACTTTGCCCGAAAACTTATCAACGTAGAAGATGTCCGGTTCGATTTCACTTGTATCGATAAGCCCACTTGCACGCAACGCACGAACCATCAATGCTTCTGTTTCATTAGGGGGTGGCATCTGGTCATCCTTAAGACTTGGTTTATCAATGTAGGCACTCAGCATAGTGGTTCTTATGTATATCTCATATTCGGGGCGGCTAGGCTTGAATACTAATAGGGGTTTTGGGGGTAGAAAAATGTATTTTTTCTCTCTTGGAACATCTGTTGTAAATGCATTCGTACCCTGCCTGCACAATTCATTTAGTCCGTGTGAAAGTGAGACCAGTGCTCTCGTCGCAGAAATTCCTACGAGCCCATCCATGTCGGTAGCGCGAATAGCCCTTTTTTGCGCAATCTCAAAGCCATCTAGGTTAATTCGGCTGACCACCCCGGCATAACCGCTTCCGACCCGACAAGATGAATCCGCTGTCTCCTTTGGGTCTGCCAGCAATATATCAATACTGCCTAACAACTGTTCTTCGTAAACTGGGTTTATGGCTAACAGCCCGCCATTATCTCCAAAGTCGCTTACACCGTATTGATTCCATGGATTTTCTCCATCGGCTGACATGTGTAAAGACTCACGTATTGATGTTAATCGCATTTACAATACCGCGCCCTGGGTGGCGCCGTGGTTAGTTTGTGAGTCGTAGAGTTCATTTGCCGTGTTGAGCATGGTAACGTGGCTGTCTATAATGCTTTGAGTTTGGCGTGTTAGTGTGGCGCAGTCCATGTTGCCTGTGTTTTGGAGCGCTGTAGCGAGCCTGGTGGCGTACTCTATATCCAGAGCGGTGTGACCGTCTTCGTGGGTTTTGAGTGCATGGCTATACGCATCCCAAGTGGAAGTCACCGATGGTGGCGTAGTGCTCCCGGGTGAAAACATTGGCATAAACTGATTAACATGTAGGCCGACCCGGACATTTTCTAGACGGCAAACGCCATTTGTAGCCACAGGCGTGTATGCCCAATTAAGCTGGTAAGCGGTGAGGGCGTGATACGACCCGGCGGCACGCCGCGCAGGGCAGTTCAGCACAGCGGTGCGGAGTGCGGAAAGGCTACTACCATATACTTCATAGTGCGTGGGCGGGTCAATGACATTGGTTAGGCCTGTGGCGGTCGACGTGAGGCTGAGTGCATTCGGCAGGGTGTAGCCAGCACTCGTGCAGCTTTTTGGCTTTTCCATGGTCGCAACCACCGTTGGCTGGTTGGGTGCGCCAGCGGCCACTTGGGTGCTAAGGGTTTGAGGGGATGTAGGGGGCTGGGGTGTCGAGGGCGCGGATTCGTTTGTAGCGTAGGCTATTGGCGTTACGCTAGCGTTCGGAAAAAGCTGCCCGGTCACTCGGAAGAGGTTGCCGTATACGAGCATAAAGAGGCAGAATAAGTAGGCGACACCGGAGTAGCGTTTCTGGAACGCTGGCTTCGTACCTATATAGGACGCGTCTGAAACGCGTTTTTTACCTCTCAAAATCACTCCCAAAAACTCCTTTACCCGTGGTCAATCCGCGAGTAAAGTATATTATAGCAAAAAAACACAAAAAAAGCAATATTATGGTTTCATTTATGAAACCAGTGTGTTACACTTACGGTAATAGACGCTAAACGAGCGAAAAAGCTCAGGGAATGTTCTGCATGGTACAGATTTACTACAGCCGCGCACGCGAAAGAGCACTGCAAAAACTCGACACGCCTCGTGCTGGGTCTTGGATTGCTGTGACGAGTCCGTCAGAAAAAGACCTCGACATGCTGAGTGAAACGTACGGATTGGATCGGGACACGCTTGAGGACGCCATAGATATATATGAAGCGCCGCGTATTGAGACATACCAAGGGGCTGTCTACCTCTTTACGCGCTATTGCCACCCCGAGGGAGCAGAAATTGCAACTGAGCCACTGCTGATTGTTTATACCAATGACTATATTTTCACCGTTTCACGTATAGAAACGACACTGCTCGACCGGTTGGTGCATGACCAACTAGAGTTTGTGACGACACAAAAGACAAAAACCGTGCTTTGGATGCTCGACGAAATAAACAAATCGTATGAAAAGCACCTTACGAAAGTGGCGCGTCGGGTGTTGCAACTACGGGCCGAACTTCGACAGTCGCGTTTGAGCGCAAAGGAATTCGTGCGTATTATTGAGCTTGAAGAAGACCTCAACGAGTTTCTTTCGGCCCTACAGCCCCAGTCGCTTCTATTCAATTCGCTGCTGGGGGGCAAGTATCTGCGGCTGTACGAAGATGACCGCGATATGATAGAAGACATAGAACGCAGCACTGGCGAGCTGATTGGTCAGGTACAGGGGAGACTGCGCACGCTCGTGAACATGCGCCAGGCCTACGATGCGATTGCTACGACAAACCTGAACGCGACGTTTAAGCGACTTACCTCTATTGCCATATTTCTAACCATTCCGACTATAGTAGGTGGACTGTGGGGGATGAATGTGGCAGTGCCGTTTGCCGACAACCAGTATGCGTTTGCGTTTGTGCTTGCGATAGTGCTCGGCCTGTCGGCACTGGCCGTGCTGCTATTTCGCAAAAACAAATGGCTGTAGTTCTCGGCTAGTGCACGCGGAAGTCGTTTGCTATACTAGACCGAGCATGAAACATCTTTTTCACCCGCAGTCTGTTTTTCGTATATTTGGATTTTCTATATTTGCTACGCTGGCAACACTCATTGGCGTAACCATCGGCCTTGGCTGGAGTGCGTTGTTTGTCACCATCATCCTTATGATAGTTGAGCTTACCTTCAGCTTCGACAACGCTATCATCAATGCCAAGGTACTTGAGCGTATGAGTAATTTCTGGCAGCTCATCTTCCTAACCGTCGGTATATTTATTGCCATATTTGGTATGCGCGTAGTGTTCCCTATACTCATTGTGTCCATTACCGCAGACCTTGGCTGGAAGACAGTGCTTGACCTAGCCCTCAATAACCCCAAAGAGTATGCACATCATCTTGAAGAGGCGCACCCAACTATATCGGCCTTTGGTGGAGCGTTCCTGCTTATGCTTGCGTTTCATTTCTTCTTTAGTGATGAGCGGCACACCATGTGGATTAAGCATATCGAAAAGCACCTTAAAAAACTGTCTCACTGGGCGTGGCCGTCTGTAGTTACAACCATAATGCTATTTTCAGTTGCCTCGCTACCCATTAACTCTCATGCCAAGACGACATTTATGGCTGGTGGGTTCGGTACGCTCACATACCTGCTTATACATGGTGCTATTCGCTGGATAGAAAAATATCAGGGCGTTGATGCCAAAAAATCGGCCACAAAACAGGTTGGTCTTGCAGCGTTTATGAGCTTTATATATCTTGAGATTCTCGACGCGAGCTTTAGCTTTGATGGCGTTATTGGAGCATTTGCCATTACAAGCAATGTGGTGCTTATTGCGGCCGGACTTGGCATAGGCGCTATATGGGTACGTTCTATGACGGTGTTTATGGTACGACGCGGCACGCTTAAGAACTTTATTTATCTTGAGCACGGCGCACACTATACGGTGTTTGTACTGGCGCTTATTATGCTTTTTAGCGCGCTGTTTCATATACCGGAACTCATACCGGGGCTGGCCGGCATAGGCATTATAGGTGCTTCCATAGCTGCTTCTATACGGGTACGCAAAAAACTAGAAACGGGTGAGGCGGTCAACAAACCGGCACGAGTTCGCGGATAGCTCCCATGAGTGTGAAGCGTCCATTCTACTTCGAAGTTAGGCAGCGTCTTCATGGCACTTTGGCTCGGAGCGGCATTATCCATACGCCGCATGGAGACATAAAGACCCCAGCGTTTGTAGTTGTTGGTACCAAGGCCAGTGTAAAGTCCATGACGCCAGAACAGGTGCGCGGTACTGGCGCCCAAGCAATGCTAGCAAACGCCTATCATTTGTACCTACAACCCGGCCCGGAGCTGATTGAGCAAGCCGGCGGGCTGGCAAAGTTTACGCACTGGGACGGTCCCACATTCACCGATAGCGGCGGGTTTCAAGTACTATCACTTGGTAGTGGTTTCAAAAAAACCCTTAGCATGGAAGTTGAGGGTGTTTCGGCCGATGACGTAATTGCGCCGCGTAAAGAACGACAGGCGTGGGTAGATGATGACGGCGTGAACTTTAAGTCATACCTCGACGGTTCTATGCACCGTTTTACACCCGAACATTCTATGCAAATACAGCACGGCATAGGGGCGGATATGTGCTTTGCGTTTGACGAACTAACGTCACTAATGGACACGCGTGAGTATCAGGAAGAATCTATGCGCACACGTACCCAACCATGGGCAGCACGGAGCTTGAAAGAAATGCAGCGCCTTCGAAAGTTACACCCAGACCGTCCATATCAGGCAGTATTTGGTGTGTTGCAGGGGGCAAACTACGAAGATTTACGGCGTGAAACGGCGCAGTGGATGGCCGAGCGCGAGTTTGACGGCTATGGCATAGGTGGCGCAATTGAAAAACAGCGTCTGGGTGATATTGTGCAGTGGTGCAACGAAATTTTGCCCGAAGACCGGCCAAAACACATGCTCGGCATAAGCGAACCAGACGATATGTTTGCGGCGGTGGAGCACGGCATAGACACGTTTGACTGCGTGTCGCCCACGCGCGTTGGACGTAACGGCGCGTTTTATACCCAAGAGGGTCGCAAGAACATTCGCGGCGCCAAATATCAGCGCGATTTCACCCCGTTGCTAGAGGGCTGCCTCTGTTACCCCTGCCAGAATTTCACCCGGGCGTATGTGCAGCATCTGTTTCGAGCCAAAGAACTACTGGCAAATACACTCATGTCTATACACAACGAATATTTTATTGTTGGGTTAGTCGACCAGATGCGTGCCAGCATAGAGGGCGGCACGTTTTACGAGTTTCGTGACGCTTGGCTCGCCCGGTACTACCACCCACACCCTCCGTCATCCTGAACTCGTTTCAGGATCCATGCACTTTCAATACCCTCTGTGTCCACTATGTCTTATACTTATAGCCTCGCTAAACCTTAACTCATGCATGGCAGTTCTCGGCCTGCCAGCCGACTTCCTCTTTTGCCGTAAAAGAGGAAGCGAGAAACCTCGGCCAAAGCTCCCGTTCTTGGTCAGCTGTTGCTCGTTTTGACAACTGACGCAACAACTCGTCAGTGTACTATTGCCACCGGCAATAGTACACTTCCTCAAACAAGTCGCGCCACCTGTCGGAAGTTGTCAAACACGACAACACCTGAGCCAGGACCTTCCGCATGGCCAGTACAATTTATGTCGCTCACGCGACGACTTTATAGAGGCCTGCGGCCGCTTTTGTTGGGTGTTGATTATTGATAGTTTGTTGATAACTCGGTTGTTGAACGTTGGTTGTTGCGAACGCTAATCGTCGAGGCTAACGCTGAGGGGGGTGAAGTTAGTCTTTTTGTCGTAGTGGTCTTCGTGTTCACGGCTTTTTAGCCAGGCTATTACACGGTAGGTTACGGGGAGCATTAGCGTTTCTACGGTTACCTTGAACACAATTCCCACCAGAATGTAGTTGACCATCTGGCTGCTGGTAATAAGTCCGTAAAATGCCACCATACAGAAAATGGTTGTGTCTATAGCTTCACCCAGTAGCGTCGATGCCACAAGGCGTTGCCAGAGTTTTTTGCCACCACTACGAACTTTCATTTTTGCTAAAACGAATGAATTTACAAATTCGCCCACCAGGTACGCGACCAGACTGGCGGCCACTATACGGGGCACAAACCCAAAGACCGTGTTGAACTCGGCTACATTTGGCGCGCCTGCAACGGAGGGTAGGGCTTGTACGGCCGTTAAGACGGCTATCATAAGGACTAGCCAGAAAAAACTAACCCATATTGCGCGGCGGGTGTGTTTGTAGCCGTACACTTCGGTCATAACATCACCCAATATGTAGGCGAGTGGGAATAGTAGTGCGCCACCGTCGGCAATAATTGGTCCTACGGCAATCAGCTTCATAGCGCCGAGGTTGGAAATAATGAGTGTTGCCACGCTCGCGGCGACTGCGAGGTCGTAGTACCGGTAATTTTTCGTTTTGGGCATGCAGCAAAAACTCCTTCTAGTGGATTATTGTTCTATACTGAGTGCCACATCCCCGCTCGGCCGGTTAATTAGCCCCACGAGCTTTCGTATTTAGGGGAAGTATAGTTGTAAATAACCCATAAATAAAGTCTTCACAAATATATTAAACATTGTATAATAATCTAGAATAATCACAAGGAGATAATATGCCTTATTCTGTAGAAGCACATCTTAGCCAACTTGAGGAGTTTACTGCTCGGACACTCTCCAGCAGGGGCGGAATGGATTTGGGGGATTGGAACTTGGCTTGGGATGATTATAACGCTCTTGATTTAGAAGCGACAGTACCAGCAGACGATGATGGCCAAGCTCAGTCAATTCATAATTTGGCGGAAAGTGTTATAGCAAGCTTGAATCCCGTAGATGCAGATGCGCCCGGTGATGATATCGGGGTAAGATTTGATAGGGCAACGGGTGGCTTTATGCGTGCCTATGCATTATCAAAAGGCGTGCGTCTGACAGACGGTACGCTCGCACTTGCAAATGGATTTATCGACGTCGTGGTACCTAAGGCAGTCGCTGAAATAAAAGGAGGCGATGCGCGGCATTTTGTTGTTGAAAGATGGGCTGGTAGACTTGCCGTTGTACGCAACGCAATTATCATGACAGACGCTGTGGACTATTGGGAGTAATTCCTAGGTAATTGCGGCTTTGCCGAGGGTGATGATGTGTTTTTTACGGTAGGTGTCGAAGGCAGTTTTGTCGTTGCCGTGCTGGCGGATGAAGGCACTCATTTTCTCGCTACCTATGTAGTGAGGTAGCATGACGTACGAAGCGCCATGTTCGTATAACTCTGCCGCCCGGTCATAGCTGGTGGCATGGCAAATGAATATGCCGTTTTCGTTTTTGCTGAGGTAGTATTTTAGGAGCTCGCGGTTGGTAGTGTGTCCTGGTAGTATGCTCACTACCATCTCTGCTTTGGCAAGACCAATTTCTTCTAGTAGTTCGTAATCGGTTGCGTCGCCGTACACATGGTGAATGTGCTGCCGTTCGAGTGTTTCTATAACATCGGGGTTGTAGTCCACCACAATGTACTTTTTCTTCATATCACGAAAGGTGTTCACGAACTCGTGCCCGCCTTTGCGGTAGCCGAAAAGGAATAGCTTATAGTCGGGTGCTTTGCCGTGGTCGGCGTAGGCGTTTGGCCGTTCAAATGGCGTGAGCCATTTTGCAAAAATGCGGTAAAGTTGGTCGTTATACTTCATAAGATAGCTCGAGGCGGCAATGGTTATAAGCGCCGTAAGAGTGAGGGCATTGAGCATGCGAGCGCTTGCCA
The DNA here is from genome assembly GCA_016700375.1 of Candidatus Saccharibacteria bacterium. Classification (NCBI taxonomy): domain Bacteria; phylum Candidatus Saccharimonadota; species Candidatus Saccharimonadota bacterium. The sequence goes on from CP065016.1 coordinate 20,187, forward strand.
TTTGTTCGCTCACAGCCAGCGTAAGGACAATGATGGAAAATTCGCTCACTTGCGAAAGGTGCGCCGCAGTCTTAAACCCGGTTTGTTTGGTGAACCCAAGCAGCCCCATACCGGTAGACACGCTAAAGGGCTTTACAAACAGTGCTATGGCCGAAAGCAGCAGCGCGGGCACAAACGCATCAGACATACCGCCGGGCGTCATGGTGCTGCCCAGGCTTATGAAAAAGAGCACCAAAAAGAAGTCTCGTAGCGGCTTTAGCCGGGTACTAATCTCTTGTGCATACGGCAGTGAAGCCAGAGACACGCCCGCAAACAAAGCACCGACTTCCAGTGAGAAACCACTTACATCAAACACCGCGGCAACACTAAATGCCCAGGCCAACGCAAAGGTAAAAAGGAACTCTTGGTTTGCTGCAAAAAACTTTGCCAGTTTATCCATGACAAACCAGCCTATGAATGTGAGTGTGCCACCGAGGAGCAAGCCTTTGCCCACGAGCCCGTAGAGCTGGTCGGTGCCACCGCCGTCTTTTGCGGTTGCCAGAAACACGAGTGCAATGGTGGCGGCTAAGTCTTCGACGAGCAGTATACCTATGGCAACTTGTCCATACAAACGGTGCTGTTCCCGTTTGTCTACCAGATTTTTTACGACCACAATGGTGCTACTAAACAGCATGGCAACGGCCAACACCACCGACTCAGACCGTGGCAAATCGAGCAGATTACCGACGCCGTAAGTGAGGCCGCCAACCAGCAGTGTGTTTAGTAGAAAAACCAAAAACACAGGCTTGCCGGTATTTTTTATGACCCCAACGTTCAGGCCCAGACCGACAATGAAAAGCAGCAGGGCAATACCAATTTGACTAAACGAATCAAATGCCTCGCGGTTTTGAATGAGGTCGAGTGCGGCTGGCCCGCAAACAATGCCCGAGAGTATGTAGCCAATAATAAGGGGCTGCCGTAGCAAGCGCATCACAATCGAAACGCCAGCTGCCACGGCGAGCACGGCTGCAAGTTGCAAAAATATCGATGATTCCATTATGTATATTGTGTCATGACGCTGATGCATCGCGCAACTGAGATTGTTCGGTATACTACGTGTATGACGCAGGCAAGAATTTTTATACGGAACAGCGATTCCCGCGGCCTCTTTGAATTGTTTCTGGTTTCGGCTGTCAGCAGTATACTCCTGCTCCGATTTTATTTGCACGTCATGGGATATCCTTCCGTTGGGGGCACAAAGTATCATGTGGCGCATATGTTGTGGGGTGGCGTACTTATGCTAATTGCTTTTGTACTCAACTTTGCGTTTCTAGGTAAGGCGGTCCAGCGTGTTGTAGCGGTTGTGGGCGGTGTTGGGTTTGGTGTATTCATAGATGAAATAGGCAAACTCATTACGCGCGACAACAACTACTTTTTCCGCCCTGCTGTCGGCATAATATACGCAATTTTTGTTGCGCTTTACCTTGCTATCTCCTTCTTAACACGTGAGCAAAAACTAACCAGTGAAGAATACCAGCTAAATGCCCTGCGGCAGCTCGAAGAAGCGGTGCATCAGGATATGGATATTCACGAGCGAGCTAACACGAGGCAGTTGCTCCTGCGCGCAAACCAACAGTCGGTGCTGACGAAAAAACTATTACAGCTTTTGAAAAGCCTGCCTGTTACGGACCGCCGAAAACGGGGATTATACCAGCGAATGCGCCGTCGTTTTGCGTTCGGTTACACAAAACTTTGGCAGCAGCGCACTTCTTCTGGACTAATTCGATGGTTTTTTGTGCTAGAGACCCTTGTGTTTGTGGCTGCCGTGGTCGGTGCGATTTATGCAAATGTCAGCGATGTTCAGGAATTTTTTGCAGGGAAGGCAAGTTACGGGCACAGCCTTGTAGTTGGCCAAGCTGCCACAACGGCAGTCTCCGCTGTATGTGTGGTTTTTGGGCTGGCTTGGCTGAATGGCTCAAGGCTTCACGCCTTTGAGTGGTTTCGTCGTGCTACGCTCATAAACCTTTTGCTTACGCAGTTTTTTGAATTTAGCAGGGTTGAGTTCGCCGCTTTACCTGGTTTTTTGTTTAGTCTTGCGCTTCTTGGGGTCATAAACGCCGTTATTGCCGAAGAAATTCGCCGCCAAGATTGATATTAGATGGGTCTATTTCTTTAGGATTTTTGCGACGAGCTTGCCGTAGCGGGTGGTGAGGTCATGGGTGTTCAGGAAGGTGTGGAGACGGACGTTTTTGTTGCGAGCTAGTAGCTCTACATTGCTGCTTACTACCACTTGGTCTAGGCTGCCATAACAGACATCTATGGGTAAGCTGAGCCGTCTGACGTCATTTATGATGGTTTGTTTTTCGACACATTCCTTCAGAGTGCGCATAAACGGTACCCATGTTTCTGGTTGTTTTATAACACCGCGCGGCAATGGCGCGAGGTACATGAGCTTACGAAACGATTCGGGGTTTATGCGCGGGTCGTCGCGCAGGAATTTGTATATATTGAGAAGCAAGCCAGTTAGTTTTCGAGCAGCTTTGCTTTTTATGTGTGATAAGGGTGGGTACACAGGTGGGCTTAGTAGGATTAGCCGGCTAATATTCGCTTCGTGTTCGGTGGCGTAGCGAGCGGCCAGTAGCGAACCAAGTGAATGGCCGATTAGTAGAAATGAGCTTCCCAGGTGAAGTTTGTTCATGGTACGGTAGAGGGCGCGCATGTGGTCGTCCATGGTGTAGCCCAGCCATTGTGGCTTGGGAGATTCTCCAAAACCGAGTAAGTCTATGGTAATACAGTGGTAGTGTGGCTCGAGGTAAGGCAGGACTTTGCGCCAATCGTCGCCACTGGCAGCGATGCCGTGTAACAACACAATAACCGGCTTGGATGCATCGCCGCTGCGAGCAACATGCAGGCGGTAGGGGCGGCCAAAAATGCCATGCCAGAGGTAATCAAACATCACTCAAGCATATCGTGGAATACAAACGATGTAAAATCTGCTTTTCTATGCTGTCAGTAACTTTCATCACATACTTTTGCGTTCCGCTAGGTTACAGTTATGCATGGAAATTGATTTTCCGCGAAAAAGGCCGAAAGTACCGGCCTTTTTAAATACGAAACAGACGGAATCTGATTACGCTTGGCAGCTCTCGCAGGTGCCGGTGAGTTCTATTTGGTGGGTGGTAAGGGTGAAATTGCGGCGTTTCGCCAGTGCTTGCAGGCGCTTCTCGAGTGCGGGGTCTTCGGGGAGTGCAATGCTGGCACCGCATGAGCTGCAGGTGGCGTGGTGGTGGTGTTCGTGAAAGGCTTCGCCGAGTTCCAGACGGTATTTCCACCCATTTGGTATACGTATGATGATGCCTAGCCTTTCAAACAACTCAGTCGTGCGGTATACGCTAGCGCGGTCAACGCCCGTGCAGGCTGCTACTAGCTCGGCCATGGTCAGACTTTTGTGGTGCTGCAACCCCTTGAACACCGCCTGACGTGGCTTCGTCAGACTGACACCGGCCTGCTTTAGCGATTTTTCAAATATTGCCTGACTACTCATGTTGCAATGGTATCATAAATTGCGACATTTTTGCAAAAAATTATGTGTTTATGATGTACTAATTTGTATGAAGCAGGTATCACCAAACCAACTCACTGATGCATTTAGCGCCTTTAGCGATGCGGCATCGCCGTACGGTGGCCTCGTGCAAGCAGAGGTACCTCGTCCGTCATTTCAGGAGTTAGTGCTATGGGCGATTCGTGAAAGGGTGGCAATAGAGCCTGATGGCTATATAAAAATAAGACCCCGCGCCAAATTGCCAGGATTTGCCGGCCTAAGGGCGATAGTACTTATCCCCAGGCGTAATCAACAGCCTAATAGAGTAGCGGGCATAGTTCTCGAGGATGAAGAAAGAATAGGCGTCCTTGGGGGCCATGAGGTGTTCTCGCCGTTAGTGCAATCGCAACTCGATACCCTCTACCTAAACAATCGGCGCTCTGTGCTTGAACACCCAGGCGGTCAGCCGCGAGCAGGCTATGGGGGCCATGCTGTAGTGGGGGCATCTGCCCTGGCATTGCGCGGGAACCCACATCAGGCACTACATGACTTCACACCCAAAACATTTGGAGCCGAGCTTACCCGGCAGGGGTTGCAGGATATTCATGTAGGTCGCAACCAAGTCATCCCGCTAAGACAAGGAGCATTTACTCTCAGTCAGGTAGGGCTAGAAGTAGCTGGCCATTACCAGCCTCACACCTCCGACATGCTTGGCAGTGGTCTAACCGGTGAGGCTGCCAATGTCGCCTGGACGGCCGCCGCTGCCATATCAAACCCTGAGACCCATGGCAGACTGAACTTTGCACGTAATTTAGCAGCAATGACGATGTAAGCTATGCAAACTGAGCTGTATCAACCAGACACTTTTTCTGACACGTTGCCGGACGCACCGATTGCAGAGCAGGTCAATGATTGGGACGCATTCTTTGCGGGTGCAGTTGCATTGTCGGAAGGAGAGGTCGTGGCACAACTGGGTGCAACGTTTGACGACTTGGCCGCGCGTGTTGCAGAAGGACCTTCCGATGAAGAAGCAGTTGCCGCCGTACGCTCATTGCTGGTAGAGGTTAAAGCCCGTGGCTACGTTGAGCAGGCGATGCAGATGGCGATGACGCTCGGGGCTATGGCCTGTACTCACAACCACATGCAGGGGCTGGCGAACGAAGTTGGCAGTATGTTTGACGACGCATTTTCATCGCATGGGAAAGATGATGGGCACAATCACGACCGCGAAAATGATTCACATGACGCAAAAACCTGCGCCGACTGCAAAGCGGGCCGGGCGTGTCGCAAGAAGTAGCTGTTTTGCGACAGATTTGCAGAGAGCGGACGGAAACGATTAAATGATACAAAGTAAATATACAGGGAGTAAGAGCAAGTATGGCTACATATGGACACGTAATATTTTTTTCGTTGGTAGGCGGACTGTTTTCGCTCATAGGCGGGGCGTTGCTGCTCAGCCGTGAAAAAACGGCGCTTGCACTGGCCAAGTACGCGACGCCGTTTGCGGCCGGAGCGCTTGTTGCCGCAGTATTTATGGATTTGCTGCTCGATGGGCTTGAAGAAGCTCATGCGAAAACGCTGTTGCTATCTACAGTCATTGGCGTGGTGCTGTTCTATCTGATGGAACGGTTTATTCACTGGTTTCATCACCATCATCGCGCAGATGAAGGGAAGTTTGTCTCAGAGCACCATGATAGTACGTTGCCGCTTATTATTGCAGGCGATACAATTCACAATGCCTTGGACGGCGTGGCTATAGCGGCTTCGTTTCTTATTAGCGTGCCCACGGGCATCGTCACTACTATTGCCGTGGCAGCACATGAAATCCCGCAAGAAATTGGTGATTTTGGGCTCATGCTTCACAAAGGCTTGTCGCGTAAAAAAGCACTACTCGTAAATGCGCTCAGCGCATTGGCTACAACAATTATGGCAATCCTCACGTTTGCAGTTGGAAGTGCGGAAAAACTCCCTATGGGTGTGCTCATTGGATTGAGCGCAGGGTTTCTGCTGTACATAGCCATGAGCGACATCATCCCTGAGCTACACAAACACGATAAAGGCCGCAAATTTGTTGATTGGCAGCCGCTTATGCTCATACTCGGTATAGTTACGGTGATATTGGCCGTGCAAATCGCGCACCAGTACATAGATGCTGGACACGAGCACGAGCACACATCGGAACATGCGGCGGTCGAGTCACATCACGACGCTGACCATGAGCATGCGGCTCACGAGTAATGTAGCTATAAAGTCATGATGTTCAGGGCAGGCTCTTGCCTGTATACTGAAATATATGGAAATGGTGGCAATTATTGTCCTGGGGGTTTTAGCGGCAGCTTTGGGCGGAGCGCTTGTATATGTATTGACTCACGCGAGCACAGATAATGGCCAGAGCGCCCTGCTGCTAAAAGAAGATTTACGCAATCTCAGCGAGGACATCACCAAGCTCAAAGAGGGCGTGCAGACGCAAATTAGCGACCGGCTCGATAAATCTCAGTCTGCTATGTTTGGCGCGCTCCAAAAACAATCGACTGAGAGCAACAAAATTATCACCGAGATTACCCGGAACCTCACCGAGCTAAAGGAATCGAACAAGCGGGTGGTAGATGTGGCCGATGAGCTCAAGACACTCCAAAACGTACTGCAAAACCCAAAGCAGCGCGGAGGGTTGGGCGAATACTACCTCGACACGGTGCTGGGGAACGTGCTGCCACCGCATGTGTACGAAACGCAGTACAAGTTCAAAGACGGCGAGATTGTGGATGCCGTCATAAAACTAGACAAGGGTCGTCTACTGCCGATAGATAGCAAGTTTAGCTTAGAAAACTACAACCGGCTCATTGAGGAAAAAGACAAAACACAGCGTGAAATCATAGTAAAAACATTCAAGTCCGACCTTAAACTACGTATAGACGAAACCAGTAAATACATTCGCCCCAGTGAAAACACGCTCGACTACGCCTTTATGTTCATACCCAGCGAGGCCATTTACTACGACCTGCTGGTTAATAACGTGGGGGCAACTGGCACCAATGCGCGTGACCTCATAGAATACGCCTTTATAGATAAGAAAGTCATCATCGTCAGCCCCACAACGCTGCTAGCGTACCTGCAAACGGTTATGCAAGGGCTCAAAAGTTTGCAAATAGAAGAGCAAGCCAAAGATATTCAAAAACGGGTGGGCGAGCTGGGCAAGCACATTGCGGCGCACGACAGCTTTATGCAAAAACTTGGCAATGCGCTTGGGACTACGGTGAATCACTTCAATGCCGCACACAAAAGCCTCGGCCGTATGGACCGCGATGTTGTGAAGATAGCCGACACGACCGCCAGCGTCGAACCGCTCTTGCTCGACAAACCGCAAGCCAACGACTAAACGACTAGGTCTTATCACTATTAGAGCGTAATCTTTATTTCAATACTACGTAGATAAAAAAGAAAAAGATCGGTACAACAATTAAGACTGCGGTGCAGACAACTTTGTAGACCTCGCTTCGATTGGCTCGCATACTAATCGCAAAACGCAGCGCTTCTAATTGTTCATCTTCAATAGGGCTTCGTCGTGGTAACGATGCTAACTCCGATATTCGAGCCCGACGCCGCCATGCCTTATATCTGTCCACACCAACTATAACCACGAAGAAGGAAAGGGCTAGGGCAGTATCCAAGGTAAAATTCATTAGGATTTATTGTACCAAACCATGATGGGCAGAATTATGCCCGCGGGTTTCTATGCCATACTGAGAGACCTATTTCTTAACTTGTTTGCGGACGCTTGCAGTTAGTTTGCGGGCGGCAAGGGCGGCGCATTCGGATTTTGCGTCGGTGTACATCATTTGTTCTGGCGGGGTTTTTTGTGTCCAGGCGCTGGGACCGCGCAGGGCACCGACCACACCGAGCTCTCGGGCAACTTTCAGGTAGCGAATGGCATCTATCACAACCCCCGCGCTGTTTTCGCTGTCTTGCACCGAAAGCTTGAGGTCCATGGTAATCGGTGCACCGCCAAAGCCTTTAAGGCGGATATTGAAGTAGGCAACTTTATTGTCTTTTAGGTAGGGGAGGAAGGTGCTCGGCCCGGCGAACAGGCTGTGTTCTGGTACCGGTATGCCGCGTATGTCGTTTTGGGCGCGAATGACGTTTTCTTTACTTTTCTTTTTACTGGCCAGCCGCGACTGCACCATCATGTTGTTGAAGTCGGTGTTACCGCCAATGTTGAGCTGCTGGTGAAACTCCACCTCTGCACCGCGGTCGAAGGCAAGCTCTTGCAGGACCTGGCTGACCACACTCGCACCAATCTGCGAGCGCATGTCGTCGCCTATAAGCGGCAGGCCGGCATCGATAAACTTTTGCTCCCACTTGGGGTCGCTGGCAATGAAAACTGGTATGCAGTTTAGGAACGCTACACCCGCATCTATAGCGCACTGGGCGTAGAACTCTGTCGCTTCCTGGGAACCAACCGGCAGGTAGTTTATGAGTATATCTGCCTTACCGTCTTTGAGTGCTTTTACGACATCTACCGGTTTAATCTTTGCAACACGGAAGCCGAATTCTTCTGGCTGTTCGAGCATGTAGTCGCTGACGCCGTCGAGTGGGTGACCCATTTGCACGACGGGTCCGGCCGAAACCTTTTCTTGAAACACTCGGGCGCAGTTTGGCTGAGCAAAGATGGCTTCGCCGGTGGTTTTGCCCACCTTGCGCGGGTCAACGTCAAATGTCGCTACGACGTCTATGTCACTGGTGCGGTAGCCGCCAATGTCGGCGAACATGACGCCCGGAATGTTCTCGCCCTTGTGCTCTCGGTAATATTCAAGCCCTTGGTAGAGTGAAGAAAAACAGTTTCCAACACCCACCACAGCAACTTTGATAACCTCTTTTTTCATAGTAATGCTCCTTATGGTACTGCATTGTACTGGTACATGAACATATAAAACCAATACATAGTTATTACATCAGGTATAATAAATATTTATGGATGATAGTCTACGGAAGTTTGTGGCAGTGGTGGAGGCCGGTACGTTCACGCGGGCAGCTGAGTTGCTCCATATTTCCCAACCTGCGCTGAGTGTGGCAGTCGCCAAGCTCGAAAAAAACATTGGCGAAAAACTTCTAGAGAGTAATGGCCGACATGGGGTTGTTCTTACCGAAGCAGGTAAACTTGTCTATGCGGCTGCGTTAGAGCACCGCAAGGTAGCGCAAAATCTCAAGCTCGAACTTATTTCACTGGGAAGTCAGAAAGTGCCGCTCAGGCTGGGGCTTATCGACAGCGTGGCGGTGTTACTGGCGAACTTGCCGCAGCAACTCAAGCTGCTAGAGTCGACAACCGAACTCGGTCTGTATGTGGCAAACTCGGCCTCTTTGCGTCGGGGTGTGCTGCAAAGTGAGCTCGATGTCGCCATTATCGTCGCCGACGACCAAGCCGATAACCGACTCGAAATTGCCGCTGTTACTGCCGATAAGCTTGTGCTCGTCTGTTCTCCCGAAATGCAGGAAGTTTTCCAGACTCGGATTGATAATCGAGAACCATTGCCATTTTTGTCGTACGTACGCTCTTCTACGACGTTCAAAATAATTGATACTGAGTTACGGCGCTCGAGAATCGAAACCCAAGCCGTACTGTACTCAAGCAGCCCAGATGTAATGCTCGGAATGGTAGGACGTGGCAAGGGTGCGGCGGTATTGCCTCGGCTGCTCGTTAAAGACAAGATAGAAGCTGGAACGCTCTCTGTACTAGGTTACAAAGCAGAGCCGTTTGAAATACAGCGTCGTCTTCACGTAGTAACACTAAAAGGTCGCACCATACCGCCCCGTTTGGTCGGCCTAGCCCTGGCCATGCGCGAGCAGCTTAAGGCATATACCATTGTCTAATTCGTCTGGGATGTTCTAATAACAGAGGGGCATTTTACTTGGGATTACAGCCAGCCGACCGACACCGCCAGAAGCAGCAATATGCCAAGTACTATGCGGTAAATAGCGAATGGTTTGAAATTGTGGTGAGCGATGTAACGTAGCAGCCAGCTGACGGCCAGGAGCGCCGTGAAAAATGCTGCTACGAGTCCAATAACTATGCCTGCCCAGCCCCCAGATATACTTGGAATATCTGCAGAGTATTTTGCGAGCTTGTAAGCACTGGCCAGCACTAGCACCGGTATGCTCAGGTAAAACGAAAATGCCGTGGCCGTTGGGCGGTTCAGCTTCACGGCGAGTCCGCTGACGATGGTTGCGCCGCTTCGCGACACGCCGGGCACCATGGCAACGCATTGGCCGAGCCCAACCAGGAGCGCTTGCTTTGGAGTTATGGTATCGAGTGGAACAAGTTTTTCTGTGCGGTGCACGGGCTTGTTATCGACCAGCCATAAAATGATGCCGCCGATAATGAGAGCAAATGCTATGACCACAGGTATGGATATAGCTGTCGAAATCTTGTCAAACGCCAAACCAATAACGCCAGCCGGTATGGTACCGAGGGCTAGAATCTTCCAGAAGTTGAGTGCTGCACTTTCACGTCGCAGTAGCCCTACTGACTTCTGCCATAAATCGCGCCGGTAGTACCACACCACCGCAGCAATGGCACCTAGCTGGATAACCACCGTGAATAGTTCGTGTGTATCTTTGAAGCCTATGAGCTCCTGAGTTAATATCAAATGTCCGGTGCTAGAAATAGGTAAGAATTCTGTTATGCCTTCGATAACGCCCAGCAGTAACGCCTGTAAAAATTCAATCATACTTCCAAGTATAACACCGGCCAGCACTGGGTTTACTAATTATATTCCAGGCCACAATACCCCGGCCGTCAGGCCGTGGGAAGTTTATTCCTAATGCCCGCCTTCCTGACCCACACTCACTTCTTACTCCTGTGTCATCCCGACCCCCGTATCAAGTACGGGGTAAACTCCGTGGAGGGATCTCGTTAGGCGTACATCAGACAGGATCTTTCGGTTTCGCTCTAGATGACATTCAACAAGTGAGTGTGTGTCAGCCCGCCTTCAGAGGAGTGACAAGCCAGATATATAATAACTTTGAGTTTCAGGGGGTTATGTGTTAGAAAACCTCGCGTTGTTTAACTTTTCCAGCTTCCTTCATAGGCCGCTCGTACTGGTAAAAGTACCACATAGTCGCTCGAGCGGCGTCGCCTTGTCAATGCCTTTGTGTGGGCGTACACAGTTGTAGTAATTCACAAACCTGGTAAGGGCTTTGGCTCGCTCCTCACGACTGTTAAATACCTCGGCGTTATGCCAGCTCTCCATTAGTGTTCGGATGGCTCGTTCGGCTTTGCCATTCGTCTGCGGACACTTCACTTTGGTGAACTTCTGGGTGATGCCAGCCTCGCCACAGGCTTTCATGAAAGCATGTTCACCGTAACGGCCTTTGTACTCGGTGCCATTGTCGGTTAAGATTCGTTCAATACCATAGGGGCATTGAGCCAGTACAGTACTGAGGAAATCCGCGCTACTGAACATGCTCTTGTCGGGGTAGATACCAACGTACAGCTCTCTTGAGTAGTCATCAATAGCCACAAACAGATATTCATGGCCGTCCAGCTTCGTTTCGCCCGTAAGTAGTGGTAGACGTTTAGTATCCATATGCAACATCTCGCCTGGATAGTCTTTCTCGTAACGTTTGGCAGTCCGGGCTAGTTTATCTTGGATTGATCGCTCAATTTTGCCCAGCCGCTTTAAGCCGTACTCCAGGCATTGGTAGCGTTTGTTAGTACTGACGTGCAGGCTGTAGTCATCCCGCCGAGCCCGAGTGAGGATCTTTTGTATAGTGGGGTAGGACACCCCATATTTGGCAATGAGATCTTTCTTACGTAAGTTGAGGACAAAATAATCCTCTGCCAATGCTTTACGTTGAAACGGCATGAGCCGTGTTCGTTTATGTACTACCATAGTGGTAGCCTCCTCTCGTTGGGTTAGTTAGTTGGTTGTACTCTAACTTTTACCATGGAGGAGGCTACTTTGGTTGTCTAGAAAGTTAAATAACGCTCGGGGATTTTACAGGTTATGTATTGATTGTTAATAATGCTAATGCTAGGATAAGGCAAGGTTAATATTCCTTAATTTTAGATAGCATGGAGGACATGGAATGAGTGATTTTTTTCAGCAGGCTAGAAATATGCAAGTGGGAGGGGGCGCGACAAGCAGCCACTCAAACGTTTTAGCGTCCACTCCCATGCCATCATCTCTAAAAGAGATAGTATCTGCTTGGGAGGCGATAAATAAAGAACTTTCAAGTAAAGGGTATACGTCTTTCAGCTTTGACTTGAGCGATACCGGGCTTGCTCGGGCTACGACCGGTATCCGGCACAACGCACCAGACCAAATTTCCACTCCCTTCGCGCAAAGCGTCATAGAATATCGTGTTGCCGCTCAACGTGCTGCAATCTTTAACGCTCCTTATCGAACACACACGTACAGCAACGATCCCACTTTCGGTCCAGACCTTGCCGGCAAGGAGGTTCGAAACTATGAAGGCGATATGATACACGAAGCCTTTGCCGAGAATTCCGACGGCTCCCCGATACTTGAGGATCCGAGCTATAAACTGGATCCCGAATTTCTCGCCAAAGGCATTAATAAACGTTTGACTACCTACGCGCAATCGCAAATCGACCCTGCTGGTTACCATATTGCCAATGGCCAAGAATTTTTTGAGGGTCAGTGGCAGAATATTACTGATGACGCAAGACGCGAGCAGTCCATAGCGGAGTTCAAGGCAACCCACGGCGAGTGGGATGAAATAAAGGGCAACTACACTAAATTTCTTGAGAATGGCGGTCGGGACATTTCCAGCGTCAGCGACACCAGCACAAATCCACTCACACTTGACCAATTTGCCTACGGCCCAGGAGAGAAGAATGTGGAGGCGGCCTTCAATACGACGTCGTATGATCCTACGAAACGCCTTCAAGAGGCCGTCGGGGCAAAGGGTGAGGTAACGGATCCAACCAACCCAAACTATGATAGTGATCTCGTGCGCCGTTTCTTAATGGCTCGGACACAATTAATCGCCGTGACGACACCAGAAGCAAATAGCATGCTCGCTGACAAAAACGGCACAGAGTCTGATGCGATTAAGAGATTGTTAAATGATGCACGAGCCAGTACGTTAAACACGGCCTCAACCCTTGATGGCGGCGGGCATTTTTCTGAGCGAATTATTGCAAGTTTCAGGGATAAGCTAACGGCGTTTGCCGATGGCAGCACTGAGTCAGCTAGTCGACAACAGCTTTATTCTAGTAGACGAGACGAGGTTTATGGCGGGTTTGCCACAGGTTCTGCTCAATCTTCCGCTCGAATCAATGATTATCCACATGGTATATTCAGTAACCAGTCATTGCGACAAGAGGGGCGATGGTCGGGCCAGATGAGCCAACAGAGCCCTGCAGATGTAATCCGCGCCCAAGCCATTGCCTCCGGCGACGTAGATACGCTTAATGCTCTTCATAAGGCGTACATGGCAGGAGGTTCGATTGAAGTAGAACGCAATGGCTTTTACAGCGGGAGTAGCATACCAACTATCTCAACAATTAAGAATGACTGGCTGGAGGTGAATGCTGAATTACGTCAGAAAGGGTTCACTTCATACACGCTTAACCCTTCGAGTGAAGCGATTCAAGAAAAGCCGACTGTTGTTTCCACTCCCTTCGCGCAAAGCGTCATAGAATATCGTGTTGCCGCTCAACGTGCTGCAATCTTTAACGCTCCTTATCGAACACACACGTACAGCAACGATCCCACTTTCGGTCCAGACCTTGCCGGCAAGGAGGTTCGAAACTATGAAGGCGATATGATACACGAAGCCTTTGCCGAGAATTCCGACGGCTCCCCGATACTTGAGGATCCGAGCTATAAACTGGATCCCGAATTTCTCGCCAAAGGCATTAATAAACGTTTGACTACCTACGCGCAATCGCAAATCGACCCTGCTGGTTACCATATTGCCAATGGCCAAGAATTTTTTGAGGGTCAGTGGCAGAATATTACTGATGACGCAAGACGCGAGCAGTCCGTAGCGGAGTTCAAGGCAACCCACGGCGAGTGGGATGAAATAAAGGGCAACTACACTAAATTTCTTGAGAATGGCGGTCGGGACATTTCCAGCGTCAGCGACACCAGCACAAATCCACTCACACTTGACCAATTTGCCTACGGCCCAGGAGAGAAGAATGTGGAGGCTCGGGCAGCGTTGGTTAATCCAGATAAATTGTTTGTCGCAACGCTAGGCGAAAAAGGCGATATTACTGACTACAAAAACCCAAATATGGATGCCGATCTCCTAAAACGGTATCTGACCGCAAAAAGTGAAATGCAAGCTATCTATACCGGAGGGAAATTGCAGGGCGGACATTTTCAAACGGTAGATATGCTAGAACAGCAGCCTGAGATAATGCAACGGAACTATGTGGCAGATTCTCTCCGCAGGCAGTACAGTTTAGATTTGGCGAACCGAGGGGGGAGAATCGGTGAGTTTTCTCAAGAAATGCCGTCTGGAATGTACAATCGTCGACCTTATATGTTCGACGACAGATTTATGAATCCGTATAACACCGCAGGGAGCCAACCTGAAGGAGGGTCAAGGAGCTACGGCTATTCCCCGAATGAAGCCCGCGAAATTGAGGCATATCGATCAAGGTTGGCGAGTGAACGAATTACGGGAAGTTTTTATAGGCCATATGATGGGTTGGCAGGACAGTCTCAAGCAGATGAGTATGCTGCGAGAGCACTTCGGTCAAACGATGCCGGTGTTATAGCAAAACTTCATGAAGAATATATGGCGTCTTCAAACAGTGCCGTCGTAACTGATGCCACAAACCTCAGCAATAATATGCAATCAAATTCAGCCTTGGCCTACACGTATCCAGCTGCATCTGGCGGTTCAACAACACAAGAAAAAATGAACACCCAGCCATCGATATCCGCGACTGGCGCGTCGATGGCATCTGCGTCCCCGGCTGGAACGTCAGAAAATGCGCAAGCAGCTAATCCGATTAGCATGGTATCCTTTACCAAACAGTAAATGGATACTCTGGTCACATCGATACGTGAGCAATCGAGCAAGCTCAACGGTACTAGGTTAGCTTGTGACGGCTGCTTATTTGCAACAGATTTTTGTATGGAGTGAGTTAGATTGTATTTCTGAAAAGGTTTTATAAGTACAAGCGCATTGAACCATGGTATGGCGCTTCTGAGTAGTTCAGCTTTGCTCTGTATAGCCAACAATACTGGTAGGCTCTGGCAGCGTATTGCCAGGTAATCCGTTAGCGCTTGCTCCTCCAAAGGCTAGCTTTTGGCCAGGGAGTATTAGATCTGGGTTAGCAAGGTTGTTCTCTTTTGCCAGAGACATGTAGTCTCCGCCGTACCCATGCTTCTCTGCAATGGCACTGAGTGTATCGCCTACGACAACAGTGTAGGTTCCGGCGCTTTCGTCCGTGCCCGTACCAACCGATCCTGCGGCTGCGCCGTCAGGGAGTTGTAGTACTTGACCCGGATGAATGAGGTTACGGTTTTCAACATTGTTTAGACGAACGAGCGTATCTACATCTGTGCCGTAGTACTGAGCAATGTCGCTTAGGGTGTCACCAGGCATAACAATATGCATACCTGTACCAGCGGTTGGCTCGGCTCCTCCGGCGGCGTTACCCGCCACTGGGTCATCAGGCGTGGTGATGTCGTTTGGCATGGCAGGATGGTTGAGCTCGGCATCGGCCAATGCAGCATTTGCTTGGTCGCTTCGATGATCTTCACCGACACTGCTGCCTGGCAGGCCGTCATCAACTCCTTCAGCTCCACCGGCATTATTTTCTTGGTCTTCATTACCACCATTGGCTAGCGCATCATTTGCTGCATCGTCCCGATTATCTTCGCCGGTTTGACTGCCGGGCGCAGCAGTGCCAGCACCTGGAGCTGTACCGGCGTCTGGGTCTTGGTCGGTATCAGTTTGACCCGTGCTGTTTGTGCTGTCCGTATTGGTTTCCACGCCAGCAGTATTTACTGGCGCTGCCCCGGTTGCGTCATCTGAGGATGCCACAGGGTCGTCGACTACAATTGGGTTTGTTCCTGCAGGGTCAGTTACAACCTGGGCGGGCACGGGAGCAGCGACGGCAGGCGTTTCGGCCGGTGTTGTTGAGCCGCCAGGCAGCTTAAGGGTTTTGCCGGCGTAAATTCTGTTTGGGTCTGTTATGCCATTTAAATCAGCCAGAACATCCACTGTGGTTCCATACCGCTTCGCAATAGCACTCAGCGTGTCTCCCGACTGAATGGTGTACGTACCACCAGAACCACCAGAACCACCAGAACCACCAGAACCACCAGAACCACCAGTCGGTGTAGGTGCGCTTTGATACGTAGCCGTTGCAGCTGCACCGATCGCATCATGGGACGCTGTGGCCTCTGCTAACGACACCTGGTTAGATTGCATAGTTGTCAAGTCATTAAGAGCGGTCTGATTGTATGCATTTTGCGTCTGATTCTGAGTAGAATATCCTGAACTGGCAATAACTACATTCGGATTTAATATAATGTGTAAAATCCCCGAGCGTTATTTAACTTTCTAGACAACCAAAGTAGCCTCCTCCATGGTAAAAGTTAGAGTACAACCAACTAACTAACCCAACGAGAGGAGGCTACCACTATGGTAGTACATAAACGAACACGGCTCATGCCGTTTCAACGTAAAGCATTGGCAGAGGATTATTTTGTCCTCAACTTACGTAAGAAAGATCTCATTGCCAAATATGGGGTGTCCTACCCCACTATACAAAAGATCCTCACTCGGGCTCGGCGGGATGACTACAGCCTGCACGTCAGTACTAACAAACGCTACCAATGCCTGGAGTACGGCTTAAAGCGGCTGGGCAAAATTGAGCGATCAATCCAAGATAAACTAGCCCGGACTGCCAAACGTTACGAGAAAGACTATCCAGGCGAGATGTTGCATATGGATACTAAACGTCTACCACTACTTACGGGCGAAACGAAGCTGGACGGCCATGAATATCTGTTTGTGGCTATTGATGACTACTCAAGAGAGCTGTACGTTGGTATCTACCCCGACAAGAGCATGTTCAGTAGCGCGGATTTCCTCAGTACTGTACTGGCTCAATGCCCCTATGGTATTGAACGAATCTTAACCGACAATGGCACCGAGTACAAAGGCCGTTACGGTGAACATGCTTTCATGAAAGCCTGTGGCGAGGCTGGCATCACCCAGAAGTTCACCAAAGTGAAGTGTCCGCAGACGAATGGCAAAGCCGAACGAGCCATCCGAACACTAATGGAGAGCTGGCATAACGCCGAGGTATTTAACAGTCGTGAGGAGCGAGCCAAAGCCCTTACCAGGTTTGTGAATTACTACAACTGTGTACGCCCACACAAAGGCATTGACAAGGCGACGCCGCTCGAGCGACTATGTGGTACTTTTACCAGTACGAGCGGCCTATGAAGGAAGCTGGAAAAGTTAAACAACGCGAGGTTTTCTAACATATAATGCTTCCTGTTCCTCCACCACCCTGTGTGTCATCTACATCAGCCATCAGAGCCTCCTTTACTGTTTTTCTGCCCTCAACGAGCCTTTTTCAATTGTTATATATCGAACAAATGTAAGCATATACGAAATTTTAATATGTTGTCAATTAACGCTCAAAATATTATTTTGCTCGAGCAGCTTTGTCCTGAAGTAAGTCCAGCACCAACGCGGCGGTCCACGAAAAGTTGTGGGCTCCGAGCGGCTCGCCAGTTACCGGGTCGAAATACTCAGCAAAGCCGCTGCGGCGGACCATTTCAAGCATTGTTTCGGTGAGCGCATCAGCGTGGTCTTTGTAGCCTGCGCGTCTCAGGCCATCAACGATAAGCCAGTTAGTATTAATCCACGTCGGTCCCTGCCAGTAGAGGTCTGGGTTAAACTGCGGGCTATCAAGTGGTACAGAGGGCACTGGGAACCCTGGGCCGAAAACATGCTCGTTTTCAAGCTGTTTTACCATGTGTTCCGCCTGCTCTTTTGTAAGTACGCCGGCGTACAGCGGCATGAGCGCTGCGATGCTCGGTTGTTTTAGTAGGCGGTGGGTAATGAAGTCGCGCGACCAATACATTTTACTGTAAGGGTCGTAGAGCTCGTGAAGCGCCCGTTCGCTTTTTTCCATACGCTGCTGGAGTTCATCGGGCAATTCATGGTGAAGAGTGCGGGCAATGTCACGAAGCCGCTCATTTGCGCGTATGAATATGCAGTTGAAGGTAAGGTCTTCTATACTGAACAGCCCGTGGTCGAGAATTTTGAGGCTGTCGTAGGCTTTCCGGCGCAGACGACGCTGTGCATCGAAGTAGCTGAGTGTTTCAAGAGTGCTTAGCCGCTGTCCGGGAGGTATGTAATGTCGGTCGCGTCTGAAAAAGCCGATGATGCCTTCCAGCCGTGCCCAGCGAATAAACCGAATCCAAGCTGGCATGAGGTGGTCACGGAGCTCGGTAGTCCACGGTGGCGTGTTATCCAGCCCGCATTCCCATGGGTGGAGGAGTAAAGCCAATCCCTCGCCGTGGGGGTCACGCTCGCGGTATAGCCATTCGTGGTAGGAAACAATGTGCGGTAGCATCAGACGGTACCACCTGCGCCGCTCTGCCAGTGTCAGCTTTTGACCGACTTGCCAGACAGCTTCTGCGAGCATGGGTGGCTGGGTGATGCCGCTGGTGGCGATACCGTCAGGTGAATAGGGGCTTATCCAGCTTCGCCAAAACTCTCTATCACGACGATACTCTGGCTCATTACTAAAAATCATGTTTGGCAACATACCGTTGCTCCACTGGCCTTTTACAAGATTGAGTAGTTCGGTTTGGGCGCGGTCAACATCTATGTGCCTGAGGCCAATTGCTACGAAACAACTATCCCATAGCCACTGGTGCGGGTAGAGGTTTTCGGCTGGGATGGTGTAATTACCTCTGTCGTTTGCACCCAGGATTTGTTTTGCCTGTTCGTCGAGTGGCAGCGCCGCTCGCTCCTCAACATCAGCAATTTCCGTTTCACTCAGAACATCTTCAGCACGCATGGTATCCTGCTCGTTTTCGCTCATGGTTCTAATAATATCAGACTGAAAGTATTATCTGTAGTTCGTAAAACTCAGAGGGAAGTCGAGGTCTTCGCGGGAGCGAAGCAAGGTCATGACGGCCTGGAGGTCGTCTTTGCTGCTGCTCATGACGCGAACGGCTTCGCCCTGGATTTGGGTTTTTACCTTGGGGAACGCGTCGCGTATGAGTTTGGTAAGTGTTTTGGCTTTGTCTTGGTCGAGCCCGGCTTTGAACGGTACCTCTTTGGTTGTTTTAAGGTTGGATTCGACTAACTCGCGCGAGGTGTCGAGCACTTTTTGGCTTTGGCCACGGGCGGCCAGTTTTTTGCGGACTATTTCCAGAATGGCTTCAATTTGCCACTCGCCGTTACCGGTGACTTTTAGGCCTTTTTTGTCATCGAGCCAATCCAGCTCGGCTGGCGTGCCTTTAAAGTCATAGCGGCTGGCCATTTCGCGCAGCGCCTGGTCAAAGACGTTATTCATTTCTGCTTTGTCGGATTCACTCACGATGTCGAAGCTGAAGTTTCCCATGAATCGTATTATACTTCTTTAAGAGTTAAGAGTTAAGAGTTAAGAGTTAAGAGTTAAGAGTTAAGAGTTAAGAGTTAAGAGTTAAGAGTTAAGAGTTAAGAGTTAAGAGTTAAGTGTTAAGAGGAGGCGGTATGAGCGGATTTGATGATGGCGTAATGGTGGGAGAAACCAAAATGCAGGCGAACGTGTTGTTCAAAGAGGCGCAAATTACCGAGCGGGTTGCGTCACTGGCTCAGGAAATCGCGGCAGATTACGCTTCGCGCGGTGGACTGCACACGGTGACAGTGCTGAATGGTGCG
Organism: Candidatus Saccharibacteria bacterium; assembly: GCA_016700375.1. Lineage (NCBI taxonomy): Bacteria > Candidatus Saccharimonadota > Candidatus Saccharimonadota bacterium. The sequence continues at coordinate 39,586 of CP065016.1, forward strand.
TTGCACTTTGCTTCGCAACTGCGATTTGCGATTTCTAAGGCAAACCCAGAACTTGGCTTTGAAATGACCTCAGACACCATCCACCTTGCAAGTTACCATGGCACTGGCTCTAGCGGCGAAGTGAAGAAAATTAGCGATTTGACTCATCCGGTCACGGGCAAACACGTGCTCATTGTAGAAGACATCGTCGACACCGGGAAAACACTCAGCGTCCTTGTGGCCGAATTATTGGCGCAAAAGCCCGCCTCGCTTGCGGTGGTGGTGTTGCTGCGAAAGCCATCAAAACTGGCCGTTCCAGAGTCTGACCTGGGCGAAAAGATGTACGTAGGCTTCGATATTGGCCCAGAGTTTGTGGTGGGCCACTGTTTTGACTACGATGGTCGCTTCCGCGATGTGCCAGACATATACGCTCTTAGTCCCGCAACATAAACTATCTGACCCGCGCGCACTTTTGGGGTGTCATCTTGAGCATTGAAATGAATTCAGTGTAAACTCCGTCGAAAGATCTCATCGTATTTGCATCTAACGAGATCTCTCCACGGAGTTTACCCCGTACTTGATACGGGGGTCGGGATGACAATGGAATAAAAAGTGCGCGTGGGTCAGGTAAACTATTGCAAGCACAAGCTTTTTGCTATACTACAAATTACCTAACTAAATATAACTTAGGGGAATAATGAATATGCAAAAAACAACAATATTAATGAAGCGGTTTTCGTTTGCACTTGCCGCGTTTGGCTTTATGGGTGTATTTGCCCTCGCGGCCACACAGCCAGCTAGTGCTCGTCAGGGTGAGGACGATACAACCGTTGCACAAGAGAGTACCGAACAAGAAGATACTGCTGGGCCAGAGGCACAGTCAGGTTTGGCCGATGATAGCAATCGGCGTGAAGAAGTTAAGCTCAGGGTGAATCAGCTTCGTGAAGATGCAAAAAAAGATTTAGAAAAAAAGCGTGATGGCCGCAAAGAAATGGCAGACGAAAAGCGAAAGCTTGTGTGCAAAAACAAGCAGAAGGCCATAGAAAACAAGCTCGCCGCCTTCAATCAAGCTGCAGATAAGCATCTTGCCAAACTAGACGATGTATATAAACGCATTCAGGCATATAAAGCCGCCGAGAATCTTCAACCTGCTAATTACGACGATCTTGTAGCCGCCGCAACCGCAAAGCAAGAAGCAGCAACCGCTGCCGTGGCTGCGCTGAAAGAGCTAGCCGTAGGGGTGGATTGTAGCGACCCAGAGACGGTTGTCAAACTAAGTGAGGTTAGAGAGGCGGCAAAAGCAACACGCACCGCACTCCATGACTATAGAAAAGCCCTCAAGGACATAGTCGTCGCGCTAGCCCAGTCAAAGGACGATGCTGAAAATGGTGATGAAACTACCAGCGACTCTGGCATCGATTCTACTTCAGACACAACGGAGGGTACAAACTAATGAAATACTCACTTTCTGAACGCGGCGCCGGACATATTGTTGCCGTTTTGCTCGTGGCTGTACTGGCAGTCGTAGGTTTTGCTGGCTACACCGTAATGAAGTCACAGGATAATAAAGCCAAGACGGTATCTACCCAGCAAAAAGTTGAGGCGGTGCCAGAACTGAAACAGGCCGACACCACCTTAAGTGACACAAATACTGAGCTTGACGCTAGTCTCGATACATCGGCGCTCGACCAAGATATAGATGCTATGCTGTAGTGCAGTTGACACGTTGTTCCTAGGAGAACCGCCCTTTGGCGGTTCTTTTTTCTTAACTCTAAGCCTTAACTCTTAAGTCCGAACTCTGTATACTACATACCAATGAGCTACCAGCACGAAGACATTGCTCGCGCCGCCGAACTTTTGCGAACGCGACTCCAAACGCTCGACGACAAGGTCGCAATTATGCGCGCACCGGAGCTCGGCGCGCTGTATGCCCAAATCCGGACACTCCCAAATGAAGTGAAATCTTCCTTCGGTCGCGAGCTAAATGAGCTGAAAAGTGAGTTGCAAGCGGCTGTTGACGCAGCAGCCGACTCGGCCGTAGAATTACCGCCTATAGATGTAACTGCACCCATGGACGTGAATACAGCTAGACCTAGCCTTTTGCCAAACCAGCAGGGTAGCGTCCATCCTCTTATGCAGGAAATGGAACGCATAGCACATATATTCAACCGCATGGGCTATGTCGTAGAAGAATCTCGTGAACTGGACGACCAGTATCACATGTTCGAGACGCTGAACTTTCCCAAAGGCCACCCCGCGCGCGACGATTATGACACCTTCATGACAGTTGAAACAGACAAAGAAGGTGACCCGTTCATCGCGCCTGCTCACACCAGTACTATGCAAAACCGTGTCCTCAGAAAATATGCCGTCAATCTTGAAAAGGGTGAACCGATTGCAGTACTCGTACCCGACCGTGTGTTCCGCAACGAAGACCTCGACGCACGGCACGAGCACACGTTCTACCAGTTTGAGGGCGTTTACGTGAACAAGGGTGTCCACGCCGGTATGCTGATTGCGACGTTACAGACCTTTCTCGAAGAATATTATGGCAAACAACTTGAAGTTCGAGTGAACCCGTTTTATTTCCCATTCACCGAACCAAGTTTTGAGTTTGCGCTGAGCTGTCCGTTTTGCGAAAAGGCTGGTTGTCACATTTGCAGTCATTCCGGCTGGATAGAACTTTTGGGTTGCGGCATGATACACCCAAATGTACTGCGTGCGGCCGATGTTGACCCTGCTGTGTACACCGGCTTCGCCTGGGGTAGCGGCGTCGAGCGTCTTGTCATGATGAAATACGGCGTGGAAGACATCCGCCACTTCGAAAGCGCCAAACTCGATTTCCTGGAGCAATTCAAATGAAAGTAAGTTTAAACACTATTCGCCAATATGTTGACTTTGAACTACCGCCGGTGACAGAGCTGGTTGAGCGGATTAACCAGCAGCTCGGCGGAGTCGAGGAAGTTATAGACCTCGGTGCAAAATACAAAGGCATTGTAGTTGCCAAGATTGTAACGTGCGAACCGCACCCCGACAGCGACCATCTCCACATTTGCCAGATTGAAGTGGGCAATAACCCTGAATATGCCAAATTCAAGATTCCAGATTCAAATTTTGTCCAAGTCGTCTGCGGTGCGCCAAACGTCCACGCCGATATGTTCGTTGCGTGGCTGCCGCCCGGCGCCACCGTGCCGGCGAGCTACGACAAAGACCCGTTCGTGCTGGATGCTCGCACCATACGCGGGGTAAAAAGCAATGGCATGCTGGCCAGTCCAGCCGAACTTGCTATTGGCGATAATCACGACGGCATTTTGGAAATCACCGTTGCAGACTTGCCTCCTGCGTCATCCCCGCGAAGGCGGGGATCCAGTAGCCTAAAAAACACTTCCTGGATTCCCAATCAAGTCGGGAATGACAGCAGTTTAAGACCGGGCATTGACTTTGCGGAAGTATTTGGACTCAATGACACAATCATAGACATAGAAAACAAGATGTTTACCCACCGACCAGATTGTTTCGGTCAGTTGGGTGTAGCACGTGAAATTGCTGGTATCCACGGCCAGAAGTTTACAAGCCCTGAGTGGTATTTGAGTATCCCAGAATTCGTTGCGGGAGATGGATTGCAACTGACTGTTTTAAATGAAGCAGAAGAAAAGGTGCCACGTTTCATGGCGGTTGCGGTAAAAAATGTGGAGATTAAGCCAAGCCCGTTTTGGCTCCAGTGCGAATTAGTGCGACTTGGCAGCAAGCCCATAAATAATATTGTCGACATTACCAACTACGTCATGCTACACACAGCACAGCCCTTACACGCATATGATTATGACAAGCTCCGTGGATGCACACTGGGTGCTCGCATGGGCAGGGCGGGTGAAAAGCTTACACTACTCAACGGCAAAAATTACGACGTTACAGAAGATGACATTATTATCGTAGACGCCGAAGGCCCAGTCGGTATGGGTGGTGTTATGGGTGGCGGCAATAGCGAAGTTTCGGCTGATACAAAAAATGTTGTGCTCGAATGTGCCACGTTCGACATGTACACCATACGCAAAACAAGTATGCGCCACGGACTTTTTACCGATGCCGTCACGCGGTTCAATAAAGGTCAGTCACCACTTCAAAATCCTGCATGTCTATTTCAGGCACTCAATATGGTTCTGGAACTTGCCGGTGGTAGTCAGGCGGGGGCGGTCGCTGACCTTGTGTCCGGCGATGAACTGGCTGCTCGCATACAAGCACATGAGGGCGTATTGCCCCAGAGTATCATGCCACAATTTATTCGTGACCGACTTGGCCTTGGTATAAAAAAATACGATATGGTGCAGCTGCTTGGAAATGTCGAGTTTCCGCTTTGCGAAGATTGTGGCTGGGACCCCGAGGACGAACAAGACAACAACGAAGAATTACACATCAATGTGCCGTTTTGGCGTACTGATGTTGAACTTCCGGAAGATATTGTTGAGGAAGTCGGACGGCTCTACGGCTTTGATAAACTGCCGCGGGAGTTGCCGCAGCGAAGCATGAAGCCCGCGCCGTTAAACGTGCGACTAGAAATGAAGCGAAAAATCCGCCATATTCTCTCTGGGGCCGGTGCAAATGAGGTGCTAACGTATAGTTTTGTACACGAAAAAGTACTGAAAGGTGCCGGCCAAGACCCAGCGCAAGCATTTCGTTTAGGGAACGCGCTTAGTCCTGACCTCCAGTACTACCGACTGAGCCTTATTCCTAGTCTGCTCGACAAAGTACATGTAAATATTAAAGCCGGTCATGATGAATTTGCCCTGTTTGAGTTTGGAAAGGCCCACCGTAAGGGTGACCTTGGCGAAGATGGGCTTCCTCGCGAGTACGAGCGACTTGCGTTTGTATATGCAGCCAAAAAATATCCGCATGCAGCGTTTTATGCTGCGCGCCAATATGTCGAGATGCTTTCAGATAGTTTGGTCTATGTGCCACTGAGTGAATTTGACTCATCTGCGCATGCAATATTTGAGCAGCTTTCAAAACCATTTGAACCAAAACGCGCAGCCGTTGTTTTTGACGGGGAGCAATTTGTAGGGGTGGTGGGCGAGTTTAGTGCGGCAACGCGGCGAGCTTTCAAGCTCCCAGAGGGTGCAGCCGGTTTCGAGCTATTCCAGTCGTTCCTTCTCAAGCTCGCTCCAAAACAGTATGTGCCATTGCCTCGTTTTCCGTCTGTAACACAAGACATCTCACTAAGAGTCTCTATCGCAACCCCGTATGCAGATGTTCTGGCGTCTGCAGAGTCCGCGTTAGACCAGCTTCGCACCGAGGTTCAATTACTCGAACTCACGCCGCTCGGTATATACCAGCCAGAAGCCGGGCAAACCAAAACGGTAACCTTGCGACTACGAGCCACTAACACACTGCGGACACTCACAGACACGGAGGTTGCGAGCTACATAGACAGCATAGCTGAAACGGCTGCAAAAGAAGTTGGTGCCGAAAAGGTCTAGGAACAACTGTAGCGGAATTTACAAATTGTCAATTCTAACGCTTGGCAACTGCCATAAGCGTCATGTATGATAATAACTGTCAAATAGCTGGTGGGAGAAATGGGGAGATATGGATAAACAACGTATCAAAGCGCTCGCCGCCACTGGTGTTGTCGCGGTGCTTGGCATATGGGGGCTTACTTCCTTAGGCGGAAGTGATACAAATACAAAAATGACCGACTCAGCCTCAACGACCAATAAAAAAACAGCAGACCCGGCTACTGACCGCGAAAAGCAGCTCGCACAAAAAACTCAAGACGCTCAAGCTAAGGTAGCCAAGGGAGAAAACGTAACAACGAGCTTGGACGAAACGACCGCTGCGTACGAATACGTTGCCGGAACTGGTGAGTCGTATACCGCACTTGCGCGCCAGGCGGTAGCGAAGCTAGACGCCAAATTGACTCCTGTAGAACGCGTTGCGGCAGAAACCAAACTGAGTGAAGAAGCAGGTATGCCATACCTAGAAATCGGACAGCGTGTTTCAATGAAAAAAGAGGCTGTAGGCGCGGCTGTCAAGTGGGCAAAGAGCCTTACGACCCAAGAAAAGGCTTCATGGCAATACTACGCCGACCTGGTTAGCTGGTAGTCTCCCTACTCGGTGGTGTTGTTAAGCAGCAGTCTTGAGCTGTCTAGAGTATACTAAACGGATGAAGAGTCTGTGGCGGATAGTGCGTTTTACGCGGGAATTGTGGCCATACTACGCCGGGGTTGCACTATTTTCTGTGCTGGTGGCCGCCACTACCCAGGTACAACCTTTACTTACGAAGATTATCGTGGACGAAATCACGAAGCTAGTTGGCGAACAACATGTCCAGACAACGGTGATTATTCTGGCCGTTCTTGGTATATTTCTGGCCGACCTTGGGCAAAACTTATTTAGCAATATTGGTGGAGTGATTGGCGACCAGCTGCAGGCTCGGCTGCGTAAGACGCTCAGCGAGCGGTACTTTGCCCATTTACTCAAACTCCCACAGCGGTACTTCGACACAGAGCTAAGTGGCAAGGTGCTCAACCAGCTTAACCGCAGTATCGACCAAATCACCACGTTTGCCCAGGCCTTCAGTAACAATTTTCTACAGTTCGTTTTTAGCACAGTATTGTCGCTGGCAATAATTGCCGTCTATTCCTGGCCTGTTGCTCTCATGCTCGGGGCGTTGTATCCCATATTCATCTGGCTCACCACACGTACCAGCGGGCGCTGGCGGGAGTACCAGACAGCTATAAATGGTGAGTCAGATGTCGCCACTGGCCGGTTTGCTGAAGCTATCGGTCAGATAAAGGTTGTCAAGAGTTTCGGCCAAGAAGCTCGCGAGCTCACCCATTTCAAAACACGCTACCAGCGTATCGTTGACACGACCTGGCCCCAGAGCAAACTCTGGCACGGCCAAGATTTTATACGTCGACTGGTGCTGAATATAATATTCCTGGCCGTATATGCCTACATTTGCCTTGAGGCGGTTCATGGACGTTATAGTCTTGGGACTATGGTGCTGCTGCTCCAGTACGCGGCGCTGATACGCATGCCAATATTTAGCATTAGCTTTATCGTGGACCAGTCACAACGAGCGGTAGCAAACACTCGTGATTACTTTGCCGCCATGGATGAAGCCACGGAGTCAGCTGCTACAGACAAGGGTGTCCAGCTAAAGGTTACGGCTGGCGAGGTGAAATTCACCGATGTTATTTTTGGCTACGAGGTGAAACGTCCGGTTTTGGACGGACTCAGTTTTACGCTGCAACCTGGCACTAAAACCGCACTCGTGGGCGAAAGCGGTGAGGGTAAAACGACCATCACAAACCTACTGCTGGGGCTGTATGTGCCGCAAAGCGGCAGTATTGCTATAGACGGTCAGGACATTTCTGGGTCGACACGGGCGAGTTTGCGGGCAGCATCGGCAGTTGTTTTCCAGGAACCGGCGCTGTTTAGCGGCACCGTGTATGAAAACATTGCCTATGGCAAACCGGGAGCTACAAAGCGTCAAGTAGAAGCTGCCGCCAAGGCGGCCAATGCCCATGAGTTCATAACCAAATTTGAGCAACAGTATGAGACCGAAATAGGAGAGCGCGGCCTGAAGCTCAGCGGCGGCCAAAAACAGCGCATCGCTATCGCCAGGGCGCTCCTGAAGGACGCGCCTATACTTATCCTCGATGAAGCTACCAGTAGTCTCGACGGCAAAAGTGAGCACCTGGTACACCAAGCGCTCGAACGGCTGATGCAGGGGCGAACGACGCTCATTATCGCTCACCGTCTCAGTACTATCCAGTCGGTTGATACAATCATCACTATGCAGGACGGTCGCGTCAACGAACAGGGAACGCCCGAAAAACTTGCAAAGAGTGGTGGAATATACGCACAGCTGCTTTCACTGCAAGCGCGCCATACGAAGCAGGATACAAAACGCCTTAAGCAGTATGAAATTCAGGCATAAGTATGCTTGTTTCGTGGTAAACAATATGTCAAACTAGGAACATTGTAATGGAGGGTTTTTATGTCGACAACGCGACTGCGTGATAGGATTTTTGCAGGGCTTGGTGCGCTATTATTTTTGGTAACTGCTTCAGCATTTACCATAGGGGTAGTTATCGATATGATGAAAAAAAAGCCTGTAGTATGTGACATACAGACACCAGAAAAAAGTTCCATACAAGCCGCTCCAGAGGTCTATAAGCCTCAGGGTGTTGTCAAAGATCTTGAGAAGACTGATCTCGTAGAAGGCAAAGGGGCCATGGCAAAGAAAGGCGACTGCTTGGTTATGAAGTATCAGGGCAACCTTGCATCAGACGGCACAGTGTTTGATGGCAACTACAATAAAGCACAGGCACTACAGTTCAGTCTTGGCCAGGGCCAGGTAATAAAAGGTTGGGATGAAGGTTTAGAGGGGATGAAAGTAGGCGGGACTCGCCGACTTGCTATTCCTGCGGCTATGGGCTATGGGGAAGGTGGACAGGGAGCAATTCCCGCTAATGCTGATTTGGTATTTATTGTAAAGCTTGAACGTATAAAGACAAACTAGGCTTTGGAGTGAAAATGCTAGATGATTTTACACCTCAGGGAAACGTAGCAGAGCTTCAAAGTATAGATCGAGTACTCGGTACCGGAGACACTGTGCAGCCCGGTGCAACCGTAACGTGCCATTACACTGGTGCAATCGCAAAAAGTGGTGAAGTATTTCAGAGCTCGCACGACTTTGGCCGCGCTATCAGCTTCCCGCTCAGCGGCGTCATTGCCGGCTGGACTCAGGGCGTTCCTGGTATGAAAGTAGGTGGCACGCGCCGTTTGCTTATTCCGGCCGCCATGGCCTACGGTAGTAACCCTCCCTATGGCTCTGGCATACCGGCAAATGCTGACCTTGTGTTTGATATTGAGCTGGTGTCTATAGAAGGGTAAATTCCAAATAACAAACACCAAATCACAAATAAATCCTAATGTCTAAATTCAAAATTCAAAATGGGCAGCACCACCGCTTAGAGACTGAAGTATTATTTTGGAGTTTTTTTGAACATTCGGAGTTGTTTAGGATTTAGAAAATTCGAATTTCGAAATTATTTGGAGCTTGTCATTTGGAGCTTGGAATTTCTCTTAGGGCATGTAGACCGTTAGTCATTGTTGAGCCCTTTCTACGCTTGCGGGCCGGATTGTATACAAAAACACAATATATAGCGTCTTGACGAAAGCGTAAGCACCATATATACTTGTATCTACAGTTTTGTGAAGTGTCTCTCAAACAAAAAACTGCTACAATAAAAAACCGACATAACCAGTGGAGGGTTATTTCATGGTCAAAAATATTACTATTTTTACGACAAAAACGTGCGCCTACTGCCCGATGGTCAAGAAGTATTTAGCCGCTAAGGGTCTCGCCTATGACGAAGTCAACCTAGACGACGAGCCGCACCGTCAGCAGGAAGCCCTGGCAATTTCGGGCGCCCTAACTGTGCCAGTCACCGTCGTTACTCGCCAAGATGATTCACAAGAAGTGGTTGTCGGTTTCAATCTGGCCAAACTAGCGCCAGCAATTAGCTAAGTTTTTTCACAATTTCTTTTATGCACCTTCCCTGCAACCTAGTGGGGGAGGTGTGTTTTTATGTATACTACTAATAGAAAACGGAGGTACTATGGCGGAACGGACGAAAGAAAACTCACATACAGTCATTATGGTTGGCGCCGGGCCGGCAGCTTTGAGCGCGGCTATATACACCACGCGCGAAGACATAGACACCATGCTTATCGAAAAAGGTGTGCCTGGTGGTCTCGCTGCCGTGACCGACTGGGTCGATAACTACCCCGGCTTCCCAGAAGGCTTGGCAGGGCTAGAGCTTGCTGGCAACCTGCAAAAGCAGGCAGAACGGTTTGGGGCGGTGATAGACTTTGGCGAGGTTACGGCCCTGCACGACGAAGGCGATTGGAAGCGACTCGAAACGACATTGGGCGACCTGTACGCTCGGGTAGTGCTGGTGGCAACTGGTAGCGATTATAAAAAGCTCGGCATACCCGGTGAGGCGGAATACTACGCCCGCGGCGTGCACTACTGCGCCACCTGTGACGGTGCATTTTACCGCGATAAGCGGCTGGTTGTGGTGGGCGGCGGCAACTCTGCCGTGCAAGAGGCAATGTTCCTCACGCGTTTTGCGACGCACATAGACCTTATGGTTCGCAGCAAGCTACGAGCTAGCGATGTCTTGCAGAAAGAACTTCAGAAATTCGTTGACCAGGGGAAAATCACCGTGCACCTTACTACCACCACCGACGAAATCATCGGCGATGCCGAGGGTAAGGTTGTCCAGGTGAAGGGAACAGATACAGAAAGCGGCAACGAGGTTAAGATAGACACCGACGGTGTGTTCGTGTTCGTCGGCCTGAAGCCAAACAGCGAGTTTATGGCCGGCCAACTCGAAACTGACGAAATTGGTCTCATTAAGACAGACGAGAACCTTATGAGTAGCATGAAGGGTGTGTTTGTAGCGGGTGACATCCGCAGTGGCGCGACCATGCAAGTCGCCAGTGCCGTCGGTGAAGGCGCCACCGCAGCCCTAAAAATCCGCGAATACCTCGAGGGCCACGTAAACATCCAGGAGGAAGTGTAATGACAGCAGAAAAAGGACCCCAGAGGGGAATCATCTCACCGGAATTAGCAGGTCTTGCCCACCGAGAAGCTACGGGCGAGGATGCAAGCCCTCAAACAGGATGCTTAGGAGGTGCTGCCATTCATGGGGCAGGCCAAGAAGAAACTATCGTTATAGATACAGCCCCCATTGAGTCAGATGACAATCCATGCATCGTACTGGGCATGGATTAAGCTAATAGTCTGGAGAGCTTTCCTGTATCTTGCGCTAGAAAATATGGTTTTTAAGCATGACGCGCAGTCTCAAGTATGAATCATCCCTATAATGTAGTCAGAGACAGGGTGCTCATACCAGAAGTACTAGTGAGATTTTTACTTAGGATTATGAGTAAGAGTCCACCTGCTGACACCTTTGTCGCGTCCATGTATATCATATGGTTGGACGAAGGTTGGAAGTGCCGCAAGCACCGTAGTCGAGGGGAACTGTGCGGTTATCACCATACGTGCAACCTGTACATCTATGGGCAACTCATGGAGTAGTATTACAAAGCTTGCTATCTCGCGCACCTTTTTCTGTGTTTGAGCTGTTTTCAGCGAATTGACTCGTTCTATCAGGCTGTTAATAATGTCTTGACCTGAAAAACTGCCTGATCTATGTTGAGGCACAAGGTCAGTAAACAAATGTTGATCGTCTATTTTGGTCCAGCCGTTTTCAGGGTAGTTCATTTTACTTGTTGACCAAACTTCAAAGATTTCTCTGAGCTTGTTAATGTGCGTTGTCTTTTCTGGGGTCACTAGGCCAGATACACTACCCCTTTCACACGTCTCCCTATAGAGCGGGAATAAGCCTAGACTGGCGTGAATCCCGTTCTCGTTGCCGAGACCTAAAAACGGGGATGCGTTTGCAAACACAATTACTCCACCGTCACCGGCGATAGGAAAATCAAGCCTTCTGGCAGGTGCTTCGTACGTGCCCCTCGGTACTACTGTAGTCATATAGGTAGGTTACGATAGCAAACCATGTGTTGCAAGCATATGCGTTATAGATTGTTGTACCCCTCGTAATAATCGTAGATGAGGCGTTCGCGAGGGGTGCCGGTGGCTTCTAGCTCGGCGCCGATGCTTTCGACGAAGCTTTGGCTGCCCGAAAGGTATGTGAGACTTTGGGGTGTTATTTTTGCTTGGATTTCCGCGGCAGTTAGTTTTGCGGGATAGTGTATGTCAAAACGCTCAAAATCTGGTATTTCACCTGGGATGAGGTGTTCCAATCTGTCGTCTTCACTTCGTCTAGCCCACAGGAGCGTTATTGAGCGTGAAAGCTCCGACCTTTCACGCTCCAAAAGCATGGAAATGTAGCTGGCGAGGGCAATGCCTTGGGCGACGAAAACGAGAGGGGTAGTAGCAAGACGCGGAAGGACGGCGTCGCCGTGCGGCTCGTCTATCAGCATGGTGTCATCAGGCTTTAGTAGGCGCAGGTGGTGTTTATAGGTGCTACATGGTTCTTCGAGCCGGGTGATAAACCGTAGCTCAGACTCAGAGGGGTGAGATGTTAGGGTAAACGTGCGGTGCTGTTTGCCGCGCGGGTCGGTGACGCCAAACGGAAAGGTAAACCGGGCATACTGCCCCGCCACATATTCCACAGCCGTTTTAGGCTGAAACCGAAACTCCCATACATTTGGCACTACCTCACGCTTGCCCAAAAAACTGACTTCCATTTCACCAGTCTACCAGACCCCCTCATACAAAATAAATCGTACGGCCATACAATTTAAAAATGACATAACACCATGTTGTATGATACATACGCGCATAAGAAAACGTACTATCACTTTATTAATTAAAATAAACTGTACGGCCGTACAGCTTAAGATGAGGATGCTTAGCAAGCGAAATGCGGCAGGGTATTAGCGGTTTTCCGCCAGGGTGAATGGGCGGTAAAAAGCAAAGTAAGATTGAAGTAATTTATGGTTTTCGAAACAAGTCAGGTCGGTCGGTTATAACGCCGTAGAGGTATGGTCGCCAGCGTTTTGCTTGACGAGGGTTGTTTATGGTATAGGGAGAAAGTCGGAAACCACCGCGCTTCATGGCACGTAAGAAGCCGCTCCAAAGCCAACGCTGATTCATGCTAATGCGCTTTGTATGGAGTTTGCGGGCGCGGTGAGTTGCCCGCAGGCCCGACCATTTCTCTATGACAACCAGCTCTATGCCAGGCAACTGTTCTCGCACGTCTTGTAAAATGCGGAAGTCATATGAGGCTACGGCAAACTCTTTGAGTCGCCAGCCACGTTTTAACCTATCGCGAATAATGCGAACAGTTTGTTTGGTCGGCTCACCCGGTTTTATCTCTATCATAATCCTGCAGCGGTGGGCGACGGTGCGTATGGTGTGGTCTAATGCTGCAAGGTCTCGTTTGTGCCGGAGTAGCTCTGCATAGGTAGTGCGGGCGATGATAACTTCTCTGCCGTCGGGGTCTACTACGGCTGCGTCATGATGAACGACCGCAACACCGTCGTGGGTAACGCGGACATCTAGCTCAACCGCGTCGACGCCGTATTCTATGGCCTTTTCAAAGCTCGCGAGGGTGTTTTCGGGGCTCAAACCTCTCGCGCCGCGGTGCCCAATTATTTTCATGCTACTATAATACTATCAAACTGTGTCATTCCGAGCGAAGCCGACGAATCTTCTGGAACACATAGAGAAGAATTTTCATTTTCGCACACGAACGACTATAGCTAAAGGAGGAAATATGCCAGATTTTAACGTTGTACTTACCCCAGGTGATGTGGAAAACGGTGTCATCAACACAGTGGTGGAGATTCCGAAGTGGTCAACCCTAAAGATAGAGTGGAACCGCAAAGTAGCTGCGTTTCAGCTGGACCGGGTCGAGCCAAGCATTTTCGCGAAGCCCGTCAACTACGGCTTTATTCCGCAGACCCTTGATGAGGACGGCGACGAACTCGACACGCTGGTACTCACCAACGAGCCCATCCCAACCGGTGTGTTCCTGGAAGCCACCGTCATCGGTGTGCTGAAATTTGAAGACGATGGTGAAGTGGACGACAAAATCATCTGCGTACCAGCCGACGACCGCAACACTGACGATGCAATAACTTCGCTAGACGATTTACATGCTCGTTGGCGCCAGAAAATCGAGCACCACTTTATGCACTACAAAGACCTGAAAAAGCCTGGCTCTACTAAGGTAATGGGTTGGGGCGACGCCGAAGAAGCAAAAAAAATAATCAAAGAGTGTATTAACCGCTATAAAGGATAAATGTGGGGTGTCCCGAAACTGCTTGTCCGAGTTACCCAACTCGCATGCGGCGCCTAGAGCAATTCATACTAGATATAGCATTTGGCGCTGTCGAGGTGCAAACAGCGCCAGCAGAAGGGTTGATTGTTCCTGTCGCATCGCCTATACCCGAAACCCGACCAAGTAAAGGATTGTTTGACGAATGAATAAAATTGTACCCGACAACGCAATCTTAATACCGGAGAACGCTAAACTCGCTTTTAAGGGTGAGATATTCGATGTCTACCAGTGGCCGCAAACTCTTTTTGACGGCTCGACCGAAACATTTGAAATGCTCCGCCGCCTCGACACCGTTGTGGTCATATGCATTGTTGAGGGGAAGCTGCTCGTGCTAGACGAAGTACAGCCGCACCGCGGCGCACGGCGCAATTTTCCCGGTGGCCGGGTAGACGTTACCGACAAATCAATTCTAGATGCCGCAAAGCGCGAAGTGCATGAAGAGACGGGCTACAGTTTTTCGCAGTGGCGAGTACTAAACGTGACGCAGCCAGTCGCAAAAATGGAATGGTTTATACATACGGTTCTTGCGTGGGGCGTAACGGGGAAAGACGAGCCGCACCGTGACGCCGGTGAGCAAATTACCGAACGCCTTATGGACTTTGACGAAGTGAAGCGTATGGCAGCGGACGGCGAAGACTATCTTATTGAGGCTGATGACTTATTCAAACACATCGATAGTATTGAAGAGCTAGAGCGCCTACCGGAGTTTTTGGGCCGCACATACAACGCCTAAGTCTTGCCACGTACCACTTGTTTAACTACAATAGAAGCGTAAGCGAATAACTCTGTAGAAAAGGTGGAGGCTGTATGAAGACAAAAGTGGCAATCAATGGGTTCGGGCGGATTGGGCGCAATGCTTTTAAGATTGCTCATGCCCGCGAAGACATAGATGTGGTGGCGGTAAATGACCTCACCGATACAAAAACACTCGCTTACCTCCTAAAGCACGATACCAACTACGGCACCTACGACCGAGAGGTTACATACGACGACAAAAACATCATAGTCGACGGCCAGCCTATACTTGTTTGCGCCGAAAAGGACCCGAACTTGCTGCCCTGGAAAGACATGGGTGTTGATGTTGTCATAGAGAGTACGGGGCGTTTTACTGACCTAGAAGGAGCCAGCGGGCACCTCAAAGCTGGCGCTCGGCGAGTTGTTATTAGTGGTCCAACCAAGAGTAACGGTGTTGACACAGTAGTGCTTGGTGCCAACGATGACGTCCTTCAGGGCTCTACGGAGGTTATTAGCAACGCCAGCTGTACCACGAACTCGCTCGGCGCAGTCATGAATGTGCTCGAGACCGAGTTTGGGATTGAAAAATCCATGCTGACAACCGTGCATAGCTATACCGCCAGCCAAGTCGTGCAGGACGCTCCCGCCAAAGACCTTCGTGAAGGTCGTAACGCGGCCGAGAACATTGTGCCAACTACAACTGGCGCGGCCATAGCCGTCACGCTCACGTTGCCAAAGCTCAAAGACAAATTTGACGGCTTGAGCATTCGCGTACCAACCCCAGTTGTTAGCCTGAGTGATGTGACGGCACTGCTCAAGCGCAGTGTCACAGTAGAGGAAATAAACGAAGCTTTTAAAAAAGCCGCCCAGGAGCCGTTTTATCAAGGTATCCTTGGTGTTAGTGAAGAACCACTGGTGAGTTCTGACTATATTGGCAACAGCCATAGTGGTGTTGTAGACTTACTGCTTACCAAAGTTGTAGGTGGCGACTTGGTGAAAGTTATGGTCTGGTATGACAACGAGTGGGGTTACAGCAATCGTCTTGTCGAAGTAGTTGCTGACGCTGGTCGTTTATTGCACGCACAAAACTAGGAGAGCTGCCTATGGCATGGCGTCGAAAGAAGTCGAACGAATCGTTATCTTCGCCCTCGAAGACGGGTTCTGAAGAAGACGCAAAAACTGCCAACTTGCAAGCTGCGTTTGCCAAAATTAAGTACCCGCCCCCAGTTGTTTCTATGGTAGGCGCTGTCGTTCATGCCGACGGTAAGGTTGAAGGTCGGCACCCGATTTCTTCGCCTGCATCACCTCAAAACGCTTCGCCTATACCACAAACACCCGTTCCTGCTGCGACCACCGTAGCCAAAACACCCGCTCCAGAAAATCCGCCGAATGAAACAGTGCCCACCCCGCCCACCCCAGCACAAGTCAAGGTCGCTCCCGAAGCAGAAAACCCTGTTGCGTTGGCTACTCAGACTGCTAGTGCACCGACATCGAAAACGCATGAAGGACCGCTAAGTAAAAAAGAGCTTACGGCGCTGGGAGAATTTCTGAAGCAAAAGAAAAAGGCACCAGCCCCGAAGACCGTAGCAACCCCAGTGATTGCGCCAACTAATCCTGACCCCGAGGCGGCTATAGCTAGCCATATTGCGCAAAAAAAGAAAGCCGAAGAAGCTGACGCTGCGGCCATAGAGGCTGAAAAGTGGCACGTCTCTCAGGCCAAAATAAATGAGAAAACGCTTGACTCAAAAGAGCTATACCGCCTCATAGCCCTATGGCTGGCCGCCATCTGACCCACACTCACTTTTTTCCTCCTCCCCGTACATGAGCCACCGGTATCGGTGGTAGCAGCGGCGTACGTAGTAGCCGTTGCATATACTCCCAGGCTTGCTTGAACCAGCTCAGTCGTTTCTTGGGATGAATCTTCTGCTGTTGTTTTGGTAGTACTTTGACCGCATAGCGCCACAGTAACCACCAACCGAGGAAGACAAACAGCAGCAAGTTACGGATGACTTGTGGTTTTCTGACTCGTTGCCACTCCAATCGTTGCAACCACTTCACATCCTTGAAGGCTTCTTCAATTTCGAACCTTTCTGCGTAACGGTTCAGGACTTGTCTTCTGGTGAGGGCCTCTGTTCCCTCGCTCGGTAGGTTGGTCAACAAAAACCAGGGCTCCGGATCCTTCATGTTCGGATTGTAATCCGAACGAATAAGTCGGAGCTTATGTGTATGGTACGTGATGGGTAATTCCTCATGACTAATGTCATGGATGGGTTCCTTCCACCAGCTGGGATCCCAGGGAAGCTGAACGAGCTTGTCGCTCTTGGTACGAGCGATGAAGTGCACATCGTACAGGGCAAACAAAGTGAACAGTTTGTCACTAGCAAACCAGCGATCCATGACAAGTACCAGTTGCAGATCTGGTGCATTAACTTGAAGGAAATGGAACAGTCCCTCCAGCGCCACTAGAAGTGGCGCAATGAGAGCTGCTTCGCTGAGGTTCACCTGACACCAAATGGGTATAGCTCGACCCTTGCGATGCGACACCGCCAAGATGGCGATACAAAACGGGCCGAATTGAGAGTGGTCCAGAGAGCAGTACCACCGACCAGTATGCGAAGCTAACGCTTCGCTAACCAACAATCGCTGCAAGCGCACTGGCAGTTCCTCGTCAGTAACTAACCGACGAATGCGGTTTTCTCCAGTCCAGCGATTCAGCCCAAGCTTTCGACCAGCAGCGTTGAGCGAACAGAACTCCTGAAGGGAAAACTGTTCAACTCCGAGGAAGAAGCGACGAGCCTTAGCTTTTGGGATGTATGTCGCACGCAGCCGCTTTACAGCAGTTGCCATCTTTTGTAGTGTAGTCATTAGAAAACGACCTTTCTGTTTTAGCTTTTGTAACCAAAACTGTAGGGTCGTTTTTGTTATGTGTCAAAAAAGTGAGTGTGGGTCAGGGCCGCCATACCAGTCGCTTTTATACTGTATAAGTTAACGCAAGCTTTGGGCGCTGATAAAGCAACCGGCATAGGACGGTACCTCTATATTGCCCCAATATACCTTATAGCAATGTATAGTCTAGTTGGTTGGATACCGGTTGTGCTACTGTATATGAGAACTCGAAAGGATTAACAAACAGCTATGAAAATATTCGTTGGCGCAGACCACAACGGGTTTGACCTAAAAGTAACACTGCTAGACTACCTAAAAAGGGGTGGTTATGAGGTTGTCGATGCTGGCGACACCGAGAAGCACCCCGATGACGATTTCCCCCAGTTTGCAGCTGCCGCCGTCAACGCCATGGCCGCTGACCCGTCCAGTGATGTTCGAGGGGTTCTTATTACCAGCGGTGGTCAAGGTATGGCTATAGCCGCAAACCGTTTTAAGGGTATTCGTGCATGCGTGGGATGGAACCAAGACACCGTGCGTGACGCGCGTAACGACAATGACTGCAACGTGCTATGCCTTCCTGCGCATAGTCTGGACTTTGAACAGGTAGTGGGGATTGTGCAAACCTGGCTTATTACGCCTTTCTCTGGTGCACCACGCTACAAACGTCGTATAGAAATGCTGGACGAACTGGGTAATTAACAGGGTGGAGAAAGATAGAACATGAAAATAGCAATTACCACCGACCATGCAGGGTTTGAAGCACTAAAGGAACTAAAAACATATCTTGAAAGTCTCGGCCACGAATGTATAGATTATGGCCCAACAGTCTTTGATGCCGAGGACGACTATCCGGAGTTTATGTTCCCAGCCGCCCGCGCCGTGGCTGCTGGTGAGTGCGAACGAGGTGTCATTATGGGTGGCAGTGGGCAAGGCGAGGCAATGGCAGCAAACCGTATAGCGGGCATCCGGGCGGCACTATTTTACGGCCCGGTTACGGCGAAGGTGGCAGTGGACGCTGGTGGCACCCTAAGTGACGACCCCTACGAAATAGTAAAACTCTCTCGCCAGCACAACGATGCAAATGTACTGAGTCTATCTGGGCGCTTTCTTACACTTGACGAAATGAAAACCGCGCTCAAACTATGGCTGGAAACACCATTCAGCGGTGCCCAACGCCACGCTCGCCGTATACGAAAATTAGACGAGGTATAAATCCCGGGTGAAAATGACTGAGGTCGCTACCGCAAATGAAGTAAAAAATGGAGACGAAAGATGAGTGTCAGCATATGTCCGACCGTAACTACCGACGACCCAGATGTGTACCGTGCGCACATGGAAGAAATTGCCACCTACGCAACCCGTGTGCATATTGACCTCGGGGACGGTATATTTACGCGGAAGCTTACTGACGTTGAAGATGTCTGGTGGCCAGGCGGCATGCGAGCGGACTTGCATGTGATGTTCCAGCAGCCGTTTTTACATGTGGCTTCCCTAAAAGCACTAGGGCCGCAGCTGGTGATTGTGCATGCCGAGGCCGACGGTGACTTTATGGCATTTGCTCGGGAGATGCATCGGCACGGGATAGAGGCGGGTGTATCATTGCTACGAGAAACACCGGTTCAGGCTATTGTTCCAGCACTGGAGCTTATAGACCATGTGCTCATATTTGCCGGAACGCTTGGGCAAAACACTGGCCCGGGGGGAGTCAATCTTGACGTTCTTGCCAAAGCAGCTCAACTTCGTGCGCTCAAGCCAAGTCTAGAGATTGGCTGGGACGGCGGCGCAAACGACACGAATGCGCGCCAGCTTATGGAAGGCGGGGTCGATGTTATAAACTGTGGTGGATACTTACACGGCGAAAATCCACTTGCAGCCTGGCACCGCATACAGCAGATTGTTGGCAACGAATAATTACCCCATAAGGTAAACCACTAGTTCTACTAGTGTGACTCGCAAAGGTTTGACCTTCCCAGTAGTAACCCAGAAAATAAGAGCACCCGGAACCGTTTAGGTTTCGGGTGCTCTTCTTGCGATTGGTTGCCCCGCTGAAAGGAAACCATCTATGTCTACATCGTTAGACTACCATAGCTTATCTCATTCAAAATGGGATTTGAAGTACCATATTGTCTTCATCCCGAAAGGGAGAAGGAAAGCTCTCTACGGTGAGATACGCCCACGGTTGGGTAGAATATTTCACGAGCTGGCTAACCAAAAAGAATGCAAGATTCTGGAAGGCCATCTCATGTCCGATCATGTTCACATGCTCATGGAGATACCACCAAAGTACAAAATCTCTGAAGTGATTGGCTTCATGAAGGGCAAAAGCGCTATTGCCATTGCCAGAGAGTTCGGCGGTAAGACCAGAAATTTCACGGGTGAACATTTCTGGGCCCGGGGCTATGCTGTTTCAAGCGTTGGATTTGAAGAGCAGGCCATCAGAAAGTACATCAGAGAGCAGGAGATCGATGACACAGCATCATCGGCTCAAGGAGCCTTCTAACTAATCAAACTAATACTGCGGGGCAACGATCGCCTTTTAGGCGACCCCACTCAGCAAGCCACCGGCATGCCGGTGGTGTCTGACTAACTATCATTCCTGCCCCTCACTGTCATTCCCGCGCAGGCGGGAATCCATGCCTTTCTTTTAGTCATGCTGAATAAATTTCAGCATCCATACACCTCCGCTGATGTTTGTGCATTCGCTACACTCCAAAGTTTCACCAAACCTTATCTCGCATATGGCAGTTCTCGGACAGCCAAACCGACCAACTTTGTTCAGTCAAAGTTGGATAAACCTGCCGGGGAGAGTGCAAACGACCGGCTTACTTGAAATTTCTTTTGACCTGTTTGGCTCCTGCGGAACTCGCTCATTACATTCACTCAGACATCCTCGTCGCGCCAGCAATTTTTAGACAGTCTCAAATCAGTCGTTATGCATCCCCGGTTTTCCAATTACAACCTCTTACAGCGTCGAAGAAAGCACTCACTGCAGACCAACCTCTGCCCTAGTTGTATCTCTTTGCGATAATATACTGGCGGCCGGTGGCCGCACACCTATCTCTTATCTCGTTGGTGCCCGTGACTCAAGAAGCAAACAGGTGGTTCCGTTTGATGTAGCTAGCGATGGGTGCCGGGATAAGTGTAGAGGCGTCACTATGTGTAGCTAGTTTTGTTCTTACCTTGGTGGAGGAAATTGGTGCAGCGTAATCCGAAAGCGGCAAAAGATGCTGAATATTTGATGCAGTTTTTGGCAGAGGAATGTTATTTCGTGGCACAACCATAACGGGCAGGTTTTTGGCAAGCCAATCGCCGTTCAGCCAGTGGCGAATGGTCGCATAGCTATCACTCCCGTACACAAACCAAAAGTCTGTCTCGGGGTAATCCCGCAGGAACTCCTGGTAGGTGTCATAGGTTTCAGTGGCAATGCCTCGCTTCAGCTCTGTGTCGACTATTCGCAGCCGCTTCTCTGCGTTACATACATTTTTTACAACGATTTTGAGCATAGCGAGCTGGTCTGCGGCAGTCACGGCGATGTTTTTATCAGTTCGGTTACCGGAAGGCACTAGCCATACTTCGTCCACGTCCGGCACGGCAAGACACCGTGCAATAATTTCCGTATGCGCCAGCGTTGGGGGGCTAAAACTCCCCCCAAACACGATGACTTTTCTTTTCATGCTGCATATTATCTCATATTCTTATCTCATAACTCTTAACTCTTATCTCTAACCAATGTATAATCATAACCAGCATGGGTAAGCTAACTATTAAACAGCTCGAACAAAAAGCCAATACCATCCGTGAAGACATCATTCGTATGCTGGAGCACGCTGGCAGCGGCCACAGTGCGGGGCCACTTGGGCTCGCCGACATTTTTACGGCACTGTATTTCGACGTCATGAAACTCGACCCCAAAAAGCCCGACTGGGACGAACGAGACATACTTCTGCTCAGTAATGGCCACTGCGTACCGGTGCAGTATGCGACCATGGCAGAAGCTGGGTACTTCCCGAAACACGAGCTTATGACGCTCCGCAAGTTCGGTAGCCGGCTGCAGGGTCACCCCGAGCGGAAGAAATTGCCCGGCCTGGAAAATACCAGCGGTCCTTTGGGCTGCGGACTAAGCCAAGCGGCTGGTATGGGGCTGGCGTTTCGGCTGAACAAACAGTCGCACCGGCACATTTACGTTGTGATGGGCGACGGCGAGCTCAACGAGGGAAACGTGTGGGAAGCAGCCATGCTCGCCCCAAAGTACAATCTGACTAATCTCACGGCAATAGTTGACCGGAATAACATACAGATAGATGGCCCGACTGAGTCGGTTATGCCGCTCGAAGACCTAAAAGGCAAATGGGAAAGTTTTGGCTGGCACGTTATGGAAATAGACGGCAACGACATAGAAGCCGTTATAGACGCCTGCGCCATGGCCAAGGCTATTACTGAAAAACCGGTCTGTATTTTGGCCTACACCGTGCCTGGCAAAGGTGTTGACTTTATGGAATACGATTTCCACTGGCACGGTGTGCCGCCCAACCACGAACAGGCCCGTGAAGCCCTCCACGAACTCCGCACCCTAGGCGGCAAGATTCGGAGCGAACATGAGTAAAAGTATTTGGTATTTGGTATTTGGTATTTGGCAAATCGCAGCTGGGCTAGATACTAGATACCAAATACCATATACCCAGAATGGGGTGAAATAATGAGTGATTTACATCTGTTGCCTGTGCCAAATGAAGTGAAACCAGACGCGACGCGTAGTGGTTTTGGGCGTGGGCTGGTGCGTGCGGGCGAGGCGAATGAAAATGTGGTGGCGCTGTGTGCTGACCTGACGGGGTCAATCAAGATGGACGGGTTCCAGAAGGCGTTTCCGGAGCGGTTTATAGAAATCGGCATAGCCGAGCAAAACCTTGTGACCGTAGGAGCAGGGCTGGCCCTCGCAGGCAAAGTTCCTTTCGTAGCCAGCTACGCCGCCTTTAGCCCAGGGCGCAACTGGGAGCAGATTAAAACCACGGCGTGCCTAAACGATGTGCCGGTGAAGGTCGTAGGTGGTCACGCTGGGCTGTACACCGGACCAGACGGCGCGACCCACCAGATGCTTGAGGACATTGCGCTCATGCGCGTCATGCCGGGTATGATCGTGCTGAACCCTTGCGACGCCGTAGAGGCAGAAAAAATGGTCCTTGCCATGGCAAAAGACAAACGTCCCAACTACATTCGCCTGTGCCGCGAAGCCACGCCCATTATAACTACAGAAAAAACACCGTTTGAGATCGGTAAGGCCTATGTGTTTACCCCGGGCAGCGACGTGACTATCATTGCCACTGGCACTATGGTGTACCCGGCGCTAGAAGCCGCCGAAAAACTGTACAAAGACGGTATAGACGCCGAGGTGATAAATGTGCCAACAATCAAGCCGCTCGACGAAGAAACTATCTTAAAGTCTGTTCGAAAAACCGGCTGCGTGGTAACGGTAGAAGAAGCCCAGATTGCCGGCGGTCTTGGCGGTGCTATAGCTGAGCTTTTGGGTGAAACCCACCCCGTTCCGCTAAAGCGAATCGGCATGCATGATCGCTACGGCGAAAGTGGTACCCCCGAGGAACTATTTGAGCACTTTGGCCTAGACGCCAAACACATTCGCCTCGCCGCCCACCATGTTACCGACCTCAAGTAGCCGCAGGCTCGCGACCTGAAATAACCAACAGATTTGATAAGACGCTATTGCCTGCTAGCCGGGCGACATCTGGGATTGCCGTTGCGCTTACATTGTTTCCATTGCACATGTTTTCCAGACTAACCCCCGCTTCTTGCGCACGGTCACGCAAGGAGGACTGTTCCAGAACGACTGATACACCTGACAGTTCGAAGCTGACACTACCCACAGTGCAACGTGCAATGGCGGCTTTAGCCATAACTCCTTGCGAATTTGGAACGCGGATTATTGCAGTTCCGTCTGGGCTAAGTGAGGCCTCGACACCCCGGTTTATCGAAGTTGGGGTGGGTATGGCATCATGGCCGGTTGAGCAGCTTGCCGTTCCGAGTATGAGGCTGGTAGCGACAATAGCATTAAACGAACGTGACATGTTTACAATTCCTTAAAAATGTTCAGTAATTATACATTGAACGGTTGGCGAGCGCAAGAATAAGCGGTATACTGGTAGCAAATAGAGGAGGGGTTATGGCACTATCATTGCAGCAGGTACGGGATAATTGTGCGAAAGCACGGGCGCGTATGGGGCAGGCACGGACGGAGCACTGGGCGTTTGGGGCGTTTAACCTCGACGACCAAGCGACCCTGAAGGCTGTGGCACTGGCGGCTCAAAAGGCTGGCGCACCCGTTCTGGTAGAAGTCAGCCAGGGCGAAGTCGATGACATAGGTCTTGCCAACGTGCGCGACTTGGTAGACAACGTTAAACGCGAATACGGCGTGGAAATGTACATAAACCTCGACCACAGTCCGTCTGTAGAAGCAGCAAAAAAAGGGATTGATGCCGGCTACGAGTTCATCCATATAGACGTCTCCCAGGCTAACCACGATGCGAGCGACGAAGAAATCATCGCGGCCACACGCGAAGTGGTTGAATACGCCAAATTCACCGGGGCACTCGTAGAAAGCGAGCCACACTATTTTGGCGGCTCTTCCAACCTCCATACCGAAAACATCGATTACGAAGAAATCAAAAAAACCTTTAGCACACCAGAGGGAGCGCGAGCCTTTGTGGAAGCAACCGGCATTGATACGTTTGCGGCGGCTGTCGGTAACCTGCATGGTAAATACCCGGTGCCAAAGAAGCTCGACCTAGAACTGTTGCAGCGGTTGCGTGACGCCATACCCTGCAACATAAGTTTGCACGGTGGCAGCGGTACGCCTGGGCATTTCTTTGAGTCGGCAGTGCGGATTGGCGTGACAAAAGTAAATATAAATAGCGATATGCGCGTTGTTTACCGTCAGACGTTAGAGAAAATTATGGCTGAAAACCCAGACGAATACTCCGTTTCCAAACTCGTTAACAAACACGTCGTGCCGGCCGTGCAGGTGGTGGTGGAAGAAAAACTTGCAACGTTTAACTCGTCAGGTAAGGCCAGCTCGTAGCCATGGGGTTGTTTGACAACGTTTTGAAGTCGCTCGATGAAACGCTAAAGGCCATAGAAGACGGTGCCGTAGAAAAGAAAATTACTGAAGCCGTAGATGCGCTCGACAAAGTTGTTGAAAAAGCGCCCGAAACACTTGAAAAGGTAGCCGATGCGCCACAAAAGGCAATGGAAGTTCTAGACGCAAAAAAGGAAACCATACAGCAAACCGCTCAGAGCGTTCGACAGGAAGCGCAAAAAACCATAGATATCATTCAGCGACCGTAGTTCACGCTTGTCGTAGCTGTGCATCTGTGGGAAAATGAAAGCATAAGAATAATCATGATGTAAAAGGTGGGGACGTGAGCAAACAAGAACAAATAGATGTCTTATGTGTCGGTGATGTTGTTACTGACGTTTTTATCAAACTCATAGATGAAATCGAACATACCTACAAAAACGAAGACGGCAAATGGCTGGCCATACCCTTTGGTATGAAGATTCCGTTTGACCATGCCGAGACGCTGCATGCGGTGGGTAACGCAGCTAATGCAGCTGTGTCGTTTAGTCGCTTGGGGCTGAATGCCGCTTTTGAAACAGAGGTAGGCGGGGACCAAGAAGGCCGCGAAATCGTCCGAACTCTCACGAAAGAGGGCGTTGATACTCGCTTTGTTCATGTTAACGGTAAAAAACAGAGCAACATTCACTACGTGCTGTGGTACAAAGAAGAGCGCACCATACTCATTAAGCACGAAGAGTACGCCTACCAGTGGCCGCATTTTCGCAAATACGAAGTACCGCGCTGGGTTTACTTTAGCTCTATTTCGGAAAATGCCATGGAGTACACCGATGACATTGCCGAGTGGCTCGAAGAAAACCCGGAAGTAAAGCTGGCGTTCCAGCCCGGTACCTTTCAAATGAAAGCCGGTGTCGAGCGGCTGAAGCGCATATATGCGCGTACCGAAGTGGTCATTCTCAACCGCGAAGAAGCGGTGCTCGTCACGGGCGGTAGCTATGACAACGTGCATGACTTACTAGACAGGCTACATAGTTACGGTTGCAAGATTGCCGTGGTAACGGACGGCCCAGCTGGTGCCTACGCCTCAGACGGTGTGAATCGCTACAAGATGCCTCTGTACCCTGACCCCGCGCCGCCCTACGAACGTACCGGTGCTGGCGACGCCTATGCGTCGACGCTTGTTGCCGCACTGGCAAAAGGCCACAACCTTGAAAGTGCTCTTCAGTGGGCGCCCATAAACAGTATGAGCGTTGTTCAGAAGGCTGGTGCGCAGGCTGGCCTTGTTAGCGAGAAAGAACTCGAAGCCTGGCTGTCCAAAGCCCCCGACTGGTACCACGTTGAATCGTTTTAGAACGATTCAACAGAGTCAAGAGATATGAGGTAAGAGCTCAGAAATAGTATGCGCATAGCAGTACTTTTAAAGTACAGTCTGATTATATATGTCTTTCGAGCTCATAAATCTTAACTCATATCTCTTACTTCTTAACTCTATTTAATGTAAACTATAAGCACATATGTCGAGGGTATTAGGACAGCTTCTGGGCGCCAATCAGGTGTCATTTCGCCAGCAGGTTCAACAGCTTGAGCGCGCTGCGGGGTTCCCGAGCGCAGATATACGGCTAGCAGCACATACCATGCAGGCAACGCGACAAAAAGTGCGCGAGCTTGGTCTTGACCCTGCCGATACAACTGGCCCCGAGCTGTATGCAGCACTCCAAACGCGTTTAGCACAAGATGAAGTCCGAGTACGAGCAGCACTTAATCTCCGGGCAGATATACACCCAGTGGACATACTTGAAAACGTGGCTCGCCACCTGAACAAGCTAGACACCCACAGTGACCTTTTTGTTGTAAAGCCAACGGTCATGAAGCAGTTGCTCAAAAAGTTAAAGCCCAAGGCAACAATGAAGCGGCTTGGCTATCGCAGTATGGATAGTATGCTCAAACACGAGCCAGTCGCGCAACTACTTGCGGCCTGCCACATAAGTGAGTCGGCTGAATGGCAAGAAATGCGCCGAGCGGCGTATAAAAAGTTGCAGACGAAAGATTTTGAGTCGAAACGGCCGGTGTTTATTGTGCCTACTACAAAACAGTGGCCAAAATTTGCCGAAGCGCACATTTCGCAGCACAAACACAACATTTTGGTCGTACCGGAGCAGGGAGCTGTTATTTTGCTGCCCATGAGCCATGATTTACCCGGGATGGCCATAACGTCTCTGGTACTTTCACTTCATTTACTAAATGACATGCGAGCAAGGAGTGCGTATTTGAAGCTGCAGCAGGTTCAGCCAAACTTTGGCGAACTATTTCAGGCTGCAGCGGCAGACGAACCCATGACGGAAGTTGAGCTGGGCGGCAACGTGCTTTCGTGGCGCGCTGTGCATTGGCTATACGGGCAGGGACACATGGCGTACCGTCCGGAAGTGTTCGAGCCGCATATTCAGCCCGAAGACCTGCTCTTGCACAACGTTGGTTCTGAGCTGGCAGCGCTGCAACCAGTGCTGACATTTTGGCAAGAAACAGAGGCGCTTGGGCTGCTCGATGGCAGCGATGCGGTCTCGCTCAACATCTTAGACGTTGCGCTTGGCGTGTGTAACGGTCTTGCCTACGGTGAGCGGGTTTTACGACATATGCGTGAGGCGTTGGGGCGCGAACTGTTTGCGCGCTATGTTCAGCAGGACAACTTGCAGGAAGTGCTTGGCACCACACTCGGGAGGCAACTTGCCCCTGAGCTAGAGTTTTCTTAAGACTATATAAGCGCTATTTATTGAACTCTTTATTGATGATTTTGCAGATTGCGTCGTAGTCGTCTGTAATGGTGTAAATTTTTTCGTCGCCGGCCGAAATAAGTCCTTTTCGCAAGAGGTGTTTGTGCACAAAGCGGTCAAGGTCTTTCCAATATTTCTTGCCCACAAGAATAACGGGGACTTTTGGCATTTTGCCAGTTTGAATAAGCGTGATAATTTCAAACATTTCGTCGAGTGTGCCGAAGCCGCCCGGAAAGCACACGAAGCCGTGGGCATAGAAGGTCATCATTACTTTGCGGGTAAAGAAGAAGTTGAACGTCAGGTGGTCGGTGGTATATGGGTTGAGATGTTGTTCGTGCGGGAGGCGGATGTTGAAGCCAACCGACACATCTTGCTCGTCGAAGGCGCCTCGGTTGCTTGCTTCCATGATGCCGTTACCACCACCCGAGATTATGGCAAAGCCGTCATCGGCCAGTCGTGCTGCAATGTCGCGTGCCATGTGGTAGTAGTCGGTACGAGGGCTGAGGCGGGCTGAACCAAAAAAAGTAACACGCTTTGGGTATTTCTTAAGAATTTTGAACGCTGCTTCAAACTCTTCGTCTGCAGTGCGGAGGTCGCGGGTTGATTTGGCAATGGCTTTTTTTTGTTCCTCGCTCATTGTCCAGATTTTGTGTTCGTGTGTATGTGTATGTGCCATAATCAGCTCTCATTCTACCTGCTTATGTCTATTATTCAAACACTCAAAATACATTCCAACAAGCCATGTGGCCGCACAACTTATTGGAATTTGCGGGGTTTGTTGGCCGGGGTGGGGAATGGGTGGCGCGTGCAGCCATGCTAGTGTTGCGTATTGTTCATTATTTAACGAGTTTTGGACAAATATGACACAACTACCCGAAATATTTTGTACAATACCTAGATGGCCCAATTTCAGCTTCGAAGTGACTACAAACCTACTGGCGATCAGCCGGAGGCTATTCGGCTGTTGACCGAGGGGCTGCAAAATGGGGTGAAAGAGCAGACGCTGCTGGGTGTAACGGGCAGCGGTAAGACGTTTACCATGGCAAACCTGGTGCAGAATGTGCAGCGACCTACGCTTGTATTGAGCCACAACAAAACACTGGCGGCGCAGCTATACAGCGAATTTAAACATTTTTTCCCGGACAATGCCGTGCACTATTTCGTTAGCTACTTCGACTACTACCAACCAGAGGCTTACATTGCCCGCAGCGACACCTATATAGAAAAAGACAGCCAAATAAACGAAGAAATTGACCGGTTACGCCATGCCGCCACCGATGCACTGCTTAGCCGCAAAGACGTGCTCATTGTTGCAAGCGTCAGCTGCATATACGGCATTGGTTCGGTGGAGGACTACGATGGGCTGTCGGTCGAGGTCGTAAAAGGCGAGCGACGTGTCCGTGACAAGTTGCTGCGCCAGCTCACCGACATCCAGTACCAGCGAAATGACATTGATTTCCACAGAGGTACGTTCCGCGTCCGCGGTGATGTGGTAGACGTATACCCAGCGGGCGAAGAATGGGCGTACCGCATAGATATGTTTGGTGATGAGGTTGAGCGTATTACCAAAATCGACCCGCTAACAGGTGAAATAATGGCCAACCTCAGTAGCTACAAAATCTTCCCCAGCAGCCACTACGTTACCCCGCAGGACAAGCTCAAAGTTGCCCTCGGGCATATCCAGCAAGAACTTGCAGAACGACTGGGGCAGTTCAAGCGTGAAGGCAAGCTACTTGAAGCCCAGCGGCTCGAACAACGCACGCGCTTCGACCTAGAAATGCTAGAGGAAACAGGCTTCGTGAAGGGTATAGAAAACTACAGCCGGTACCTCACGAACCGCGAACCTGGCGAGCAGCCCGCTACGCTGCTCGATTATTTCCCCGACGACTACCTACTGCTGGTCGATGAAAGCCACATGACCATCCCCCAGCTGCGCGGTATGTACAATGGTGACCGGGCACGCAAAGAGGTGTTGGTAGAGCACGGCTTTCGTTTGCCGAGTGCGCTGGACAACCGCCCCCTGAACTTCACCGAGTACGAGCGCCACGTGAACCAAGTGGTGTATGTGAGTGCCACGCCTGCCGTGTACGAACTGAGCCGCAGTCCTGAACCCGCTCAGCAGGTTATACGGCCAACTGGCCTACTTGACCCGCGTATAGAAGTCCGCAAAATTGAGGGGCAGATTGACGACCTACTGGCAGAGATTCGTGACACCATAGCAAAAGGTGAACGTGTACTCGTCACCACACTTACCAAGCGCATGAGCGAAGACCTTACCGAGTACCTAAAAGACCTGAACATCAAGGTGGCGTATCTGCACAGCGATGTCGATACGCTCGACCGCACCGACATTTTGCGCGACCTGCGTCTTGGTGTATACGACGTGCTCGTCGGCATAAACTTGCTGCGAGAAGGGCTTGATTTGCCCGAAGTCTCACTTGTCGCCATCCTCGACGCCGACAAAGAAGGCTTTTTGCGCAGCGAGCAAGCACTTATACAGACGGTAGGCCGCGCAGCGCGTCACGAACAAGGCCGCGTTATTATGTACGCCGATACCGTAACGAAAAGTATGCAGCGCACCATAGATGAAACAAACCGCCGTCGGAAAATTCAAGACGAGTACAACAAAGCCCATGGCATTACCCCCACCGGCATAAATCGCGCCGTAGAAGGTCGTATGA
The DNA here is from genome assembly GCA_016700375.1 of Candidatus Saccharibacteria bacterium. Taxonomy (NCBI): domain Bacteria; phylum Candidatus Saccharimonadota; species Candidatus Saccharimonadota bacterium. The sequence goes on from CP065016.1 coordinate 69,608, forward strand.
ACACCGACCTCCCCGAAGAAGCCAAGCGCGCCAAGCTTGACCTAAAGAAAATACCAAAAGACGAATACAAAACCCTAGTAAAAGACCTGACTGCTCAAATGGACCTAGCTGCTGCCAATCTCCAGTTTGAGCAAGCCGCCGAACTCCGCGACCTCATTGCCAGCATCAAAGCCAAGACGTAACTAGGCTCTATATTACTCCGCAACAGGTTAATCCTTTACAACCTGAATCTCAAAACCCTTCCTGCTATACCGTGCTGTCATCCCAGCGAAGGCTGGGATCCAGATGAAAAACACACTAGATTGTATCCTAAAAGAACCAAGCATTGCCTGAGCGGGCATATACTTGGTTCTGGAGGAGAGCGAGCTACTATCCTGGATTCAGCTGGATTCCCGCCGGAGTTTACCCTCGACTTGATTGAGGGCGGGAATGACACTTTGGAGGTTTTGAGATTCAGATTTTACAGAACTGACTTAACCGTAATGATGACCTCTGGAGTTATTTGAATGCTATTTCTTTCAATTTCGAAAATCATGGTATAATATATACTTTATGAAACGACCTGTATTCTTGTCGGGCTCTGATTTGCCGCCAGTGGGCGTGCTACCTGCTGATCTTTTTTCTAGTGTGAATAATTTGGATGAATTGGTTCTAGGCCGGCCGCTAGTGAACGCTTTGGACATTACGGACGGCATAAAGCGCGTACTAGCTCCTAATAGCTACGGGTGCGGAACGAATCAGCTTGGGCTTATACATGTTGGCCGCGAAGAACTAGCGATGGAAAGTATAAGGAACCCAGACGTGCACAGGGAAATTCGTGTAGCCGATAAAAATAGACACAGTGATCCCCTGAAAGTCAAAATTACTGAGGTAGAAACTGTGCTATTAGAGCCTGACGGCCAGATAGTACGCCAAGGAATATTTTGCACAGTTAGTGATCCTGATATCCGAGGGGTACCATATTCTCTAACGTTTGAGCAGCGGAACTTACGAAGATGTGTTGGGCTTCAGCCAGATGAGGGTCAGCCACCAATCCTGTTCCTGGGCGTCGCAAGAGCATTGACAGTTCGAGCCCAACCCGATAATTTACCAGGCTGGCTGTCGGACATCATCGGAGCTACCGTCCATCTCGGAGACGTTTCATTTATTCCTCGTCGGGTAGGTCGCGCCTAGGTAAGCCCACGTGTCTGCTACCTGGACATGCAGCATAATAAATTTAATGTATGTAAATAGTTACGCGGGGTCTAAGAGTTGGTATACTACTTGTTAATGGCGAAATTGTCTCGTGATGATGTCTTAAAGTTGGCTGAATTAGCCCGTATATCCTTGTCGGATGACGAAGTTGATTCGTTTGCGAGCGAGCTCAGTGCTATTTTAGGCTACGTCGAACAGCTTTCGTCCGTTGATGTAAGCGGTTTAGAACCGACCAACCAAGTGACTGGGCTTACCAATGTTATGCGGAAAGATGAAGTCATTGATTATGGCTATACACCTGATGAATTGCTTAAAATCGTCCCCAAGGTAGAAAAAAACATGCTGAAGGTGAAGAGGATGATTGGGTGAACCGGCAACCTATTGCTACCATTGCAGACGATGTGAATGCTGGTCGGGTAAAAGCGGCAGAGCTTGTCGAACGGTCGCTGACTGCCATAGAACAGCATAAAGAATATCAGGCAATCATATCCACCTTAGCTGACTCAGCTCGTTCCCGGGCGAAATCTATAGATGAAAAAGTGGCAAATGGGGTGAACGCTGGTCGTTTGGCGGGCGTGCCGTTCATTGCCAAAGACAATCTGCTGGTCATGGGAGCGGAAGCGACCGCCGCCAGCAACATCCTGAAGGGCTTTGTGCCGCCGTATCAATCGAGTGTGATTAACCGTTTAGAGGCCGAAGGCGCTATTTGTGTCGCAAAAGCAAACCAAGATGCCTTTGGTCACGGTGCGAGTACCGAGAACTCCGACTTTTTTGTGACGAAAAATCCGCACGACAAAACGCGCGTACCCGGTGGTTCTTCTGGAGGCCCTGCGGCGGCCGTCGTGCTCGAAATGGCACCGTTCGCTATAGGTACCGACACCGGTGGTTCCATACGGCAGCCCGCCAGCTATGTTGGCTGTGTGGGGCTTCGCCCAACGTACGGCTTAACTTCGCGGAGTGGGGTGGTTGCCATGGCCAGCAGCACAGATACCATTGGCCCGCTTGCCATGAGTGTCGCAGATGCAGCCTATGTGTTTGATGTATACGCCGGCAAAGATGAGTTAGACAGTACTACCATAGACCGCGACCCACAGGGCTATGCACTTTCAGATGACAAAGCTCAGTTGAAAGATGTCAGAGTTGGCATTATCAAAGAGTGGATGGGCGAGGGCCTTGATGATGACGTTCGGGAATCGGTGGAAAAAGCTGTCCGTGACCTCAAGGCCACCGGGGCAGTAGTCGAGGAAATCAGCATACCGAGCCTCCCATTGTCTCTCGCGGTGTACTACATACTCATTCCCGCGGAAGTAAGCAGCAATCTTGCCCGGCACGACGGGCAACGGTATCAGTTTAGTGACCAAAATGGTGCCGATTTATTCGAAAGCTATACCCAATCTCGTGCGAAGGGTTTCGGGCGTGAAGCGAAGCGTCGAATTATGATAGGCACCTATGTACTCAGCAGCGGATATTACGATGCCTACTACAAACAGGCACAAACGGTACGCACGAAACTCATTCAGGAGTTTACCGATGTGCTTGAGCGGTACGATTTTCTCATTGGCCCGGTTGCGCCGAATGCCGCTTTCAAAATTGGTGAAAATGCCGAAGACCCACTCAAAATGTACTTGGTAGATATGATGACTGTCGCTCCAGCACTGGTTGGTGTGCCCGCCATAAGCATTCCGGTATCTGCGAGCAGCAAGACGGGGATGCCGATAGGCTTGCAAATTATTGCCGCTCAGCGAAGCGACCGTGAACTTCTGGCCTTTGCGGCCGCTGCCGAGGGAGTAGTGCAATGAATGACATGATGAACTCTACCGCCCTGGCCGTTGGTGCGGGTGTAATTATGGTTATACTGGTGGTTGTTTCGGGTATTTTCGCGCGCCGCGGCCGCAAGCTAAACGCCGCGTATTATGAAAAAAAGTGGAATGAGCTCCAGAAGCTCTTAAAAGACACTGCCACCTGGCCGCTTGCTATTATCGATGCCGATAAATTGCTTGACCAGGCGCTGAAAGACCGCCGCTTTAAGGGAAAGACTATGGGTGAGCGCCTTGTTGCCGCACAGCGTGAAATAAAGTATAACGACGAAGTCTGGTTTGGTCACAAGCTGCGTAACAAGCTTGTCCATGAAAGCGATATAAAGCTCCGCGAACGCGACGTAAAAGATGCGCTGCTTGGCATAAAAGCCGCGCTGAAAGACCTGGGAGCGCTGTAAATGAGAGTCAAGAGTCAAGAGTCAAGAGTCAAGAGCACTGTCGCATCCTGCGAAGGACAATTCATGTCTCATGTCTCATGGCTCATGTCTCATAAGGAGACGGGACTATGATATCGGACGAAACCCGCCGCCAGTACACCGTCACTATCGGCATAGAGTGCCATGTGCAGTTGAAGACAAAGACAAAACTCTTTAGCGGGGCCGATAACGATGCGCGCGAAGCCGCACCAAATACGCTGGTGAATCACATAGACTTTGGCTTGCCAGGCGCCTTGCCGGTTCTAAACGAAAAAGCGGTTGAGCTCGCCAGTCGTGCGGCTTTTGCACTCGGCACAGAACCGCAGCGGTTTAGTAAGTTTGACCGCAAGCATTACTTTTACCCAGACTTGCCGCTAGGCTATCAGATTACGCAGTTTTATGACCCAATCATAAAAAATGGTTCGGTGACATTTACGCTAGATGGTGAGCCAAAAACAGTGCGCATTCACGAAGCCCACATGGAAGCAGATGCTGGCAAGTCGACACATCCGGCCGGAGCAGACTACAGCCTTGTCGACCTCAACCGAGCCGGAACGCCGCTGCTGGAAATAGTGAGCGAACCCGACATGCACAGTGCCGCCGAAGCCAAGGGGTATGCTCGGGAACTGTATCTGCGTATGCGCTACGCCGAAGTGTCAGACGCCAACTTGTACTACGGCAACATGCGGTTTGATGTGAATGTCAGTGTCAGTAAAACCGCCGAACTTGGCAAGCGCACCGAAACCAAAAACCTCAACAGCTTCCGGAGCGTTGAACGGGCAGTCGACTACGAAGTAGACCGCCAGATTGGGTTACTCGAACAGGGCACAGCAGTGGTGCAGGAAACTCGCGGCTGGGACGATGCCGGGCAAAAGACATTCAGTCAGCGTAGCAAAGAAGATTCCTACGAATACCGCTACATGCCTGACCCAGACATCCCGCCAATTGTGCTGGGTGATGACTACGTCGCAGATATTGCTGCAAATATGCCAGAGCTGCCAGATGCCTACCGAGAGAAATTTGCTGCCATGGGGCTTGACTCAAAAACAGTCGAAGATGTTGTGGCCGACCCGGAAGTTGCCCGCCAAGTTGGTCGCATCTACGACGATGCTGGCGTTGAGCATGCCAAGCGCATTGCCTTCTGGCTCCTCCGTCCCGTCTCTGATGATATTGAAGCCACTGTTAATGAGGAAGCGCAAGCGACCGAAGCGGTGCGTAGCGACGGCGGCGAACGAAGTGAGCCGGGGAGGGGCGGGCTGCGACCGAGCGACCCCAATCTCGTTGCACTCAGCCAGATGGTCGGGGGCAACAAACTAAGTTCTACGGCGGCGAAAGAGGTACTCGACACCATGCTGAAAACAGGCGAGAGCCCTGAAAAAATCGCCGAAACAAAAAACCTGCTGCAGGTGAGCGACGAAGGCGCCATTGCCGACATCGTGGCGAAAGTGCTCGCAGAGAACCCCAAAGCCGCGGGCGATGTCCAAAATGGCGAAATGAAAGCTATTGGCTTTTTGGTCGGCCAGGTGATGAAACAGTCGCAGGGCAAGGCCAATCCCGCGCTGGCAACGCAGCTCATAAAAAAGCAACTAGGTATATAATAGTTCACAACTAAACGGAGGCATCTATGGCGCAAGCAGTTACCAAAGCAGTTATCGCAGCAGCAGGGTTTGGTACGCGGTTTTTGCCTCAGACCAAAGCCATGCCTAAGGAAATGCTGCCACTTATAGATAAGCCCATCATCCAGTACGCTGTAGAGGACCTAGTAGCAGCCGGCATAAAAGACATAATCATCGTGGGCAGTAGTAGCAAGCGAGCCATAGAAGACCATTTTGACGTACCAAATGAAGATTTATTGGTAAACATACGCGCTGGCGGGCCCAAGAAAGCGCACTACATACAGGAAATGGAAGACCTTGCTAACATGGCAAACTTTATTTACGTGCGCCAAAAAGGGCCATACGGTAACGCCACGCCTATAGCAAATGCTGCGCACCTTATAGGTGATGAACCGTTCATATTTGTTTACGCCGACGACCTTGTGGTGTCAGAGCCAAACACGTTCACTCAGATGATTGACTTGTATAACGAACTCGGCGGGAGCATTGCCACTTGCATGCGCGTTAGTACCGACAAAGAGTTTGAGCGCTACGGCATTCTCGCGGGTGAGGAAGTGCGCGATGGTGTTCTCAAAATGTCCGGTATGGTCGAAAAACCTGGGCGCGAAAAAGCTCCGTCTAACTATGCTCAGGTGAGTAGCTATTTGTTTGAGCCAGGCGTGTTGAAGTATATAGAAAACGGCCTGGCGACGCTGCCGGCTGGCGAGGAATTTTATGTGGCGAGCAGTCTGGTCGACCCCATGCTCAAAGACGGCCATAACTTCTTTGGTTGTCTCATGCAAAACAGTCGGCGATATGATACCGGCGATAAGCTTGAATATTTGATTACGGTTGTTGAATTTGCCCTGCGACATAAAGACCTCGGCGTGCCATTCCGTGAGCATGTGGAAAAGCTTCTGAAACAATCGTGAGCTGGCTCACTGTTTGTGCGCTAGAAATAGTGGTATAGTACTAGCATGGATGCATTTGAAATTCTCGTTATCATACTCAGTGTTTTTCTGGCAATATTTCTTCTTCTTAGCATAGCAATAGCCGTGCTAACACTTAAGCTCGTGAAGTCACTTCGCGAGGTTGCAACCAAAGGTGGTGCCATAGTTGACCGCGTGGAAGAAATAGGCGAAACTTTTGCCAAAAATGCCGGTGCAGTTGGGCTGCTACGTATGCTTATGAAGTTCGTTACAACAGCAAGTAAACACAAGAGGAGATAGCAGATGTCAAAATCCGACAAACCAAGCGTAGCAAAGAAACTAGCCATAGGTGCAGCCCTAAGTGCGGTAGCTGGTTATATTGCGGGGATTTTGACAGCGCCAAAGAGCGGCAAGGAAACGCGTGAAGACATCAAAGACAAGGCAGTAGAAACCTACGCTGCCGCCGAAAAAGAGCTCAAAAAACTCCATACAGAACTGGGTGATGTCCTTGCTGAAGCTGGCGACAAGTTCGGTGAACTCCGGGGTAAGGGCAAGAAATCGCTGGACGAAGCCGTGAGCAAAGGCCAAAAAGCCAAAGACAAAGCTCGCGAAGTACTTTCAAGCCTCCACGACGGCGAAGCCGAGGACAAAGACCTAAAAAAAGCCATAGCAGAAGCCACCAAAGCCGTAGAAAACCTCCGCAACTACCTGAAGAAGTAGTGACTCCAAAGTTTATGCATAACTGAATTGTGGGAGAGCTGCTATAGCTTTGTCGTTCTCCAGAAGCATTGTTTGTTGCAGCATTGTTCCAGCTTTATCACGTTCCATTCTTGAGATAAAATGTATGCCAAAAGTACGGGATTCAATCGCTGCGAGAGCAAATACTATCCAACCAGCATAATCTTTGGGGCAAGCCGATGCATCGAAGTCCTGACCATATCTCATCCATTTAAGATTACGAATGTCTGAACTATCAATCTGGGGTTCACTGGGGCCATTAGGTGTACCCAAAATTACCTCAGCGCCATAAACATGTACTTGCGATTCTACAGTTTCACTAGATGCTAATACTAATCTACCCAAAAATTTTAACTCCGCTGGGCTTATTACCAGCCCGGTTTCTTCATGCAATTCGCGAATAGCTGTTTCTGATGAGCTTTCATTTCCAGTAGGTTTCCCTCCAGGAAAAACCATTTCGCCTGCGCCAAAACCTCGCAGTTTTTGACCAGCTAATAGCCACAACTCATCTTCATGCCAATAGTAGGGAATAACGAGCGATTGTTCTTGTAATAAGACGGGGGAGAACATGCATATATTATAACACAAAATCAGATACATGGAAAATATTGTTGTAAAAGTGAAAGTGACGGGGGGCGAGGACGTACGGTATAATTCTTGTTAGTTGAGGAGTGGACTGCGCCATCAGCCGCGTCATGCTGAACTTGATTCGGCATCCATGCGTCACGATGGGTGTCAGTAGGAACGTATAGATTCTGTAATGAATTCAGAATGACGAAAATGGGGTGAAGGTGACAGAGAAGAAAACAGCAAATGAAGTGAAATCGGCTGCCCCTACCGCAGCAGACTATGTTCATTTGCATAATCACACGCAGTATAGTTTGCTCGACGGCCTTACCAAGATTCCCGAACTGGTGAGCTTTGTGAAAGAGCAGGGTATGAGTGCGGTTGGCATGACTGACCACGGTACGCTAAGCGGCACCATCGAGTTTTATAAAGAGTGCTTAGGCCAAGAGGTAAAGCCTATCATTGGCATAGAAACGTACGTGGCGGCGCGTCGTCATACGGACAAAGACCCCCAGAAAGATAAAAACCGCTACCACCTAATTTTGCTCGCCATGAACCAAGCAGGCTACCAGAACCTTATGCAGCTTAGTACGACGGCCAATCTCGATGGTTTTTACTACTTTCCACGTATAGACCACGAGTTGCTGGAGCGTTACGGCGAGGGGCTGATTGCGATGAGCGCCTGCTTGGGCGGCGAAATTGGCGACGCGCTAAAGAACGATGATTACGCCGTAGCGAAAGAAGTAGCTAGCTGGTACAAAAAAACTTTTGGAGACCGCTACTATCTGGAGGTGCAAGACCACGGCCACCCAGATGCACCAAGCCATAGCCCGGAGCAGGAGCGGGTCAATAACGGAGTGTTTAAGCTGTCGAAAGAGCTAGACATACCGGTGGTACTGACGTGTGATGCGCACTACTTGCGGCACAGCGACCAAGACGCCCACGAAATACTGCTGTGTGTGGGCACGGGCGCGTTCCTAAGCGACGAAAAACGCATGAGCCTTAAGGACTACGAACTGCACGTCACCCCACCAGCAGACCTCATCCAGCGCTGGGGCAGGCAACACCCAGAGGTGATTCGCAACACGCGGGCGGTCGCGGAGCGCTGCGAAGTCAATATTGACCTTGGGAAAATCCTTATCCCGAAATTCCCAGTACCAGAAGGGGATACCGAAAAGACCTATCTCGATAAACTTGCGTTTCGCGGCATGGCTTGGCGGTACGGTGATGTGGCAGAGGCTGATACTGTCGATATGTCTATTGCTGAAGCGCGCAAGCATATCCCACCGGCGGTGATTGAACGGGCGGAGTACGAACTGGGGATTATTGAGCGAATGGGTTTCGACGGCTACTTCCTCATCATCCAAGATTTTATTAACTGGGGGAAAAACCAAGGAATTGTGTTTGGCCCCGGACGAGGGAGTGCGGCCGGCTCCATCATCTCCTACGCGCTGAAGATAACCGAACTCGACCCGCTTGCGTACGACCTATTGTTCGAACGGTTCTTAAACCCCGACCGGATTTCCATGCCCGATGTTGACATAGACATCCAAGACACGCGCCGCGATGAAGTTATCCAGTACTGCGTAGAAAAGTACGGTACCGACCGCGTGGCGAACATAGTGACGTTCGGCCGGATGTTTGCCCGCAACGCCGTGCGCGATGTCGCCCGAGTGCTGCAAGTGCCCTACGCCGATGCTGACCGCCTGGCCAAGATGATTCCGCAGCCGGTGCAGGGGCGTCATATTCCGCTGGCAACCTCCATAGTAGATGATGTTGACCTTCGCCGTGAGTACGAAACAAATGAAACGAGCAAAACCGTTATAGACTACGCCATCATCCTCGAGGGGACCGTGCGGAGTCATGGGGTGCACGCGGCGGGTGTGGTGATTGCGCCTGATGACATTGTGAAGTTTGTACCGCTCGAAATGGCACAAAAGGGCGTTGTCGCTACCCAGTATCCCATGGGGCCCATAGAGGAATTGGGACTCCTTAAGATGGACTTTCTTGGTCTCAGCAACCTCACCATCATAAAAAACGCCCTTCGTATCATAAAAAAGGTCTACGGCGACGACATAGATATAAACACCATCCCGCTTGATGACGCCAAAACGTACACGCTGCTTAGTAGCGGCGATACAACCGGTGTTTTTCAGCTTGAGTCAGCCGGTATGAAGCGGTACTTGAAGGAATTGCAGCCGTCGGTGTTTGAAGACATTATTTCCATGGTGGCGCTCTATCGACCGGGCCCAATGCAGTGGATAGAAGATTTCATTGCCCGCAAGCATGGCAAAAAGCAAATAACCTATATGCACCCAGCAATGAAGCCAGCGCTTGAGAGCACCTATGGTGTTATTGTCATGCAGGAACAGGTCATGCAGATTAGCAAAGAGCTGTGTGGTTTTACTGGCGGCCAGGCCGATACGCTCCGGAAGGCAATCGGCAAAAAAAACCCGCAAATGATGGCCAAGATGAAAGCAGAGTTCATAGAAGGTGCTGTTAAAACCGTGGGGGCTGAACGTAGTCTTATGGAAACGTTTTGGAAGCAGCTCGAAGACTTTGCCGCGTACTGTTTTAACAAAGCGCATGCTGCATGCTATGGGCTCATCGCCTACCAGACGGCGTACTTGAAAGCGCACTATCCGGCAGCGTTTATGGCCGCGCTCATGACCAGCGACTACGATGACACGGACCGTCTGAGCATAGAAATTACCGAATGTAAAAAAATGGGACTCCAGGTCTTGCCGCCGGACGTAAACGAATCATTCGGAGAATTTGCGGTCGTGAAGGAGAAGAATGCCATTCGGTTTGGCATGAATGCCATAAAGAACGTTGGACAAGGCGCCGTAGAAGAGATTGTGCATGCCAGAGAAAAGGGTGCATTTATCAGCATTGAGGACTTTGTGGGCGCGGTAAATCTTCGTACTGTCAACCGTAAAGCGCTGGAAAGTCTTGCCCGCTCGGGAGCATTTGACGCCTTTGGGGACCGCTCGACGCTGCTTCATAATCTTGATGTCATACTTGCATTTGGCCAACGCCTGCAAAAAGAAAAAGCCAGTGGCCAGACTGATTTGTTTGGCACGCTTTCAGATGATGCCGCCTCTGCAAAACCAACGTTGCAGCTCACCCCGCCCGAACACAAACACAATGCCCGGGAACTGCTTTTGTGGGAACGTGAACTACTAGGACTCTACCTGAGCCAGCAGCCGCTCGCTGCCTTTAGCGCGCTCCTTGCCGAACAAACCACTCCGCTCAATCTACTGAAACCCGAACACGATGGACGTGCGGTTGTGGTGGGCGGCAGCATCACAGAAACCCGTGAAATTACGACCAAAAACGGTCAAAAAATGGCGTTCGTTAAGGTCGAAGATGAGCACGGCGATATTGAAGCTGTGCTCTTTCCTTCAGCGTATCAACAAACAGTTGGACTTTGGGAGCGTGACCGCGTGGTTCTGGTGCGGGGGAAACTCAGCACAAAAGGCCGCGATGGTAACACGGGCGATGAGGTGAAACTGCTCGTTGATGACGCCCGCGAGGTTACACACGAACAGGCGGCTGCATACCAGTCAACCGGTCGCAAGGCGCGTGTCCCAAAGCCTGCAAAGGCGGCAAAACATGCGAAGACGGTAGTAAAAACTCCGGCCTTGTCCGAGGCTGAAACAAACAAACCGCTTCGTCTGTATATTCGGCTGCTCAGAAGTGACGACACAACACAACTGAGCAAAATGAAGCAAATAATTGATAGCCAGATAGGTGAGCATGAGGTAATACTGGTGCTTGGCCCAGATACTGCCAAGCAAGCCGTAAAACTTCCCACTAGAGTGAATGCCAGCGCGGTCATGACCGAGCTGAGTGAACTTATTGGTTCCGAGAACGTCAAACTTCAGTAATCTGAGTCTCAAAACCTCCAAAGTGTCATTCCCGCGAAGGCGGGAATCCAGTATATATTTCTGGATCCCAGCCTTCGCTGGGATGACAGCACGGTATAGGAGGAAGGGTTTTGAGATTCAGGTGCAGTAAGCTACATTATGCCCAGTTTACTGCTGCGGTGTAGCTTACGGCTACCGTATGGTGCCAGTTGTCTGCAGTAGTATGAAGCCGAGCGTTGCAACGGCAACGAATATGATGTCCAGAAATGGGTGATGCAATATGAACTTCTCGCCGCGAACTAGCACCTTATGCCAGGCAAAACTGTGACGGAGCAGAAAAGCAAGGAGGGCAATGCTTGCAAGCATGCTCACCGCAAACTGCGACCAGCCGACGTTCGTTGCGGTTAGTACTTGCAGACGGCTTACTTTTTTTGGAGCGGTGCTGTCGGCGGCTTTTGCGACCGTGTCGGGGTCGCCTTGTTTTGTTGCCGGTGCTGGCTCCTTTGGTTCGGCTACAGGCTGTTCGGTAGGGGTTGGTGCGGCGGGTGTTTCTTCTTGAGCGGGTGTTGATGGCTTGCTAGAGCCGCCGCCTGAAGCAGTTGGGCTTGGGCTTGCCGTGGGAGCGGGTGACGGCGCAGGGGTCGGTGCCGGAGTTGGTGCTGGCGTCGGGGCAGGAGCAGCCGGAGGTGTTCCGCCGACAGGCAGGGCATACATTGCTACGACCACCGTTTGCGGACCACTTCCTTGGTAGTTTGCTGAATTTGCTATCCCAAAACCAACCTCACTAAAACTGGTGTTGAGTATATTTGCACGGTGACCGGTACTATTCATCCAGCCGGTAATGGTGTCTGACGCTGTTGCGAAACCGTATGCTAGATTTTCTCCCGCTGTTTGATAGCTGTAACCAACAGCAGTTATGAATGTCCATGGCGTTTGGCCATCGGGTGTATTGTGCGACCAGTAATCTCTGGCAACCATGTCGTTTGCTTTATTTTGAGCGGCTTGGTTTAGAACACCGTTGAGTGCAAGTGCGCCAAGGTTATTTGCAGCCCTTTGTGAGTTTGTGCCGCTTAGGAGCGACGATGCACTCATGTCTGTTGCATACCCCAGCACGCTGCGTTGGTGGCCAGCAAACCAGGTGTTAAAAAGTAGGCCAAATGTAAAAATTGCGACTATAGGTAAATACGGCCAGTAAGGCTGGGTATAGCGACTGCTTTGATGATGGTGCTGAGCAGTTCGTTTGCGGTGCGCCACGCTTTGGCGGCGGGTTTTTGTTTTTGCGAGTGTCATGTTTGTTTTGATATGAACATAAGAACTATAGCATACTTATCGTACACTTGCAAACTGCGCTTGATAGAGAGCAATTGCTGCGGCTTGTACAACGTTTAGTGATTCTTTCTGACCAAATAGTGGTATTTCAACGGTGTAATCGCACAGCTTTAATAGCGCATCTTCTATCCCTTCAACCTCACGACCAAGTAAAATCGCTATCTTATCAGGTGGTATCCAAGACGAAATGTCAGTACTGTCAGGGGCTTGTTCGAGCGCGACGACAGTATAGCCATTGCTACGTAGTTTTTGTATCAGAACGGGTAAATCAGGTTGCCTTTCCCAGGAAACCAGCAATTCCGCACCAAGAGCGGTTTTGTGTATCTGGGCGGTTAGTTTTTGGTGAATGTGCGGAAGACGTTCGTCGTTCGGCACGCTTGGATACGGCGAATAACCAGTTATGTATACCCGTTCTACGCCCAAGCACTCAGCCGTACGAAGTAGACTGCCAATGTTGTGGGTGCTTCGAATATCGTGGGCAATGAGTACAACTTTTCTGTTCATTGTACCTATATCATACGATATGCTTTCTTCTCCAAACACAAGCAGTTATAATACTGGTACATGAGTGGGACGGTGAATGGACGATAACCAACAAGCACGCTATAACGATGAGCAGGCGACAGCACGCCGAGCAGATATTCTTCATGTTAGCTACACAGACACCTCGCAAATGGCAGAAAAGCCACTCTTTAAGGACATCGTCACAAACGAGCAAATGCGGCAGTACAAACTTATTCCCATGCAAGCCGACCGCAGCAATATATTGTTTGGTATAACTACGACAACCTCGCAGCAGACTATGAACGCGCTTGTGGACCACTTTACCGACCAAAAAGTTGCGTTTACCCTTATATCGGAAAGTGGCTTCAAGGAGTACATGGCACTATATGACCCTCCGAAGCAGGTTGTCTACCAAGATATCAACATAAATACTGCTGGAACCGAGCAGCTAGTAAAAGAAGTATCCCTTACACTCGAACAAGTGCGTGCCGATGACATGCTGGCGTATTTGGTGAGTCAAGCACACAACCTGAACGCGAGCGATATTCACCTCGAAACACAGGTCGAAGATGCGCGGGTGCGGTTTCGTATAGACGGCGTTCTCCACCCGGTTGCCCGGCTAGAACCAGACAAATATCGGGTACTTATAGCGGCAATTGCTAGCGCGGGAAATGTCAGTACGAGCGCTGACTACGCACAGCAGGGTCATATTGCGCAAAAGGTAAAAATGGCTGACGGCCATGAGGTGGATGTGAATGTGCGTCTCGAGACCGTTCCGACCATACACGGTATGGACGTAGTGATGCGCTTGTTCAATATGGACCGCGCCATGTATAACCTAGACAGGCTTGGGCTGCTGCCCGACCAACGCGCGGTCGTAGACGGCATCATAAGTAAACCAAGCGGTCTCGTGCTTATCGTCGGCCCGACAGGCTCGGGCAAGACAACAACGCTGTATTCTATGCTCAATAGCCTTGCCAGCGATGAGCGCAAAATTATCACCGTTGAAGACCCGGTTGAGTACCAGTTTGAGGGAATCACGCAGATTCCTATTAAGTCGACCGAGTCGGGTAACGATAATTCCTTTGCCGATAAACTCCGCGCCATTCTGCGCCTTGACCCAGATATTGTTATGGTGGGGGAAATTCGCGACAACGACACCGCCAAAACGGCACTCCAAGCGAGCTTAACGGGGCACCTTGTGCTCGCCACGTTCCATGCCTCATCCGCTTCGGCGGCGTTAACTCGCTTGAGTGACATTATTGGGCAGAACCCGTTGTTTGTCTCGGCTATTCGCCTTGTTATGGCTCAGCGGTTAATAAGGCAGCTTGATGACTCGCTAAAGCAGCCGTATGACCCATCGCCATCTGAATTGCAGGTAATTCAACGTGTCGTTGACACATTGCCGGCAGATGTTCAGCGGCCAAATTTGCAAGGGCTAAAACTGTATAAACCAGGCTCATCTTCCGAGAATCCGTACGGTTTTAAGGGTCAGATTGCCATACGAGAGCAGTTTATTATGACTGGAGAAATCCGGAAACTGCTTGAAAGTCACGACCATGTCTTGTCCTCGCAAGAAATTGAAGCATCAGCTGTGGCAAGCGGCATGCGCACCATGTTGCAAGACGCCATTTTGCATGTTGTTGCCGGTCGCACCACCTTAGACGAAGTCTTCCGCGTTGTCGGTTAATCTTCTATAGCTTCTCGTCATTCTGAGCAAAGTGAACTACATCTCTGTCAACCTCCCCTTTTAGCGAACACCCTGTCTCTCTTGTTGAGACTGGCAGCGTAAGCTGCCGGGCTCATCTTTAATGCGCTGTGGATACGCTTATGGTTGTAATAGTAGATGTGCAGGGCAATGGCTTCGTGGAGTGCCGCTAAGTTTTTGTATTGTGTCAGGTTGCAGACTTCGCGCTTGAAGCCACCAAACCATCGCTCCATGAAACCATTCTGCCAGGGGCTGGCTTTGGTGCTCGCACTAAGTTGGATTTCCATTTTGTTGCAGAGGTCTTGGTGCCTGTAGCTCAAGTATTCAGAACCTTGATCAGAGTGGAGGATTGCTGGCGCTGGATGCTTGCTGAGTGCATCGAGTAGTGCCTCGTGGGTCAGCTCGCTGGTATGTCGTGTACCGAGCCGCCAACCAACCACTTGCCTGGTTTTCAGGTCGAGCACCACCGCCAGATAGTGCCAGCGCTTCTCGAACCACAGGTATGTAAAGTCCTGCGCCCACGCATGAGCATTGACCATGTCGGCATAGCTTTGACCGTCCTCAGGGCCGCAGCTCGTCTTTAAGACGAGCGTAGCACTGTAGAGCGTTAGGCGGTGCGCTAATCTCTGCTGCTGCAGACCAACCGCTCCGACGCTTCTTAGTTGGTGTCGGTATGATAACACCCGCAAGCGTACGGATACGTCTGGTTTTCTTTTGTTCCAGCCAAGGTGCAGTGCTAACCGGTCGACGCCGTAGAATGGGTGGAGTTCGTGGGCTGCCTGTAGCCGCGCAATAGCCTGTCGGTCGGTTTCTGCTTGTTTCGCTGGACGAACATAGTAGCTTGTCCGGCCAAGGCCCAGGAGCTTGCTGTATTGCTTGCGCCACCCTGGGTCGACCTCGTCCAGGGCAGCTAACCTTTTGGGCGCTGACTTTCGGCGGTCAGCCTACCAAGCACTCGGTAGGCCTGCTCAAGCTCACGCTTGAGTCGATTGTTTTCGAGGATGAGGTTACGGTTGCCGTCTACAACACCAGCTCTTAGCCAACCGTAGATGGTCTTGCTACTAACCCCGTACTGGTCAGCAGCTTCACTGACCTTGAGACCACCATCTCGTATTTTGAGGATGATTTCATCTTTTATATGTTGCTCAATATGTTTGCCAACAGGCATACGAAAAACTCCCTTCAGATTAGATATATTGTACCGCCTGCTAGCTAGACGGTGTGTTCAGTATATGGGGAGGGTGACATCTCCCCGGCCTTTTCATTCCCATCCCACGCGCCTGTCATTCCCGCGAAGACGGGAATCTATGCTTTTTTGTTTTGTCATGCTGAACTAGTTTCAGCATCCATACCCCTCCACTGACGTCTATGCATCCACTAACCCTTACGGTCTCCTCGTACCCCTTCACTGACATGGCAGTTCTCGGACTACCAGCCGACTTCCTCTTTTACCAGAAAAGAGGAAGCGAGAAACCTCGGCCAGAGCTCCATCTCTTGGTCAGCTGTTGTCCGTTTTGACAACCAACTCGACAACTCCTCAGGTGTATATTGCCCCCAGCAATATACACCTTCGTCAAACAAGTCTCGTCGCCTGTCGGAAGTTGTCAAAGCCGACAACACCATGAGCCAGGAGCTTCCGCATGGCCATTACTAGCTGACGTCGCTTGCGCGACAAACTATAAGCGGACTGCGGCCGCAGTCTTAACTCATAGCTCTTATCTCTTAACTCTATTGTTGACTCATGTCTCATGACTCATGGCTTTCCTCCGCTCTCTCATCTAAAACCTCTAACCCCTACCCCCATAACCGGTTCAGTCAACTAACATGGAACAAGCGTAGCCTGTAAGAAGTTCGTTGGGTTTTCAAAGAGCCACGGTTGGTTGTGTCTCGCCATCCATTCCCGACACAGAGCTTCAAGACGTCGTGTCAGTATCCTACCGCCGTACAGCTTTCTGGCATGTCGTTTGCTGATGCTCCAGATATTCTCTCCTTGGTTCGTACTGGCATAGTCACCTTTGCTGTGGTTACGGCTCTCGTGCAGATAGCCCAGGAGCGGCAGCTCTTCGTATGCCCACCATTTATCGCTGATGACTAAACTACCGTGTACGACGTAATCTTGGACGAACCGCTCTAAGGCTTCTTTGCCACGGCTATCGGTAATCCTGAGGGCAAGTTTCCGAGTATGAGGCTCGATTGCGCCGACCACGATGCGCTGCGGCTGTTTGCTCTTCAGTTTTCCAAAGTAACTCTCGTCTACCTGGACAAGGTGCGTAAGAAGCGGTGCTGTGTCCGGAATTTGCGTCCGGAACCGTTCGTACCAGCGGGCGACGGTCGTATAGCTCACCTGCGCGAGGAGGGTTGCTACTTCCGGACCTTTCTTCTGTTGCCAGCACCAGAGCAAGACGAACAGTTGTTTTGGCTTCAGCTTCATGCCATACAGCCAGGAGCCCTGCCAGGCAGTTGCCCGGTACTTGTGGCGACAAACAGCGCACCACAGATAACCGCGGACATACTTCTCCTGTAGCACCTCGTCGCAGCGCGGACAGTGACACCGCTGACCAAATACTAACCTGTTAAGGTACATCCAGTACTTCTTATTACTGGAAAACTTTGGTAGCTTAGACATTGGAACAACTCCTCTTTACTTGTTAGGTTTGCACTTACAAGTTTACGGGTTGTTCCGTTTTAGTTTAATGAACCCCATAACCTTTTCTCTTGCTTTCAGGGGTCATATAGGGTACAATCTTACGGATATGGAATACATCAAAGAACTTGAAGCATCCTTCAAGAAGGGCGCAGTGGTAGACGTGCGCTCGGGCGACACTGTCAAAGTCCACCAAAAAATTCGCGAAGGTAGCAAAGAGCGTGTCCAGATTTTTCAGGGCCTCGTCATACGCTGCGACCGGCGCGGTAGCCACACCAGCCGCATTACCGTACGGCGAATTGCCAGCGGCGTTGGCGTAGAAAAGAGCTTTCTGCTCCACAGTCCGCTTGTACTCAAGGTCGAGGTGACTAAGCGCAGTAAAGTTCGCCGCAATAACCTTAGCTACATGCGTAAACTTACCGGTAAATCGGCTCGATTGACAGGTGTTGACTTTGACCGTCAGGCCGTAAATGACGTCCGTGACCTTGAGGCTGAGAAAGCCGAGGCAGAGGCCAAAGAAGCTGCAGCTAAAGAAGCCGAAGCCAAAGCCGCCGAAAAAGCCGCCGAAGAAGCCGAGCTTGCCAAAAAACAAGCCGAAGTAGAAGCAGCCCACAAAGCCGCCGAAGCTTAAAATCAAGTAAAATCGTTCTCTGTAAAACCAAACTCCCGGGTAAAACCGAGAGTTTTCGTTATACTGTGGGGTGTGGTATTTAACTTTATTTCAGTACTTATTCCGTTCGCGCTATTTTTTGGTTTGCCGACAGTGCTAGGGTCTAGCAAGCACAGGGTGCTCCTCGCGGCTGCCTGCCTGGTGTACGCGGTTTCGTGGTATATTCCTTCACCACCAATCGATGGCCGCGATACGGCTTTCATGACGCATTTCTTTGGTGGTGGGGTGTTCTGCGGTTTGCTTGGTTTGTATATAAAGCTCGTTACGGACTGGCGAGCAAAGTGGTATGGAGAGCTGACCGCCCTATATGCTCTTACTTCGGCACTTGGTGTCCTGAATGAGCTATTCGAAGTACTGCTATATTCGCAGGGTCTCATGCCGAACGGCATTAGTGACACGTCGTGGGATTTGCTTGCAAACACGCTCGGAGCTGCTACGTTCTTCGCAGGGTATACGTTGGGTCGAGTAACATGGCGGTCATAGTCGGTATAGACGAAGTAGGGCGAGGCTGTTGGGCCGGCCCCCTTGTCGCCGCCGCGGTAATACTACCTCCAAATCCATTTTGGGAGGACTGTCCTCCCAAGGGTGGGGCGACGGTGCTGCGCGATAGCAAGAAACTTAGCAAAAAACAGCGGGAGTTTCTTGTGACGCAAATCCAATCCCAAGCGGTGGCTTACGGTGTTGGCTGGGTGACCCCAGGTGAAGTGGATGAGCTTGGTCTGACGAAATCAGTTCGTTTGGCAATGCTACGGGCTGTGATGAAGCTGCATGAAACAACAACCGAATATGACGAAATAATCATAGACGGCAACTATAACTTCTTTGCAGACCGTGAAAGCTCCGACCTTTCACGGTTATATGTGAAAGGTCGGAACTTTCACGTACGGGCGGTGGTGCGAGCGGATGATACGGTGCCTGCGGTGAGTGCGGCCAGCATACTGGCTAAGGTTGCGCGTGATGATTACATGGCGCAAATGAGCCACAAGTACTCAGGCTATGGTTTCGAGAAACACGTCGGGTACGGTACGGCGGCGCATGTAGCTGCCCTCAACCAGTATGGAGTTACGGACTTACATCGGAAATCGTTTCGGCCTATACGTGCTTATCTCGCGGATCGAGACAACTTAGCTTCGCCGTTTTAGTACGTTGGAGATCCTTCACGTTTGTTTAGGGTGACACGCGTACGTACTGCGCTGTAATCCTGTGCGTAGCGAAATATCGCATGGTTTGCGTCGGAGATACTTCACTGACATTCAGGATGACGCAAAGGTAAAGGGTTGTCATTCTGAGCGAAGCGAAGAATCTTCTGATTTGGTATTATATTTGCACCATGATGAGGTCGTACTACGTATATATACTGACTAATCCTTCGCGCACAACCTTATATACGGGCATGACGAATGATTTAGAGCGAAGGGTATGGGAGCATCAATCCAAGCAAATTGATGGTTTCACTAAGAAATACAACTGTAGCTGCCTTGTGTATTACGAGGAGGCAGGCGATGCCTTAACGGCTATTGCTAGAGAAAAAGAAATCAAGGGATGGACTAGGCAGAAAAAAGAAAAATTGATTGACACGCTGAATCCAGACAGGGAAGATCTTTCGCTTTCGCTCAAGATGACACAGGTGAAGTCTGGTGAGTAACTATTCGTCAGGGCACAGAGCGGAGCAGGTTGCTGCGGAGTATTTGGAGAAGCAGGGCTACACCATCGTTGAGCTGAACTGGCGGCATGCGAGAGCAGAGATAGATATAATTGCCCAAAAGCGTCCACGCTTTCGTCGCCCCGGTCCACTGGTATTTTTTGAAGTTAAACATCGCAAAACAGATAACCAAGGTCGCGGCCTCGACTACATAACGCCAAAGAAACTAGAGCAAATGCGCTTCGCCGCCGAGCTGTATGTTTCTTTGCAGTGCTATAATGGTAAATATACACTGGGTGGTATTGAACTAAGTGGTAGCGACTACCATATTACACAAGTACTCGATACTATTATGGCTTAAAAAAATTCTGAATGGCTTTGAGGTCGCGGGAGAGCCAGGCGAGGCGGGCGGAGATTTCTTCGTAGCCGATAGTTATGTTGCGTTGCAGCATGGGCTGGTCGAGTTTGCTGTCGAACAAAGCGTGGTATTTTTGCTCGTACTCCGGCGTGTTAACCACGGTGGCGGCGTAGCGGGGGAGGTAGTCGTACGATTTGTCATTTTCAAACGTTTTCTGCAACCAAGCCCATTCATCTACCATCCATTGCCAGGCGGTGTCACGCGTGTAGCGGTTGCGGAGTAGGTAAATAAGCCAGCGGTCGACATCTTGTGGTTTGACGAGCTTGCCGTCTTTAAGTCGGGCCAAGAGTTTTTCGGCAACGGCTATGTCGCGCGTGGCGGTCAGGGCATCGCAAGCGTCGCCCCTCAGGTCGCTGTTGTGGGTGGTATCGTGAAGGTTCAGAAGGAACTCGACGGCTTCCGCGTCGCCTTCTTTGACAGGCACAGACAGTATGAGTGGACGCAACTCGGCGGGTAGGGGGACATCCTTTTTTGCGTAGTCAGTAAACATTGTGCGCATGGTGGCGAGGATTGCTTCGTCTTCGCCGTACGCGCCAAGCCCCAGTATGAGGCCGCGAAGCTTTGTGTCGGCGGCAGATTCGTTTTTGCCCGGTTTCCAGCCAAGCCGCTTGTATTGTTGCTGCACTATGCTACGACTGAGGTGTTTTATGGCTGGCTCGAGCGATTCGTCGAGGTCTACAAACCGCCGCACTTCGCTAGCAACCAGGCCGATGATATCCCAGACTGGCTCACTGGCTTCGTTTTCGTAGGCGGTGAGGAGTCGTAATGTTTCGCCGTAGCTCTGGTGGCCCGCCCGAGCCAGCATAGCGCTGCTATTCAGTAGCATAAGTCTGTCAGCTTCGGCGAGCTGCTGCGAGGCCACCTGCTGCTCTATGTATTTCTTGGTGTTTGTAGACTGGTAGTCGACGAGATAATGCCCGCGCGCTCCCATATTCACCATAACAGGACTGTCCTTTGAAGCGGTCCATTTCACCTGGGATGTATCAAATACCTCTGGAGCGTTCACTTCGTTTGCAAATACCGGCACTGGCCACAGCCGGGTAGCATCGGCTTTGCTGGGGTCGTCAAGAAAGTGCTCTTGGCTAAGAGAAATGTCCGTAGAGGTTTGGGCGACGTGTACGACCGGAAAGCCGGAACGCTGAAGCCACGGGTTCATAAATGTGCCAACATCTTTTCTGCTGGCTGCGCTGAGCGCCGCCCAGAGGTCATCACCTCGGGTATTGCTGTAGGCGTGTTGGGTGAAATATGCGCTCAGTCCTTTGCGGAATGCGGCTTCGCCGATGTAGTGCTTGAGCATATTTAGCAGCCGTCCGCCCTTGGCGTAGACGATGCTGCCGTCGAAAAGTGTGCTGATTTCGTCTGGGTGGTGTACGTCGACATGAACGGACTGTACGCCGTAGGTGGCGTCGCGCCGGAAGGCAGCCAGACCCTCGCTCGCAATAAACTGGTTCCAAACCTCCCACTGTGGGAACATGGCGTCGACCGCTTGGTATTCCATCATGTTGGCAAAGGATTCATTGAGCCACAGGTCGTCCC
The DNA here is from genome assembly GCA_016700375.1 of Candidatus Saccharibacteria bacterium. Lineage (NCBI taxonomy): Bacteria > Candidatus Saccharimonadota > Candidatus Saccharimonadota bacterium. Next base: position 91,184 of record CP065016.1, read on the forward strand.
ACCAGCGCATAGTCACGAGGTTGCCGAACCATTGGTGGCTGGTTTCGTGTGCCACCACCAGCGCAATGTATTCGCGTATACCTTGACTTGTCTGGCCGGGGTAGTCTAGTAAAACTCGCTCTCGGTAGGTTATAAGTCCCCAGTTTTCCATGGCACCGCTAGAAAAGTCTGGCAGGGCAACATGGTCGGCCTTGGGCAGTGGGTACGGTACGCCGAAATAATCTTCAAAATATTCTATGCTGCGCGTAGCGACATCGAGTGCAAAGTCGAGCGACTCCGCTGGCTGTACTGTGGTGGCCCACACATTGACATCCACGCCAGATTTGGTTTTGGCAGATTTCTTGTGTAGGTTTCCCGTGACGAACGCCAGGAGGTAGGTGCTCATACGTGGTGTTGGTTGAAAGGTAGTTTGTAGTCGGTAGTTAGTAGTTTGTAGATGCCCAGATGTAGAACTGGCGCCTTTGACTCCTCGACTCCTTGACTCTTTGATTCCCCCTTGTTCCGCTATAGGTGTGTTGCTTAAAACCTGCACCCCCTCCTGCGTCATGAGCGTAAGCTCGAACACCGCCTTTGCTTCTGGCTCGTCTATGCACGGGAAGGCTTCGCGCGCATGGTGACTCTCGAACTGAGTGGCAAACAACTTCTGTTCCTTGCCATCTGCGTCTTTCCAATAGCAGGGGTATATGCCGGTCATGCCGTCGGTGATTTTGCCTTCGAACTCCATGGTCACTGTGTATTCGCCAGGGTACGCCATGCTTTCGGTATGCAGGCGCACTTCTTGGAAAGATTTGTGGTGGTTTATACGTGCGAGGGGTAGTTCTGCTTCGCCCTTTTTGTCTCGTCTTACTATTTTCCCAGAGGTGACCTTCACCCCATTTGCATGAAACGTTAGCCGCTGGCTGGGCCGCCCCACCTTTTTCCCGGCCACAACAACACGCCCTGAAAACCGCATGCTGTCTTCATCGAGCCGGATTTCCAGCTCATACTTTTCCGGCTGAAACTGGGTATATAAACGAGTAACTTTTTTCATATCCTATAGTGTACAGTATTGAATTATATAACATATTATGCTATAATTATATCAATATGACGGCGTATACGTTAGCTCAGAAAAAAGGGTATCCAGCAGTACAAGTTCACCCGCAAGTAAGTGAGCTAATAGATGGTTTTAGGCATAACCAAGAAGTCTATGTTGAATTATTGGCGCAAAGCGGCTGTTCTGCCGATGATAGAGAAAGCCTCCAAATAGTTTACCAACCTTTTTCTGAAATATTACGACAGAGGGTTCAAAAGCGTGGCAAGATGTATGAGTCAGATGCGGATTATTTCTCAACAAAAGGAGATTATTTATTTGGCTCAAGACGAATACGCATATTTGCGGGTCATAATCTAGCATGGGACGATGACGAGGCGAGCTACGTGGATACGAGAAGTTTGAATAATACGCTTCTTCACGAGACAGGACACTTTGTCGACGATGTTATAAATGGTAAAAAAGGTAGGCATATTAGCGAAAGAGCAGCTGATAAGGTTGGCATTTTTGGGCTTGAGTTAGCAAGAGCATCAGTACAACTTGGTAAAGGTAAATTCATCGAGCAACTTCACCCATTTTATCTCGGCATGCCCCTACAGGCTGCTGCTATAGTTGCTGGAGCTACTGTCGTTGGTTCGCTAACGGCAGTAGTTGGAGATGGTCTTATGAAGTATACATATTCAAAAAGTCCGATAGAACGGTTTGCGAACAATTTTCAGCAAAAGCATGAAGCCTATTGGATAATCGACGGGAGTGCGCCAGTGTTTAACATAGTTGAAGCAGTTAAAAAATATGCACTTAGTGAAGAATAATATGCATAATAAGGCGTTGACAGATTTACTAAAGGCATATAGTATAGAACTTGTTAGGTCGGCCGGCAGGTCGGCTTTTTTCGTAAGGTAACACAAATTGTCACATGTGATAGGATAAATGATAAAGGGAGCATAGCGACTCATGGATATGGATTTTAAACAACTAGCAGTAGCTATTCAGGCTATAGCCGAAGAAAAGAATTTGCCGGAAGATACGGTAAAAGAAGTGGTAGAGCAGGCGCTTGCGGCAGCCTACCGGCGCGATTATGGTGAGCGTGAACAAGAAGTGCGCGTGAGCATGAACTTGCACAGCGGTGAAGTAGATGCGTACGTCAGCAAAGAAGTGGTAGAGAAAGTTGGTGACGAAGATTTTGAAATAAGCCTAGACGATGCCAAGAAGCTTAAGAAAGATGTGGCCATTGGCGAGTTTGTTGAGCTGCACGAAAAGGTAACCACCTTTGGCCGCGTGGCAGCGCAGACCGCCAAGCAGGTTATATTGCAGCGTTTGCGCGAAGCAGAACGTGAGATTGTGCTTGCCGAGTATGAAGACAAAATCGGCACTGTCATCAACGCTATGGTCAGCCGTGTTGAGGGCATGATTGTCCGGCTGGAACTGGGCAAGGCGCAGGGTATTATGCCCAAGAGCGAACAGATTCAGGGTGAGCGCTACTACCCAAGCCAGCGGCTCAAGGTGTTCCTAAAAGATGTCGAACGAGGCCCTCGCGGTCCGCAGCTCGTCGTTTCACGAGGAAACACACAGTTTATGGAGTGGCTGTTCCGCGCCGAGGTACCAGAAATGGATGCCGGTGCGGTGGAAATAAAGAACATTGCCCGTGAGGCTGGTGTTCGCAGCAAAATTGCGGTTGCTAGCACCGTGCCAGGTGTAGACCCAGTGGGAACATTCGTTGGCGGCCATGGGACGCGTGTGAATGCGGTTGTGGGTGAAGTGGGCGAACAGGAAAAGATTGACATAATTGTCTTTGCCGAAGACACAGCGCAGTACATTATGAACGCGCTCAGCCCGACTAAAGTAAACCGCGTCGTCATAGATGAAGCTGCCAAGCGCGCCAAAGTATTTGTGCCAGAAGACCAGTTAAGCATTGCCATTGGCCGTGGTGGTCAAAACGTACGGCTTGCCAGCAAACTTGTTGGCTATGAGCTCGATATAGAGGCAGAGAATGCGCCCGTAGTTGAAGGCGAACCACAGGTGAAAGAGCTGCCAAAACAGCCGCGCCTCAAGAAAAAAGAACAACTCGAGAGCTCCCTCCTAGACGCCATCGAAGAACACGGGGAATAACAATCAGAGAACCAAGATAGGTTCTCTTATTGCGTGGGGCCGCTTCGCCGCAGCTTCAACTTCTCTTTCCTGAAAGTTATAAAAGTATACCCAAAGTAAATTTAAGTATACCTTTGAATTATTTTGGAGTATATAATTATAAGACAATGAGTTTTAGACCAGAAGATTACCCCGGCGAGAAACCCGAAGAATGGTACGACAAGTGGCCCGGGATGATAGTGGGGCATGTATCTTTGCTACGAGACATGCTGAAGCCTGAGTGGGTACGGCCAGCACACTGTGTCCCAAAAATATTTTTTCCGGTAGGTGATTGGGTAGGAGGTTACTGGGTTGAAAGTAGCGCAGTTGGAAGGGGTATTGTTTTGGGTCTGGATGAACATAATCCTGACGATCCAACCGTAACGCTCGGAGATTATCTGGTATTAGATACGGAAGATGGTGACCCGAACGGCAGAATTATCAACAGGGAAGATATAGCGGTTATTAGCCTAAAGCGTATTGGTCCAATGATTGGTGCCGCAGCTCCACCCGAAATGTGGAAAGAAGATTAGCACTCTTGACGGGGGAGTGCTAATTTTGTACACTGATTGTACTGCTTTCGAGGATTGTCATTCCCGCGAAGCGGAAATCCAGTTTCATTAATTTGGCAACGCCAAAGACAATCTCCACTCTTGACTCATGACTCATATCTCATGACTCTATGAGCGACGAAGGAGCGAACTATGCAACCAGACTATCAAGAATTCTCTAATTACCTGACCGAAAACGCGCGCCGTAGTCTCGCACACGCTGGTACAATTGCTCGTGGTCTTGGTGATGCTTACATTGGTACCGAGCACTTGTTACTCGGTGTTATGGCGCAAGATGGCAGTTTGGGCGGAAAAATCCTCGAAGATGCGGGCGTTACCCTTAGCAAGGCGCAGGTTGCACTCAAGCTGTCGCCAAAAAACATTGTTATAAATATGGGCGCTAAAGGCTACAGCGAAACAGCAAAACTGACCCTTCGCATGGCCTACGATGTTGCGCAGGACTACGGCCAAGATTTCTGTGGTACAGAACATATTCTGTATAGTTTGCTTAGTCAAAAAAATTCTCGCGCAAGTGTTTTGCTGCGCGATATGAACGTAAACACCGACAGTATTGTCCGCGAGCTCGAAAACTTCCTGAGTCGCCAGTTTGACGATGCAGACCACGAAACCGTGGAGCCTGGTTCGCGGCGAACATCCCGAAAAACCCAGCGCAGCAGCAAAAGTATGCTTGACCAGTTTGGCACCGATTTGACGGCGCAGGCGCGCGGCGGCAAGCTTGACCCGGTGGTAGGCCGCGAGCCGCAGATTAAACGAGTGGTGACCATACTAAACCGGCGCACAAAAAACAATCCGGTGCTCATAGGTGAGCCAGGTGTTGGCAAAACGGCCATAGTCGAGGGTCTCGCGCAACGAATTATTAACGAAGATGTTCCGGACAGTTTGCTCGACAAACGTATTGTTATGCTCGACCTTGCTGCCATGGTCGCCGGTACAAAATACCGTGGAGAGTTTGAAGAACGGCTTAAAAAAGTCATGGCTGAGCTAGAGGGAGATAAGCGCACCGTTGTGTTCATAGATGAGCTTCATCTTATTGTTGGTGCTGGTGCGGCCGAGGGCTCTATGGACGCAGGTAACATTCTGAAGCCTGCGCTGGCTCGCGGAAAAATTCAGGTTATTGGGGCAACAACAACGGCGGAGTACACGAAACATGTCGAGAAAGACGCAGCACTTGAGCGGCGTTTCCAGCCTATCCAAGTGCCAGAAACAACCGTCCCGGAAACTATTGCCATACTGAAGGGGCTGCGAAAACATTATGAAGAGTTCCACGGAGTCAGCATTAGTGACGAGGTTATCGACGACACCGTAAACTTTGCCAAGCGTTACATTCAAGACAGGTTTATGCCAGACAAGGCAATTGATTTGCTGGACGAGACTGCAGCTGCCTTGCGTGTAGAGAAGGGCAAGACGAGTCCAGAGGTACGCAAGCTCCAAAAGGAACTGAAACTAGTAAATGCACGCATAGATGACGCAGTCGACCTAGAAGATTATGAACGTGCTGCCCGTAGCAAAACCAGAGCTTCACAGATTCAGAAGCAACTCGATGAGCTGTACAAAACCACCAAAACAGGCAAACAGCTTGTCATGACTAGCGACAATGTTGCAGAGGTTGTCTCGCGTATTACGGGTGTACCGGTTCGAAAGGTCATAAAAAGCGAGGCAAAGTATTTGCTGCAGCTCGAAAAGAACATAGCCCGGCATGTAATTGGTCAAACAGAGGCAGTCGAAGTAGTGAGCCGAGCAATTCGGCGGAACCGAAGTGGTATAAGCGCAGCCAGCCGACCGATTGGCTCTTTTATATTCCTTGGTCCGACAGGAGTCGGTAAGACCGAACTAGCGAGGGTGCTGGCAAGAGAATTCTTTGGTTCGGAGAGTGCGCTCATAAAAATTGATATGAGTGAATTTGGCGAACACCACAATGTTTCAAGGCTGGTGGGTGCCCCAGCCGGCTATGTTGGTTATGACGACGGCGGGCAGCTCACCGACAAAATTCGTCGGCAGCCATACAGTCTCGTGCTTTTTGACGAAATAGAAAAAGCGCACCCAGATGTATTCAATATGCTGCTGCAGGTTCTTGAAGACGGCTATCTGACCGACGCAAAAGGTCGCCGAATTGATTTCACAAACACCATAGTTATTATGACCAGTAACATTGGTGCTGACAAGCTCCAGAAAGAGGCAGCCCTAGGCTTTCAGGCTGGACGCAGGGCAGACTTTGATGACCTCGACGCTATGCATGAACAAAACAAAGATGACGTCATGGCTCGGCTGAAAAAAGAGCTGCGACCCGAACTGCTCAACCGAATAGACAAGGTTGTCGTTTTTCGGGGTCTTACGAAAAAAGACATCTACCGTATCATAGACCTGCAAGTCGAAGAGCTCCGCAAACGCCTGCAGAAACACGGCGTCAGCGTCCAACTCACCACCGGCGCAAAACAATATTTGCTTGAACATGGCTACGATGCGAAAAACGGTGTTCGTCCCTTGCGCCGGCTCATTCAAGACACCATAGAAGACCAGCTGGCTCTCGATATCCTCGACGACAAATATACCAAAGGCGATATTATCCACGTCGGTTCGCGTGATGATTCGCTCACCTACGCCACGCACGCCGAGTAGCTTTTAAACCGTATTCGTTGGCATATTGCTGCCCTGGCTGGCCCCTCTTGCTATAATTAAACCAATGCAAAACCAACCAAAAACTCACCGCATCCGAGTTCTCATAGGCCTGCTCGTATGGCTGGGCTTTCTTGGTATTTTATATGCGAACCAGCAGCGCGTCGTTGACTGGTGGAAGCTTCGTGGCTACACGCCGTCAGCAGATGTCACCGCAATCGCACAAGCCACCAAGATGAATGAGCTCGGTACGCACTTGTTTTATGTAAACCGGCCGCAGCTTATGGAGGCGGCCACGTTTAGTAAGGAGTGTCCCATTGCGGCCGAAAAAACAATCATTCTTGGTTGTTACAAAGGTGGCGACAAGGGTATTTACCTTTACCGCGTGAATGATGTACGACTGCAGGGCGTGGAGGAAGTTACCGCTGCTCACGAAATGCTGCATGCTGCCTACGCCCGACTTTCGGCAAATGAGAAAAAACAGCTCAATAAACAGCTAGAGGACTTTTTCGAAACCCTAACAGACGACCGCATAAAACAAACCATAGCTTCGTACCGCCAAACGGAGCCAACTGAACTCGCAAACGAAATGCACTCTATTTTCGCAACCGAAATTCTCGAACTCCCCAGCTCGCTCGAGAAGCACTATGCGCGGTATTTCTCCGACAGGAAAGCCGTTGCAACGCTTGCGGTGCGCTATCAAGCAGAGTTTACATCACGCCGCGAACGTATTGCAGGGTATGACACAGCGCTAACCGGGCTAAAGCAAGAAATAGAACAAAATCAGGACGCCCTGACGTCGCAAAAAGCCGAGCTAGACCTGCAGCAAAACCAGCTCGACTCTCTTCGAAAGGCAGATGCAGTTGCGTACAATTCGCGGGTTTCAGACTACAATCGCCTTGTTCGCTCCTATAACGCACTACTTGAACAGACCCGTGCAGACATAAAAAAATATAACGACATTGTTGAAGCGCGTAATACTATAGCGCTCGAGGAACGGCAACTAACACAGGCCCTTTCTGCCGAAGGCCTCCCCGCCGCCCAGTAAGTCGGTCCAGATGGCCGTAGTCAATTGGTATGGCGCAAGGTGGCGACTGCTTTTGCTGTACTCATAGAGCACCAATGTTGCTATACTGAGAACCTATGGCGAAAAATAGTGTGAAGTTTGTGTGTAGTTCTTGCGGCGCCCAAAGCAGCGCGTGGGCGGGGCGGTGTAGCCAATGTGGCGAATGGAATACGCTGCAGGAAGAAGTTCAGCTTGTTGCCGCTGGTGGAAATGGGGCGAAGCCGACAGGGAAGATTTTGGCATCCCAGGATGTACTGAGTAGTACGCGCCAAAAAGAAAAACGTATACCAACCACACTGGCTGATGTCGACGCTGTGCTGGGCGGCGGGCTTGTGCATGGCGGGGTGGTCCTGATTGCCGGGCAGCCAGGGATTGGAAAGAGCACACTCCTTATGCAGGTAGCAAACCACGTCGCAGCGAGCAGGCCAGTTCTATACATTAGCGGCGAAGAATCAGAACACCAAGTTGCTATGCGGGCATCTCGCCTGGGTGCATCGGCAACTCAGCTAGAAATAGCGAATAGCAGCCAAGCAGATGACGCGGCGGCTACTATTGCCAGCAAGCAATTCGAACTGGTAGTTGTCGATTCTATCCAGACGATGAATGCGGTCGGTGTTAGTTCTGCGCCAGGTAGTGTTAGTCAGATTACCAACAGTACAAATATACTCCTGCAGGCGGCGAAGCAGTCAAATACGGCACTCATCATCGTTGGGCATGTCACCAAAGAAGGCTCCATAGCTGGGCCAAAAATTCTTGAGCACATTGTAGACGTTGTCCTCACACTTGAAGGAGATGCCTACGGCGGTTTTAAGGTGCTTCGAGCTACCAAGAACCGGTTTGGGCCAACCACCGAGGCGGCAATAATGGAAATGGACGAACAGGGGCTGAAACCTGTCCTCAACCCGTCACAGGCGCTGCTAGAAGAGCGACAAATCACTGACGGCTCGGTGGTACTCGCGACCCTAGAGGGCACGCGACCACTTCTCGTCGAGGTGCAGGCCTTGGTAAACAAGACGAATTACGGGTACCCAAAACGGGCCGCAAGCGGGATTGACCTCAATCGAGTGAACCTCCTTGTCGCCATGTTAGAACGCCGCACCAAGCTCAATTTGGCTGAAATGGACATTTACGTCAACATTGTGGGTGGACTGCGCTTGCAAGACCCGGCTGCCGACCTGGCGGTGTGTATGGCAATTGGTTCTGCGGCCAAAGGCCTCAAACTAAAACGAAATGCAGTTGTCTTCGGTGAAATAGGCCTCTCAGGTGAAATTCGCCATGTGCCGTTTATAGAAAAGCGTGTCGCAGAAGCCAAAAAGCTCGGGTTTGACTGCGCAATCGGGCCGCGCATACGGGGCAGCGCAAAGCAGCCATCATTTCTTGTGACGGTGCCAGATGTACGCACAGCGCTAAACGAATTTCTCCAGAAATAAACAATACATACAAGGCGCGGCGCTGGCACGCTGGCTTGCCCTTTGTCGTAGCTATGGCTACACCTCAGGCAGATGCTAACAAGCCAGCACTATATCTGATGACTATGATACCTCAGGATAGGAGGGTCGGGGTACTAGGAGGGTTGGAGTGTTAGGTTGACGGTACGCTGGGGGCTTTCACCACCGAGACACTTGCGCTGTCGCTGCCTTGGTAGAGAACGCTGTCGGTGACTTGTATGGTTACCTGCAGGGATTCGGCACTATCGCTAGCGGGCACATACGTAAACTGGTAATCACCACTGGCGCTAACCCCCTGCGACTGCACTTGCTGGCCGTTTATCGATAGTGAAAGTGTACCGGGGAAGCTTGCCCGTGCCGCGTCGTTAAGCGCGTGAGTACCTTGGTCGACGCGAACCATAATACTACAGCCCGCCTCGGGACATGTTAGCCCAGCTTCGCTGACGGTAGAAGCGCCATTCACTGCTGTAATACTAGCTGTTGGTTTGGCATCATTACAGTTATGGATGTCGTCGTTACCCGTAGCAGGAGCGTTGCCGCCGGTACTACCACCCGAGAAGACATCGACGTTCCAGCCCGCTGCATTACTGTTTGCGCTGCTTTGTTTCGCAAGCGGCGGAGTACAGCTCGTGGCTAGCTTGTTGGAAACTTTGTCTAGCACTTCGTTTGTTGAGGCTGCCTTTCCAACATACCAGGAAGGGAAGAGGTCGGTGGCGCGGCTCGGGACGATTTGTCCTGCGCCGTTCTTGCTGCGGTTTATGAAGGCTGGGGCTGTTTTGATGCCCGTAGGCTCTTTCCAGTTGTCGGCCGCTCCGGCACGGTCATGCGCCCCTTGCATAAACTGTTTCATAATAGGGGCAGTCATGTTTTCTGGCTGGCCGTAGTACGGCACGGTGCGCGTGTGGTTTCCGACCCATATGCCAGCTGAATATTTCTTCGACCAGCTGACCATCATGCCGTCGAGCAGGTTGTTTGTGGTACCAGTTTTTATGCCAATTTTCCACCCTTTATAGCGGTGGAACTTTAGTCCGCCACACCCTTGTTCGTTACAACTGTTCCCCAGATAAGATGCTGCTGGGTCTGACGCCATGTCGTTGACTATGTACGCTGAATCGGGTTTTACGATTTGTTTTCCGGCTGGCTGTTTGTATTCTTTAAGTGTCTTGCCGGCAGCATTTGTTACTTTCAAAATGTAGGTTTTTGGCAGCGACTTGCCGAGCCGCGAAATAGAGGCGATGCCATTCACGTGGTCGTCAAGGTGCAGGTACGCACCGTCGCCAATACCTGCTGAGGCATAACACTGCGTTTCATCTGCCTTGGTTGCTGTAGTAACATCAGTTGCATCCTTGAAACAGCGGTAGCCATCAGGGTTGTCCATGAGCCCATCTATGGTTGAGATAACTTTATTGATGGAGTTTGTGCGGCCAGGGCTCGTATCGTTCGGTACGGCTGAGGTAAAGGCCTTCACGGCAGGCACGTTACGAGAACCGCCAAGTGCATAGCGCAGCGTCATTGGGCCGGGGTATCGCCGGTCAAAGTCAAACAAACAGTTGCCGCCGCTTTCGGGACGAGCTCTGTTAGTACACGTGTACTGTGCAATCGGTCCTTGAGTGTCGTACAGAACGCTACCAGCACCAACATTCTTGTTGTTGTCTATAAAAGCCAGGTAGTTGTAGGGCTTAATGCTTGAGCCTGGTGATATGTACATTTGGTTTGCATAGTTATTTTCGCCGTATCCAGGCGTGTCTAGTCCCCAGCCCCCAACGAGTGCTACGATTTGCCCAGTTTCATTATCTTCGGCAACAAAGGCCCCCACATCTGCCCGCTGGCGGGTTAACTGCGCGCGCCCATCGTTCATAGATTTTTCAGCGAGCGCTTGCAGGTCCATATCTACTGTGGTTATAACCTTCCATCCACCATTATCGACGACTGCTTTAGGAAAGGTTTTGTACAGCTCGTCCCTGGCTGCAAGCACAAAGTAGGGTGCTTTAATGTTGTTATATTTGTCTTGACGTGGTTTTACTTGAGCCAAAATATCAACTTTTTTGGCGTCAGCAGCTTGTTGCTTGGTGATATATTTTTCATCAACCATAACATCGAGTATGTAGTGCTGACGGCCGATGAGCCATTCCCTGTCGAAGTAGTTTGTTCCAAGGCTTTTATTAAACTCCGGACTACTATAGGGGGAGAGCGAGCCGGGTGCTTTCGGAATGGCCGCAAGCATAGCGGCCTGAGCAAGGCTGAGGTCTTTTGCGCTGACCCCAAAGTAATCTTGGGCTGCTGTCTCCACCCCATAGTTGACATTACCGTATGGGGCCATGTTGAGGTACCCAGTTAAAATCTCTTTCTTACTGTATTCGCGCTCGAGCTCAACGGCAAGAATGAGTTCTTTGACCTTTCGGCTAACGGTTCGTTCATTTTCCCAGCCTTCGCTAAGCTTCACCAGCTGCTGCGTAATGGTCGAGCCGCCTTGCCGACCACCGCTGCCACCTTTTACTTCATTGACTGCCGCTCGAACAATACCTTTTGTATCGAACGCGCCGTGCTCAAAGAAGTTTCGGTCTTCTATAGCCAGCGTGGCTTGTTTCATTACTTCGGCTATTTGGTCTTCTGCCACGGGAACTCGTTTTTTCGCTTCGTAATCTTGATAGAGCAGGACAGTACCAGTTCGGTCATAGTAGGTAATGCTGCCGCCAAAGTTACTGCCGTTTACGTCATTTATTTTCGGTAAATCTTTTCGGAAGTAGGCAAACACGCCTACTAAAAGTAAGAAGCCCACCACAAAACTAACACCGGTGATTTTGAGCGCCATGAGCGCACCCTCGCGGCTAAACCAGTACTTTGCAATTCGTTTTGGACTCATACGGTAAAGAAGCCGTTTCCAGGGCTGGGCAGGGAGACTACTAAGATATGCAGCCTTGCGGCGGGCTTTGGCTTCGCGACTCGCTCGCAAACGCTCATTCAGTGACCGGTTTACTTTAATGGTCTTGCCACTGCGCGTCACGAAGGTGTTCGATTTTGCTTTAGAGCGTCGGGGACGGTTCGATTCAAGCTGTTTCATGTAGCTACGCTTTACTCCACTTATATACTGCAATTCAGTATAGCAAAATATGGCCTACGAAGCACAAGCAAAATCTAACTAACTCGAACCCGTTTTAACCGGCGGGTTCACAGGGGGAGGGCCTGTCCTCCCTGTTGATTATGGTGAAATAATTAGACATAATCAGCCCCGTCCCTAAATGCTTCGCTTACGCTTGACGATCGTCTTTGGCTCCAGCAATGGTCCCGCTTCGAGCTGAGGTTTAACTCTTATCTCTTAACTCTTATCTCTTAACTATGTATACTAAAACCATGACATTATCAGAGGAACTCGCCTGGCGAGGATTTACCAATCAAACAACGTACAAAGATACCGGCGCCCTTAATGGCAAGCCGATAACGTTTTACTGGGGTGTTGACCCAAGTGCCGATAGCATGACGGTAGGTAACTTCGCTGTTGCTATGATGATTCGCCATTTTATAGATCACGGCCACAAGGCCATCTTGCTGGTAGGTGGTGCCACCGGCATGATTGGTGACCCAGACGGCAAAAAACAGGAACGTGACCTGCTGTCGCTCGAGGATATAGAGCGCAATAAGCAGGGTATATCGGAACAGTACCGCAAAATTTTTGCCGGACACGACTTTGAAATTGTCGATAACTATGACTGGTTTAAAGAGTTTGGCTACCTCCAGTTTTTGCGTGAAGTCGGCAAGCACGTGCCAATGCGCCAAATGCTCGGCCGCCAGTTTGTCCAAGACCGTTTGACCGAAGACGGCGACGGCATTTCGTACGCCGAGTTTAGCTATGCTCTCATACAGGGATTTGATTTCCTCCACCTGTACCGTGAAAAGGGTGCAACGCTGCAGGTGGCCGGTTCCGACCAGTGGGGAAACTGTATTGCTGGCGTGGAGCTCATACGTCGTATGGCCGGGGGTGAGGCGCACATATGGACAGCACCGCTTATTGTGAATAAAACGACTGGGGTGAAATTTGGCAAAAGCGAGGGCGGTGCCGTGTGGCTTGACCCTGCCAAAACAACGCCGACGGGCTTTTACCAGTTTTGGATAAACTGCGACGATTTAGGGGTAGAAGACTACCTGAAAATCTACACCCTGCTGCCGAAAGAAGAAGTTGAAAGCATTATGGCAAAACAGCAGGAGAACCCTAGCGCGCGCTATGCACAAACGCGTCTGGCCGAGGAAGTTACGCGGCTTGTGCACGGCGAAGAATCCCTTGCAACTGCCCAGAAGGTAACTGCCTGCTTGGTGGGCGAGGCACCTGTGGGTGAGGCCGATGGCTCGACTATTCAGGCATTGCGAGCAGAAATTCCGAGCGTGCAAGTTGCTGAGGATGGCTCGGTATTGATGGCAATGGTTGACGCTGGCCTGGCCAGCAGCAACGGCGAAGCCCGCCGTTTACTCCAAGGAAACGCCATTTCTATAAATGGGGTGAAAGTCTCAGATGAAAACTTCAATCCTGCGTTGTTTACCGCTGGCCGCCTCATCCTACGCCGCGGCAAAGCCCACAAAGACTCTGCACTTGTAGAACTACAATAGATAGTATTCCATTATGGCGCAATAGTAGTATATAATATTGCTCATATAGGAATAGGAGCCAGCGTGAATTATTTTGGTAGGCAGCCTGCTGATGGAGCGAGTGAGGCCAGTCGTTGGCAGGATTTAGCAGCCCGGGAAGCGTATAGCATTTTGGCACGCGAGCCTGCAGCGCCTGGTGTATTATCAGATGCTTGGACAGATATAGAAACACTGGCGATTAACGCTAAAAGCAGTGGGGTTGGGGCATATTTGATTGAACAATCGGTAGTATTGAGTGCTGTTAAGCCCAATCCAAACACTTCGAAGCAGCTGCTACTCCTAGATATGGCACTGAAACGTCCTGAAGTGCCTATGATTGTATATCATTTTGACGTACCCCCATCTGTACGCTCTATCTTGCCACGGTATGCTTTGGAGGGAATTAAGAATCCGACACCACAAGATGGTTCGTCGGTCCGACCGCCAAAGACAGCCAGGGAGATTCACACTAGAGCTTTCCCCTGGCTACAAGCGATAGGCGGCATAAGGGCCTCGAATCAGAACTATACTCTACCAGGGCCTGGAAAACTTTTTGGACCAAAATGGTTAACAGGTTATTTACTTTCGCAGAGTTTTGACGCGGTGCAGCCGAAGCATTTACCTAAGGGGCATGAGCCTATACTCCTAGACGATATCACAATACAACGAATAGCTCGACACGCAGTGTGTGCTGAGGTGGTCTATCTCGGAGGAAGACCTCAAGATGGCAGTAGGAATTATATGTCAACAGTGTCAAACCCTCGCTACGGCGCCTGGGGTCGTGAAATGCCAACCGGCGAGGATCAAGTTCGCGATGTGCTTGATGTGGCTCCAGATACCCGTACTCGAGTTCTGCGAAGAGATCCTAGTCACATACTTAGCAGAGAGCTTGCTCGCTCTGGGGGTTTGCCATGGCTATTGCCGAAAGAACGTCAAATGGTGGATTTTGAAAGTAAAGCGGGTCGAATAGTCTTGGGGATAGCAAGGCAGCACATGACTGAACCGATTGCAGCAGCGAGAATGCAGCAATGTATAGATGCAGAAAAAATGATTGCGTTAGTTAGGGCTTTCTCACCTGTTGATGCGCCATGATTCGGCGATACCCGGCTGATAATCTATAATCGTGTATATGCGATTTCTTGGTCTCTCGGTTGGAAAATTGACACTTAAGGGCTTGCGGCTCATGGGTCGGACGGGTTCGGCACTGCCCGGGCGGGTGGTTGAGAAGCTTAGTCCAAACTTTTTGGCGGTTATGCTGGCGCAGCTGCCCGGCGGCGTGATTGTGGTGTCGGGCACCAATGGGAAAACGACGACGACGAAGATAATCGCGAAACTACTGGAGTCGCAAGGCCATAGGGTGCTTACGAACCCCACAGGGAGTAATTTTGTGCGCGGCATTATAAGCGCCGTGGTAGATAAAGCAAGTTGGGGTGGAAAATTGCCCTACGATATTGCTGTCTTCGAGCAAGATGAAGCGCACGCCGTTCATTTTGCGAAAGTTGTTAAACCACGAGGCGTACTGGTGCTCAATGTCATGCGCGACCAAATGGACCGGTTTGGCGAGATCGATACCACACTGAGGCTACTAGAAACGTTGGCACAATCGGCTACCGAATTTGCGGTGCTCAATGCCAATGACGAACGCGTCAGTACTATAGCAGTCAAGGACAAAGTAAAAACAGTTTGGTATGCGCATAGCAAAGACTTGCAGCCGGAATTTCTGACCGACGACCAACTGTATCATGGCGAGACGGCGACATTCGCGCTCGGCGGTACGCCACTCATAGAACTCACCGGCTACGACGAAGAATCGGTTTCGCTTACGGTGCACGGTACGCCACACCGTTACCAGTATCAGCTCCAGGGCGGTCACAATGCGCTGAACTTAGCGGCTGCACTGTGCGTGTTGTATCAGGTGCTACCCGAACCGGATACTGCAAAGCTTGCAGAGGCAATCCTAACGGTAGAGCCGGCTTTTGGCCGAGGTGAAGTCATATCCCTGCCAGGCGGCGGCAAGCTGACGCTCCAGCTTGTGAAAAACCCCGGCGGGTTTATGCAAGCACTACGCATGCTCGAGCTGAAAGACTACAAAACCGTCGGCATCGCCATTAATGATGATTACCCAGACGGACGTGACGTCTCTTGGCTATGGGATGTTGATTTTTCCGCTATTACTTCTCCGGTGCTGTGCGGCGGCGTCCGGGCGGCAGACATGGCTAACCGGCTAAAATACGACGAAGTAAAAACAGTCGCAAGCCATGAAGACCTTGCCGAATATATTAGCGCGTTAAATAACCGCACAGCAGCTGCTGGCGGAGAAGCCATACTATTTTGCACGTATACTGCGATGCTGAAGGTTCGAAGCATGTATTTGGGAGTCGTATCCGGTCTTGATGAGGGGGACTCATGAACATGGAACACAAAAGTGCTTCACCAATTCAAAATTCAAGATTCAAAATTCAAGATTCGAATGCGTATCATCTGACTATTGTGCATCTCTACCCGCGCGAAATGAACATATACGGCGACACCGGCAATCGCTTGGTGCTGCAAAAACGGGCAGAGTGGCGCGGAATTGATGTCCAGGTGAAGCTGGTCGGTGTTGGCGACCCCATCCCAAGTGAAGCCGATATCATCATTGGTGGTGGTGGCCAAGACGCAGGGCAGGGCAAAATCCAGGATGACCTGCAGGCCAAAGCCGAGCAGCTGACCAAAATGGCCGAAGACGGCGTGGTTATGCTCATGATATGCGGGATGTACCAGCTATTTGGCCGCCGGTTCGTCACCCATGAGGGTGAAGAAATAAAAGGTATCGGTATATTGCCGCTTGAAACAATTGGCGGTGACCAACGCATGATAGGCAACACCGTCTACGAAACACCATACGGCGAAGTGGTGGGCTACGAAAACCACAGCGGCGTCACGACGCTCGATGACTCGACACTTGCGTTCGGCACCGTCACGCAAGGAGACGGCAACAACGGCCAAGACAAAACCGAAGGCTGCCGCGTAGAAAATATCTTTGGCACCTACAGCCACGGCCCCGTGCTTGTCAAAAACCCTGCGTTTGCCGACGAACTCCTCCGCCTGGCCCTCTCTCGTCGCTACGACGAAGTTGAATTACCCCCACTTGATGCCCAGACCGAACTGGCCGCACAACACATCGCCAAGTCCCGCCCCAGATAGACAGAACACGCTGCCTGCGATAGGCTTAGAGTGATGGAGTATGTGTATATCGATGAGAGTGGCGAGCCTGGTACTTCCAGTAGGCACATTATTGTGGCTGCGCTTGTAACTGAGCATGATAGAAAGGTTGCAAAGGCTATATCAACTATTTGGAAGGCAAAGCCACAGTTCCATAATCTGAATGAGCTACATGCCCATAAGGTAGATGATGCGACGCGCCGTCGAGTGCTGCAAACACTAGAGGCGTTAGAAGTTTCTATATATTTTGTACTAATCGATAAACAAAAAGTGCATGGTAGCTTAGAAGAAGCCTACTACCGGGCGATTGCATTGATTGCCGGAAGATTTCACAGGGCACATGTCATAGTTGCAGACCGAAGAGATACCGACAGGAAGCGCATAAAAGTTATTCAACAATATGGCCTAGAAGCCGCTCTCCGAGCAGTTGTCTTTCGGACTTCGCACGATGTAAAACAGTTACAGGCAGTGGATTTTGCTGCTTGGGCAATTGGGCGTTATTACGAACAAGGTGATATATCATTTATGAAACTAGTTTCACGTATACAACAGCTATGATTATGATAATAAAAAGGAAACCTCCCGCTTTAACGGACCGCTCATGGCGATCCAACGCGGGAGGTATTACTCCATGTTTATATCTTAGCAAATCACAAGGGGTTTGTCAAGGTGGTGGCCTGTGCTGTTAAGTGATGACGTGACGGTTGTGAAGGGGGTGGGCGAAGCCGTGGCCAGGGGGCTCCGGCAGCTCGGTATTCGGACGGTGTTTGATTTGGTTGATTACCTGCCTACGCGGTACGAAGATTATTCAGAGGTCATGGAAATAGCACAGTTACGGCCAGGGCCGGTGACGGTTAAGGCGACTGCGAAACAGGCTACTGGGCGCTATGTGCGACGTGGTATGCACATTACGGAAGCGGTGTTTTCAGACGCAACTGGCAGCGTGCGAGCGGTGTGGTTTAACCAGCCGTACCGCGCCACTGCTCTGAAAACAGGTCAGGAATATTACGTGAGCGGCACGTACGAGCTGAGTCATCAGCGCTTTCAGATTATGAATCCTAGTGCCGAGCTGGTGAAAGAGTTTCCGGTCAACACAGCGCGAATTGTACCGGTGTATCGACAGTCTAAGCTTATCTCTACCAACCAATTGCGAAAGCTCATCGCAGGGTGCGTACCAAGCTTGCGTGAACTGCCCGAAACGCTTCCCAAGTGGATTTTTACAGGGGCGGGATTGCTATCCCGCGCGGAAGCAGTAGGGGCGATGCACTTTCCGCAGTCGCCGGAGCAACTCGCTGCCGCCCGGCGCCGGTTAGGGTTTGAGGAAGTATTTGAGCTGAGTCTTGCGAGCATGCTGAACAAACAAGAAAGCATGCGTGAAAACGCGCTCTCCATACCGTTTAATGCCGAGCTGGCCAAACAGTTTGTGGCAGCGTTGCCCTTTACGCTTACCGATGACCAGCGCCGGGTAGTTTGGCAGGCCTACCAAGACATGGAGCATCGCTACCCGATGAACCGTCTCGTAGAGGGCGACGTTGGGTCTGGCAAGACTGTTGTGGCGGCCATGGTGGCGCTGATGGCGGCAAAAGAAGGATTTCAGGTGGCCTTTATGGCGCCGACCGAGCTGCTGGCCATGCAGCATGCTGCAACCTTGCACCCCATGCTCAAGCCGTTTGGGCTGCGGCCACATCTACTCGTCGGCAGCATGGCGGCAAAGGACAAAGCAAAGACGCAGGCCGAGATTGCAAGTGGCAAAGCACAGTTGCTGGTGGGCACCCATGCGCTGTTCCAAGAAAAAGTGGATATGCTGCGTCTGGGGCTCATCATAGTCGATGAACAGCACCGATTTGGGGTGGAGCAGCGAAAAACGCTGATGGCAAAAGCGGGTCACATGCCGCACGTTTTGTCACTGACGGCCACGCCTATTCCACGAAGCCTAGCCCTAACGCTGTACGGTGAACTGGATATCTCGGTACTAAAAGATAAACCAACTGGGCGGCTCCCAATCGAAACAAAAATAGTATCCCCGGTGAACCGCGACAGATTGTACGAAGGCATCCGCGGTGAAATTGGGGCGGGGCGGCAGGTGTTTGTGGTGTGCCCGACGATAGAGATAAGAGATAAGAGTCAAGAGGTAAGAGGGGCGGCGGTGGAAGATGTATACGCGGAGCTACAAAAAAAACAGCTCAAGGGTTGGCGGATTGGACTACTACACGGGAAAATGAAGGTAGGCGAGAAAGACGCGGTTATGCAGGCGTTCTTACGCCACGAGCTCGATGTTTTGGTGGCAACCACGGTTATTGAGGTGGGTGTGGACGTGCCGAACGCTAGCATTATGGTGATAGAGTCGGCCGAGCGTTTTGGGCTAGCGCAGCTTCATCAGCTGCGGGGGCGAGTTGGGCGGGGAAGCGTGCAGTCGCAGTGCTACTTGCTGCTAAGCGACACCAAAGCCCCCTCAAAACGGTTGCGGGCTATAGAGTCGAGTAACGACGGCTTCCGGCTTGCTGAACTCGACCTTGAGCTGAGAGGTCCCGGGGCAATTTACGGCGCACTGCAACACGGCGCACTCGACCTAAGGGTAGTGAAGCTTTCGGACACGGCGCTGATTGCCGAGGCGCGCAAAGCCGCCCAAGCGTTCATAGAAAAGGGAGAAAATTTGCTACAATATCCGGAGCTTGCAAAGCATGTCGCAAAACTTCGTATGGTAACGAATCTCAACTAATGTATTCTGGATCAACCCTTCATCAGCTTCGAAACCTGGATAGGTGGTTTGGGGCGCACCAAAAAATAGACCGTCTTGCGCGTCGACATTTGCAAACTGTTGAAACACCAGAGGCAGTTCGGTCTTTCCCGCGTATGCGCCAAATTCTGACGTTTGAAGGTTCAAATGGCCCCGACGCCATAAAGCGGAAAACCCCGGCGCAGGATGAACCATGGCACTACTATGACCCATACGACCCAGACGATACCAAGCTCCTCGATATCATTTCGGCTCATTACAACGAACTGGTGTTGGCAATTCGCTCGGGAAACGAAACGCGGGCAAGTTTTGAAGCCGCGTGGCTCGCACATGCCGTGGTAGACGGTTTGACACCGGCGCACCACTACCCATACGAAAAGGAACTGGAGCGGCTTCGTAAAGGTCAAGGAATAGAAACCCGCCGAACGCCCAAAGAAAAACTGATGATGCCGGGCGACACCGTGCGAGAAAAAATGCATAACAACTGGAGCATGTGGGGAGATAAAGGGCTGCTGGCAACGCACATTGCGTTTGAGGCGGGGGTTGCGCTGCTGGTTCTGCCCATGCGGTATCGTCGGCTTGGCCTGCAGACGCAGCTTCCGGTAATAACGGGGCAAAAGCCGTATCTGTTATTTTTCAAATCCCAGGCGAAAAAGATTGCCGATGGCCAGTACTACGAACAGTTTTATCGCCACGGTTGGCTGCCAAAACTAGGTAAGCAAGTGCGGCGCGAACTCATACCGGATATTGTTCTAACAGTTGCGTTTATATGGCACTGCGCGCTGAAAGAAGCGCGGCGGGCAAAACGATGAGAGTTATTGCGGGGCGACTGGGCGGACGCGTGTTTGAAAACCCCCGGGGACACCGCACGCACCCCATGAGCGAGAAGGCCCGGGGAGCAATTTTTAACGCGCTGGGCGATGTGGAAGGGCTGACGTTTCTTGACGCGTACGCAGGCAGCGGTGCTTTAGGCATAGAGGCGTTAAGCCGTGGGGCTAGCTCGGTACTGGCTATAGACATAGACATAGAGGCGGCAAAAGCTATGACTGCGAGTGTGAAGGCCCTGGGGCTTGATGGCCAGATGAGTGTACTACGAAAAAACATTAGTGGCTGGTCGCGGAACCATCAAGATAGTACGTTTGATATTGTGCTCGCTGACCCGCCGTTTGACGATATTAGGCCAAATGTACTAGAACGGCTGCTTGTTCATGTGAAGCCGGGAGGCCTTTTTGTGCTATCTTGGCCCGGCGCTGAACGGGTGCGGGGTTTTGCAGGTGCGCAGCAAGTTGCCCACAAACCTCTCGGCGACATTCAACTAGTTTTTTACCGCAAAATTAGCTAAAATACCACTGTCCACGCGCGAGTGGTGGAATGGTAGACACGCCAGTTTTAGGAGCTGGTGCCGCAAGGCATGGAGGTTCAAGTCCTCTCTCGCGCACCAAAATATCACAATAATTGTGATATTTTTTATATCTTAAAAATACAAACCTACCCCATTTTAGTATCAGTTAGAGGACTGTCCTCTATGTCCCCTCTACTTTCCTCTACTTTCTTCTGTCCTGTACGTTCTCTATGACCTATCTGCGTGCTTAATCTGCAGGCTATCTGTTAATATTAACAGCAGCTATGTCTTGGGAAATATTCGTCATTATCAACCTCATCACCGCCTCGTTGCTCGTGCCACTGCAACGGCTTTTGCTACGCAACGAAAAAACCGAGCCAATTTCATTCATTGTTGTTTCGCAGCTCCTTACAGGTACACTGCTCATTCCATTTGTTTTAGTGAATGGCTTTCATATGCCCGACCTTAGCAAGTACGGATTTCTGGTAGCAGCAATGTTCTTGTTGTATAGCCTTGGGCATTATTTATATGCATATACCCTCAAGCGGGCTGAGGCTTCAATATTTTCTACACTGCTGGGTACAAGCACGATTTGGGTTGTGGCAATGGGCTATCTTGTACTGCATGAAGCTCTGAACATGTTTGATGTCCTCGGTGCCGTCATCATTCTGACAAGCCTCTTGATGCTCATGGAAAGGAAGAAGCGTAAAATTCATGTTGAAAAGTCTGTCGCTATGGGTCTGCTCGTCGGTTTAATATTCGGAATTGCTTCATCAATGTGGGTATATATCGGCAAGCATTCCGACCTACTAACGTGGACAATGATAAGTTTCTTCGGAACTCCGCTAATTTTCCTACTCATCCGGCCGAAACTCGCACAAACTGCCAAACATCTTATTTCGGGCGATTTACTCCTTAAAATGCTTTTTCTGGCCGTTATTTGGGCAGTTGATAATCTTGCTTCTCTGGCAGCCTATCAGCGCGGAAACGTCAGCATTATTGCGCCCTTGCTTCAAACCAGTGCAATATTGAGTGTTATTATTGCGATTATATTCTTAGGCGAGAGAGAACGTTTGCGCTGGAAAATTGTTGCTGCTGTCGTGTGTTTCGTGGGGGTTGCGCTAATTATAAGCTTCTAGCCGACACCGTTATCCGTGACTTTTCCCAAAGTCAAAAAAAACTTGGAGCGGAAAATTCAAAATGCAATAAAGTCTGGCTGGGCGTGGCGCACTTGGGGATAGAATGCAGACAGTTATATTGGCACCAAACTCAAATAATGACATAAGAACACTGACGGTGTGGGCGCTTGCAATCTTGGCCGTTGGGCTTCCATCAATCATTGCTAGTTTTTATAAGAACGCCCGCTAGTCTGCTATAATTTCGGCATAACAAAGGAGGGTTTATGGCTTGGGTGATAGCGGTAATACTAATCATTTTGCTAGCAACGGGGTTATTTACGGTCAAACAGCAAACGATTGCTATCGTGGAGCGGTTTGGTCGGTTCAAAAAGGCCTCGAAAGCCGGACTTAATTTCAAAATTCCGCTTATTGACCAAATTGCTGGGCGTGTGAACCTGCGCGTGCAGCAGCTAGACGTTCAGGTAGAGACAAAAACGAAGGACAATGTGTTCGTCTTTGTTATTGTGAGTGTGCAGTACTTTGTGCCAGCCGAAAAGGCAGTCGATGCGTTTTATAAACTGCAGAACCCCCAGGAACAGATTACGGCTTATGTGTTCGACACCGTACGTGCCCGTGTGCCGGCAGTTAACCTAGACCAGTTGTTCGAAATGAAGGACGACATTGCTACCGCGGTGAAGGCAGAGCTCGACACAGTTATGGACGACTTCGGGTATGCCATAGTAAAAGCCTTGGTGACAGACATCAATCCCGACGAAAAAGTCAAAGTGAGTATGAATGAAATTAACGCTGCACAGCGTCTGCGTGAAGCAGCCATACAGCAGGCCGAGGCAGATAAAATTCGTGTGGTGAAGGCTGCCGAAGGTGAAGCCGAAAGTAAGGCGCTACAGGGACAAGGTATTGCAAACCAGCGCAAGGCCATCATAGAAGGGCTGAAAGAGTCGGTCGAAAACTTTAGTAGCGCCGTGAACGGTGTGAACAGCCAAGACGTTATGAACCTGGTAATGATGACGCAGTATTTTGACACCATCAAAGAACTAGGCATGAGTGGCAAAAACAGTACCATCCTTATCCCTCACGGCCCCGGTGGCATGACCGACATGAGCGACCAAATCCGCAACGCCATGATTACTGCTGAGCAGGTGAACAAGGCCACCAAAACTCAGGCTTAAACTTCAGGGGCTTGCAACCTTTGTCCCTTAGCTAAACCTGCCTCAACTGCTATTCGACCATTAAGCAGCGCAATTTCTCTTCTGAGCCCCACTCGTTCAGAAATGTATGCACTGCTAACACCTTTAAGTCTAGCTAGCATTTCCCGTTCGTGGGCTCTCGATAGGGGGTCTCCACACAGTAATTCGGTGATAACAGTCGGATTGCAATTTTGGACTTGTCTTTCGCCAACCTCTCTCCGCACATTTAGCGCTGCGGCGCCAATCGCGTCATAGCTGCTTTGTAAATCATCTCGTATGCCACGCAGGGAGCGGTCTGAAACCAGCGCCAAGACATCTGCAATTGCAGGCTCTACTCCCCTAACTGTGTCGTCGTGCTGTAAGGCGGCGGCTTCTTGTGTAAATTTCATATAAATACTTATTCCTGATAATTCTCACTGTAAATTACTCTTGGGCTAGAGCTCTGTCAATACCGAAACTCATAGGCTTTAACTTTATTAATTACAGTGCGACCCTTTTTTATAGAAGTTGTTGACACAGGCACTTTAGTTTGGTAAAGTGGTCTGGATGAAAACGTATGATATATCGGTTATGGAAGAAGCGATGACTCAGCAGCTGGCTGAGGTACTGACAGATATTGCCGAAGTGCCTACCATGCAAGCTTTTTTGCGCGATGTTATGACAGAAAAGGAAATAATAGAAATCAGTGCCCGTTTTGAGGCTGCTAGAATGCTTTCAGCTGGCGAGTCCTATACGAATATTATCAAACGAACGAAACTGAGTAGCCGTACGGTAGCGCGCATCAGCGATTGGCTACAGAACGGTTCAGGTGGCTACCGCACTGTCATAGAAAACATTCATCACGCTCATCTCTCGCCGGACTTGTCTAGGTAGTCATCTCTTTTTTCGAAAAAGTACCGCCGGACAAGCTCCGGCGTTTTGCTTTGTTAAGAATTAACTATTCTAGTTTCTCATGCTATAGCATCCAGAACTAGACAATTGTAAGGAGATTTGAAATGAAAGAAATGATAAATGCAGACTCAGTTTGTGACGAGCGGCCCACATTTGAGCTGCCCGAACTCGACTGGAAGAAACAAGGTGGCATGGTGCCGGCGGTTGTGCAGGATGAAGCCGATGGAGGGGTGCTGATGGTGGGGTGGATGAACCCTGAATCCCTTGAAAAAACACTAGAAACCGGCAATGTGACGTTTTGGAGCCGAACTCGTGATGAGCTCTGGACGAAAGGTGAAACATCTGGCAACTTTTTACGCCTGAAAGCCATGGCTAAAGATTGCGAAGGTGGCGACACGCTTGTTGTGGTCGCTCGACCTGCCGGTCCCACTTGTAGCGAGGGGAATCGGACGTGCTTCGATGGCGAGGGAAAAAAGATTGTTGGCGATGTAGAAACGTACCGGCGTCGGTGGAAAATTGGCACAATGATTGCGGAGATTGATGCAACTTTTGAGGAACGAATGGCAGAGTTCGATGACGCTTCAAAACAGAGCTACTCACTTAATCTGCTTCGTGACCCAAATAAAGCCGCAAAGAAGCTCGGCGAAGAGGTCATGGAATTTGTGCAGTCAGCAATAGAACAGGAAGCCACGTTGGCTGAAAATGAGCTCGCAGATGTTATTTTCGCGGCGATTACCATGGCACTGAGCCGAGGCAAACAAATTTCTCTGACCGGTGTAACGGAGATTCTTATTGGTCGCAATCAGGGTAAACGAGCGGGCAGCGACGAGCGCTTCAATCTGCCCGGCAAAGGAGCCCAAGATGGAACTGCTGCGTGATATTGCCGTTTCTGCTGAACGAATACTGGTGCCAAAGAGTCGTGATGCGCTCAGCGCTGTTGCTGCGTTTACTGAGACAACCGGAGTTGAGGTACCACTAACCGTTTGGGATACAGAGTATGTGCGAAGTAACGGTCGGAGTTTCCGGCTGGTGCCAGGCAGCGACATGTCAAGTCAGATTGCTGCTGGATGGGGTGATATAGCGATATGTTCGACAGAGCTTGTCGCAGAGGCGGGGGTTGATGCGCTCCAATCAATCCGCGTCGGGAAAAGTATCTGCCGTTACAGCATCTTAGCGCTCGAAGAGAGTGCCGAGGACTGGCGAGCATTTCTTGAGCGAACGTCACGCTATGCTCGCAATCCCCGTTATGTACCGGCGTCATTCCCGAACTATCTGGGCATGATTGCAGCTGGCCGAGATTTACCTTTGGTACCAATGAGGGATATTTCCATAAGCGGCAAGGGCGAAGCCACTATGCGAGATAGTGGCATTGGAGCGGTCGCAGATAGAGTTGTGAGCGGCGAAACGGCTCGGAAGCTAGGGGCACTGGAGGTGTTTGAACTCGCCAAAATTTACCCAGAAGTCATTTTTAGGAGGCAAGATGCAGACGCGTATAAACCCGCCGCGTGAAGGATGGGAGCGACTATGCCAAAGACCGTCTTTGGCACGAGGTGTGCTGGATGAAACCATTGGCGCGGTGTTTGAGCAGGTGAAACAGGGCGGTGACAGTGCCCTGTACGCACTCACCGAATTGTACGATGGGGTGAAACTCACCGATGTGAAAGTGCCCCTCCGCGGTGAAGCCGAGGAAAGCAGCAGCTTAGACAGTGACCTAAAACAGGCTATCGATATGGCCTACCAAAATATTTGGAAATTTCACACGCTCCAAGCTGAACACGATATACGCCGGGTCGAAACGCAGCCTGGCGTCGTGTGCTGGCAAGAGCCGCGTGCGATTGAGCGAGTTGGGTTGTATGTGCCTTGTGGTTCAGCTCCCCTGGTGTCGACTATGCTGATGCTCGGCGTGCCGGCGCAGATTGCGGGCTGCCGTGAGGTTGTGGTGTGTACGCCGCCGAACAAATCTGGAAAAATCGACCAAGCAATCCGCTATGCAGCGGCAAAGTGCGGTGTAAACCAGTTGTATACGGCCGGCGGTGCACAAGCCATTGCAGCCATGACACTTGGTACAGAAACAGTGCCGCGTGTCAATAAACTGTTCGGGCCGGGCAATCAGTACGTGACCGCGGCAAAAAACTACGCTGAGCGTTACGGTGTGGCCAAGGACATGCCGGCCGGGCCGTCTGAGGTCCTTGTGCTAGCAGACGAAACCGCCCGACCTGACTTTGTGGCGGCCGACCTCCTTAGCCAGGCCGAACACGGCTCAGACAGCCAAGTTGTACTGGTCACAACGTCGCGTCGTTTGCAAAATGAAGTGAAGAAAGAGCTTTTTCGCCAGATACGCTTACTCGAACGAAGTGAAATTGCTGCCCAAGCCCTCAAGCAGTCGCTGAGTGTCTGGTTTCCCGACATAGAACAAGCTGTTGCCTTTGCAAACACCTACGCGCCCGAGCACTGGATTATGCAAGTTGCTGAGGCTGAGGATTGGGCAAGCCGCGTGCAAAATGCCGGTTCGCTCTTCATTGGTTCATATTCGCCAGAAAGCGCGGGCGACTACGCGAGCGGTACAAACCACACCTTGCCCACAGCCGGATGGGCGAAAACAAACAGTGGCGTTTCGGTTGCATCGTTTCAAAAAACCATTAGTTTTCAGTCGATTTCGCCTTTAGGCTTGCGCACGCTGGCGCCAGCTATTTTGCCGCTTGCGAGCGCCGAAGGTCTGACTGCCCACGCTCGTGCAGTCTCAATCCGTCTCGAATGAGCACGGCCCAGCACTGCGTCAGGGTCCGTCCTTGACGCAGAGAAGCTCTTAACTCTTAACTCTTAACTCTTAACTCTTAACTCTTAACTCTGTATACTAGGAGGCATATGATACTATCGGTACAACCATATAAGGGTGCGCGGGATTTTTACCCCGAAGAAAAGCGTTTGCAAAAATACATGTTCGCGAAGATGCGCGAGGTGTGTGAAACCTTTGGCTACGAAGAGTACGACGCGCCGGTGCTTGAGCCGACGGACCTGTTTTTGGCAAAGGGTAACCAAGAAATTATAGACGAGCAAACCTACACGTTCTTGGACCGCGGCGGCCGCAGCGTGACCATTCGAACCGAGATGACGCCGACGGTCAGCCGTATGGTTGCCGGGCGTCGTCAAGAACTGGCGTACCCAGCGCGCTGGTACTCCATACCAAACGTCTGGCGCTACGAGCGGATGCAGCGGGGGCGCTTGCGCGAGTTCTGGCAGCTCAACGTCGACATCTTTGGGGTAGAGGGTATAGAGGCGGAGCACGAAATCATTGTGCTCGCCGACCGGATTATGCGGAGCTACGGGGCTAAGCCGGAGATGTACACCATAAAGGTAAACAGCCGCAAGCTCATCAACTACCTGTTCCGTGACTATCTAGGTATGAGCGATACGCAACAAGAAATGCTGGTGCGACTCATAGACCGCATGCACAAAATGGAAGACGAAAGCTTTTACGCACAGGCCGATGCTATTTTGACGCCCACGCAACGGGAAAACGGTGTACTGACGAAACTAACCGAGCTCCTCAAGGCAAAAAAACTGAACGATTTGCCGCCAGGTGTCGAATCTTTGCCATCAGTGTTAGCACTAAAGCAGCTGAGCGATTTGCTCGCCGAGTCTAAGGTGACGAACGTTCGCTTTGACATCACGCTCATGCGAGGCTTTGATTACTACACCGACATAGTGTTTGAGGTGTTCGACGAACACCCCGAAAATAACCGCAGCATGTTTGGCGGCGGTCGATACGATGGGCTGGTTGGCATGTTTGGCGTTGAGCCAGTGCCAACGGTGGGCTTCGGTATGGGCGACGTGACATTACAGAATTTCCTGGAAGGACACGAGCTTATTCCTGTGCTTGCGCCCGAAACAGATGCCTACGTGGTGCTGCTGGGTGAAAACATGTACGAAAAAGCCCAGGGCGTGCTGGCGCGTTTCCGGGAGGACGGCCTCCGTATAGCGGTGGATACCACGGGACGCAAACTGGAAAAACAAATAAAGACGGCGGTGAAAAAAGGCATAGACCACATTATTTTCATTGGCGATGCAGAAGTGGCCGACGACCGTTATAAGCTGAAAAACCTCGAAACGGGCGCAGAGGAAACGCACGGTAGCGAGCGTATTGTGGCCATGCTGCGCGACCGACGCCGTAAGCACGCCGTACCAAAAGTGGCGCCAGCAGAGACCGACGCAGACGACTTCGACGTATGACCGCAACGAACCATGCGCTAACAGGCGCCCTTATTGGCCTTAGCATAGGTAACCCCTGGCTGGCGCTGCCGGCTGCCTTTGTGTCTCACTTTGTGCTTGATGCGGTGCCGCACTTCGGGTTTAAGGGGAAGCTGTCTGACGAAGAATTGCTTTGGCGTCCTGCGTTTAAGGCATTGCTAAGTGTCGAAGCACTCCTGTGTTTTGGAGTCGTGCTTACCCTGTGGCTGATACGGCCAGAATATTGGTTGCTTGGGGCGGTTTGCGCATTCGTAGCGGCGTCACCTGACCTATATTCCTTGCCACGGTTTATTGAGGTAAATGGTTGGAGTTCGAAAAAAACGCAGTGGAACGCGTTTCGGCGGTTTCATAGGGGCATCCAGACAGAGCGAATCTGGGGTGCTTGGATAGAACTGGCTTGGCTTATTACCGTACTGAGCCTGTTCGTACGGTTCCTGCGGTAGCTGGTAATCTTCGGTGGTATCTGGTACAGTAACTTACTATGCAAATTACGAAAAAACAACTCAACCCAACTACTGTACAGCTAACGATAACCGCAGGGAGCGATGAACTTGCCCCTGCCAAACAAGTGGTGCTGACCGAGCTAGCCAAAGAAGTCAAACTCGCGGGCTTCCGCAAAGGACACGCACCGGCTGCCATGGTCGAAAAGGTTGTTGACCAGCAGTTGTTGCAAAACAAGGTGATTGACCATGTGGTGAATGAACTCTACACTGCCGGGTTGGAGCAGGAAAAACTGCGACCAGTTGCCCAACCCGAGGTAAGCCTGACGAAGTTTGTACCATTTACTACCTTAGAGATGAACGCGACTGTTGAGGTAGTGGGTGAGGTGAAATTACCCGACTATAAGAAATTTAAGGTCGAGAAAAAGGTTGCAGCGGTAACGGACGCAGAAATAGAGGCCGTAGTCGATGACTTGTTGGCACGCAGTGCGACGAAAAATGAAGTAAAACGCGCAGCCGCAGACGGCGATGAAGTTACTATAGACTTTGCAGGCGTGGATGCGAAATCTCAGGAAGAAATTGAGGGTGCCAAGGGCGAAGACTATCCGCTTGTGCTCGGGAGCAACACCTTTATACCGGGCTTTGAACCAGAGCTGCTCGGTCTCAAGGCTGGTGATGCTAAAACATTTGACGTAACGTTTCCAAAAGATTACGGTGCAGCGCAGCTTCAAAATAAAAAAGTAACCTTTACTGTCACCGTAAAACTCGTAAAAGAACGCGTTTTGCCCAAACTAGATGCGGCGTTTGCGGCAAGTGTCGGGCCATTTAAGAGTGTTGCCGAACTGCGAACCGATATTCGGAAGCAAATGGGTGCCGAAAAGGAACGAGAAGCGCAGGCGAAGCTCGAGAGCGATGTGCTTGAACAGCTTGGGCAAAAAGCCCAGATCGCTATGCCAGATAGTCTTGTCGAACAAGAAATTGACCGAATGGATGAGGAAGAAAAGCGCAACCTCATGTACCGTGGCCAGACATGGCAAGAACACTTGAAGGCCGAGGGTAAAACCGAAGAAGAACACCGTGAAAGCCACCGCGAACAAGCCGCACTGCGGGTAAAAACCGGCATTGCGCTCGGCGAAGTTGCCGAAAAGGAAGGTGTACGGGTAAGCCAAGAGGAGTTTGATGCCCGCCTGAGCGAGCTCAAAAAGCAATACACCGACCAGCAAATGCTCACCGAGCTTGAAAAACCCGAAAACAAACGAGATATATTGAGCCGCATGCTCACCGAAAAAACCATCGCCACCCTTGTGAGCTACACGGTAAAGAAGAATTAACATTTCATTTCACGAACAGTTACCCGTGCCACCCATAGATACAAGTCACGAGCTCATTCCAACGGCCATCAGGAAGGTAAGGGATTGTATTCGGGGATTTCCATGGATTAAGGGTCTATCTGGATTTGTGGATTACGGTAATGTCGCAGGTTTTGCCCCTGATACGACTAATCCATCTTCTGAAACTGTTCCCCAGTCTTAGACCTCATAACACAAGGGCAATTGAAATTATGTATTGACTTATCCCCGCAGAAACCATGGGCATAAAGGTATGGACTAAAGAAAGCAAGTATGTTATAATCATAATATGGATATAGGCGTCGAAAAAAGTTTGAGTGGTATAGTCAGAACACATGATGTATTAAGGGGATTTGTAGGTAGTGTCTTAACTTCTATGCTCAAAGGTTACGAACTAAAATGGCCTGATTGCGTCCCCACAGGCGATAGTAATACGTACGGCTCTTTACCGGCTGAGTCCAGGGTAGAGATTACATAAACGATAAGTTGGCACTCTTGACTTGAGAGTGCTAATTTGGCTATACTTAACAGGTAACGATTAATCCCAGGTGAAATTAATCTGGGGTCACAGTATGAAATGAGGTGAAACATGAGCGTGCTAGTCCCAACAGTTATTGAAAGTGAGGGCCGGTATGAGCGGGCTTACGATATATATAGCCGGCTACTGAAAGATAGAATTATATTCATTGGCAGCGAAATAAACGAAACGACGGCAAATCTGATTGTGGCGCAACTGCTTTTCCTACAAGCGGAAGATGCTAAGAAAGACATATTCCTCTACATAAACAGCCCGGGTGGCAGCGTGTATGACGCCCTAGCCATATACGACACTATGCACTACATAGCCAACGACGTGCAGACGTTTGGCATTGGTGTACAAGCTTCTGCGGCTGCGTTTCTTCTGAGCAGCGGTACAAAAGGCAAGCGTTTCTTGCTACCAAACGCCACTGTCATGATTCATCAGCCATCGAGCGGTACGCGCGGTAAGGTAACCGACCAAGAAATTGACCTCCGCGAATCGCTCCGTGTGAAAAAACTACTTGAAGAGATAATGGCCAATAACACCGGCCAAAAGCTAGAAAAAATCCACGAAGACATGGAGCGCGACCGCTGGATGACCGCCAATGAAGCTGCCAAATACGGTCTGGTCGACACGGTTCTTGCGGTCATTCCAAAACAATAGCCACCAGAGAAATTACAACGTATAATGCTGGGCATGTGGTTTGCTTTGGCGCTCTTAGCGCTGTGCATGTTGGTCGTTCGGCGTTCGGTGGAAAAGGGGCTTACCAAGAACATCGATAGCTTGGCTCTGACGTGGATGCAGCAGGCTTTTGCGTTACCGTTTATTGCTGTAAGTCTTGTGCTCATGCCATTTTACTGGCCGCAGGAGCTTTCTGGGCATTTTTGGTTTTGGACTAGTCTATATGCGGTGTGCGGGGCGTTGGATTTATTTTTGTACTTTAAAGCGCTCAGCCTTGCCGATGTATCTCATGTTGCTCCGCTCATTTCGCTGACCGGTATAGGCGTGATTGCTGGCTCGGTGGTTATACTGCACCAGCAGCCTACTATAGTCGGCATAACGGGCGCCGTGCTGATAGTTATTGGTGCGACGGTTGTTCATAGGGATAAACAAAAACATACCCAAGTTCGACGTCAAAATACCGTGGCATTGTGGCTCATACTGGGTGTGGTTGTCCTGCGAGCAATTTATGGCAATACAGAACTTTTCCCGCTTCGGGAGGCGAATGCGACGACGTTTAATCTGTATTCTTCGCTACTAACGGTACCGTTGCTGCTCATGCTCGCAGTACTATTGAAAGCCCGGACAGCAAAAACATACTGGAAGGCGACCTATAAAAATATTAAATTGTACCTCTGGCCGCTACTTTTTGTCGGACTAACCTACACGGTGAACCTAACTGCAACGTACCAGGCAAAACTACTAGCTCCTACGGTAGGCTATGTTACTTCGGTAAAAAGCGCTCAGGTAGTACCAATGATGCTCATAGGCGCATGGCTATTCCGCGAAAAAGTCAGCCGTAAGCAGTGGTATGGGGTTGGACTCATCAGTGTCGGTTTGCCGCTACTGAGTTTTGGGTAATGGCTTGGTTGGAGTATAATTCAGTGTATGAGCGAAGACGAATTCTCAAAACTATTTCGGTATGTTAGTGAACAATTTGAGACCGTCAATCGCAAGCTTGACGAGAAAGCATCGCAGCATAGTCTTGATTCACTCACAAATGCAATCGATAGTTTCATAAAACGTCTTGATAGCCATGACACAAATATGGCGGCGCGCGATAGTCAATTTGAGCGAACCTGAATCTCAAAACCCTTCCTGCTATACCGTGCTGTCATCCCAGCGCAGGCTGGGATCCAGAAATATATACTGGATTCCCGCCTTCGCGGGAATGACACTTTGGAGGTTTTGAGATTCAGTTGAGCGATTACTAGAATGGGCTCGCAAGGTTTCAGCAAAGACCGGTATCCCACTCGAAAATCTGTGAGGTTTATCACTGCAAACTATTGACTCTAAGCGGACAACTCTGTACGCTATATGGTAAGAAGTAGTGTAAGATGGGCTGTGCTGGCTTAGGCGCCAAACCAGTTAAGCACCAAAACCTCCCACTTAGGTAGCTTCACGAAAAGTAGTTGGTTGGTAGTAGTCAACAGGTAGGGCTGTGGACGGTAGTAGCCAATGAAAACGTCGTATATGTGCGAAGTGACGTCGCACTGTTATTACTAATACTCGGAGTTGGCCACCCCTATAGCCAACTACGAGCCACTAACGACAACCCTTAAAGGAGCTCACGCGCGTATGGCAAAAGCATTAACTGCTACCAAAACAACACGCGTCTACCTCACAGATGGCAGCCACGACACCGGTCTTTCGCTGCCAAACCTGGTAGACCACCAAAATAAATCATTTCAGTGGCTGGTAGACGAGGGGCTCGGTGAACTACTGGCCGAAATCAGCCCGGTTGATGACTATACTGGTACAAAGTTGAGCCTTGTTTTCAAGCAGTACCATTTTGAAGACCCAAAGCTAACGGAAGCCGAAGCCCGGGAAAACAACGTGAGCTACGAAGCTCCCCTGAAGGCCACTGTGGAGCTAACAAACAAAGTCACCGGCGAAGTTAAAGAACAAGAAATTTACCTTGGTGACTACCCATGGATGACGCGCCGCGGAACGTTCATTATCAACGGTGCAGAACGTGTTGTAGTGAGCCAGCTGATTCGCTCAGCTGGTGTTTTTTATACCGCTGAACTCCATGGTACACGCAGCCTGTACAGCGCAAAGGTTATTCCTGGTCGTGGTGCATGGCTCGAATTTGAGACGGCAGCCAATGGTGCCCTGTACGTCAAAATTGACCGCAAGCGCAAAATTCCGGTTACCACGCTGCTACGTGCACTTGGTATGACCGAGGCCAGCATGAAAGAGGCATTCAAACACGTTGACCAAGCTAAGGACAGTTTCTTGCAGTCGACGCTCGACAAAGACCCAAGCAAAGGCCACGCTGAAGCACTCATAGAAGTGTATCGCCGTCTCCGACCGGGCGACCTCGCTACGGTAGATAACGCACGCAGTTTGCTCGAAAACATGTTCTACAACTTCAAGCGTTTTGACTTTTCGCGCGTTGGTCGCTACAAAATTAACCAGCGGCTCGGGCTTGATGTGGCAAACACGGCCGAGAACCGGATTATGCGCCTCGAAGACCTCGTTGCCATAGTCGCGGAACTCATCCGCATGAATGTAACCCAAGAACCGGGTGATGACATAGACTCCCTTAGCAACCGCCGAATAAAGATGGTAGGCGAGCTGGTGCAGCGCCAATTCCGCATTGGCCTTCTTCGTATGGTTCGCAACACCCAAGACCGCATGTCTATGAGCGAAATTGAAACCGTACAGCCGGGTCAGCTTATAAATGCACGGCCAGTAGTAGCCGCCGTACGCGAGTTCTTCGCAAGCTCACAGCTCAGTCAGTTTATGGACCAGATTAACCCGCTCAGTGAGCTGGCGCACAAACGACGCCTCAGTTCGATGGGTCCGGGTGGACTCAGCCGAGAGCGCGCTGGTTTTGAGGTGCGCGACGCACACGCAACCCACTACGGGCGCATTTGTGCTGTAGAAACACCAGAAGGTGCCAACGTGGGCCTGGTGCTTAACCTCGCGAATTTTGCCCGTATAAACGACTATGGTTTCATAGAAACTCCGTACCGCAAGGTGGTTAAGGGGAAAGTCACCGACGAAATTGTCTACCTGGACGCCGCAGCCGAAGAACATGCAGTTATTGCTGGCGCCGGTGTGCCAACCGATAAAAATGGCACATTTGTAGAAGCACGCGTCAGCGCTCGCGCTGGCCTGAAGTCAGCAACTGTCGACCGCAACGATGTCACTCACGTCGATGCCGCGCAGAACCAGATTATTGGCTCTAGTGCCGGGCTTATTCCATTCATAGAGAAAAACTACGTGTACCGG
This sequence comes from Candidatus Saccharibacteria bacterium, assembly GCA_016700375.1. Classification (NCBI taxonomy): domain Bacteria; phylum Candidatus Saccharimonadota; species Candidatus Saccharimonadota bacterium. The sequence goes on from CP065016.1 coordinate 125,677, forward strand.
GCACTCATGGGTAGTAACCAACAGCGTCAGGCGGTACCACTAATTGCCCCGCAGAGCCCTGTTGTTGGAACGGGCGTTGAAGCAGCTGCTGCTGCAAACACAGGACAGCTCGTGGTCGCCGAGGCGGCCGGTGAAGTCGTGAAAGCAAATGCCGACCAAGTGGTTGTGAAATACAAGGACGGCAATGTCACCTACGACGCGCTTCACTTTGTTCGCAGCAACGAAGGCACCAGCATAAACCAACACGTGGTTGTTTCTACAGGAGACAAAGTAAAAGCCGGCGATGCACTCATAGAGGGCATGAGCATCCAGGGCGGCGAACTCGCGCTTGGCAAAGACCTGCTCGTCGCATTTATGCCATGGGCTGGCTACAACTTCGAAGACGCTATCATCATTAGCCGCAAACTGGTTGAAGACGACACGCTTACAAGCGTACACATCGTGGACTACATGATTGAAGTTCGTGAAACCAAGCTTGGTCCAGAGATTGTCACCCGTGATATTCCAAATGTTTCAGAAGATGCCCTTCGGCACCTCGACGATGACGGTATTGTGCGTATAGGCGCCGAGGTCCACCCGGGTGATATCCTCGTCGGTAAAATTACGCCAAAAGGCGAACAAGAGCTGAGCAGTGAAGAACGCCTACTACGGGCTATCTTCGGTGAAAAAGCCAAAGAAGTTCGCGATACGTCACAGCGCATGAGCAACGGAAAACACGGTAAGGTCGTGGGCGTGAAAGTGTTTAGCCGTGAAAACGGTCACGAGCTGAAGGCTGGTGTGCTGATGCAGATTCAAGTTTTTGTTGCCCAAATGCGTAAGATTAGCGTTGGCGACAAACTCGGAGGTCGGCACGGAAACAAGGGTGTAATTGCCCGTATTCTGCCCGTCGAAGACATGCCGTTCATGGAAGACGGAACGCCGGTAGATATTGTACTGAACCCGCTCGGTGTGCCGAGTCGTATGAACATTGGACAGCTGTTTGAAACACACCTTGGTATGGCTGCTCGTGCTCTTGGCATGAAAGTCGCTAGCCCAAGCTTTAACGGTGTGCCAATGAGTAAAATCCGAGACATGCTGAAAGAAGCTGGCTTCCCGGAAGATGGCAAGCAACAGCTGTATGATGGCCGCACCGGCGGCGCCTACAAAGAACGCACCACGGTCGGTAGCATGTACATGATTAAGCTCAATCATATGGTTGCAGATAAAATTCACGCTCGCTCGACCGGACCATACACTATGGTTACGCAGCAACCACTCGGTGGTAAGGCTCAGAATGGCGGTCAGCGCTTTGGCGAAATGGAGGTGTGGGCACTGGAGGCGTACGGCGCAGCCAATACACTGCAGGAAATGCTTACCATTAAGTCCGATGATGTCTATGGTCGTAGCAAAGCCTACGAAGCTATCATCAAAAAGACCGAGATTGTTGGGCCAAAGGTTCCAGAAAGCTTTAACGTGCTCGTGAAAGAGCTACAGGGTCTTGGTCTAAAGGTTGACCTCGTTGCTTCTGACCAAGTAATTGACGCCGAAGCGGTACTGGCTACAAACATCCACGAAGAAGCAACGCACCCCGCAAAGGTTGAGGCGCCGACATCACTCATATCTGACGTGGATGTCACCAGCGAAGAAGCTGCATCACAAGGCTTTGAGTTTGAAGATGGCGACGGCAATCCCATTGTGACCGACTTTGACGAGGAAAATACAAGCCTCGTTGCAGCCACGACAGACGATGATATTACCGACGAAGAAGGGGAGGAGGCTTAGTCGCTATGCTCCAATTACCAATTACCAATTACCAATTACCAATGAATTATCAATTTTCAGTTACCAATGAAGCTGCAAATGCCACATCGCTACAAGCTAATGTATTGAAAATTGAAAATTGTAAACTGCAAATTGCAGCGACTGAAAGGAGTGTCTAATGCGACGCTATTCATACGGCACGAATATTGCAGATTTTGACGCAGTGCGTCTTGCTGTTGCCAGCAGCAAAGATATAGAAGATTGGAGCTACGGCGAGGTCCTGAAACCAGAGACCATAAACTACCGAACTCAAAAACCGGAACGCGACGGGCTGTTTTGCGAGCGTATATTTGGCCCAGTAAAAGACATAAACCCGCACGACGCGAAATACAAGGGAGTTCGCTCTCGCGAAGCTGCCGTTGATAAAAACGGTGAACTTGTTACGAGGAGCATCGTGCGCCGTGAACGCATGGGTCATATTAACCTGGCCGTGCCGGTGGCTCACATTTGGTTCTTGCGGGGAACCCCAAGTGCCATGGGGCTGTTGCTCGGCATGACAGTAAAGAGTCTCGAGCGTGTCGCATATTTTGCCGCCTATGTCGTAAAAAGCGTTAATGTTGCTGCTCGTGACCAATATCGAGCCGACCAAGAAGCGCAGTGGCAAGCCGGACAGCAGGCAATCAAACTTCGCTACGAGAAAGAAGCAGAAACCGAAGGCGCCGACGTGAAGGCGCTTGCTGAAGCCCAGACCAAAGAACTCGAACAGTTTGACAAAGAATGGGAACTGCTTCGCAACCAGCTCGACAGCTTAGTCGCATTCAGTCTTATGAATGAGGGCGACTACCGTGCGCTACCCCGTGAGCTACGCGATATGATTACCGTTGGTATGGGCGGCGCCGCGCTGCGCGAGCTGCTTGAAGGTATTGACCTCGTGAAGCTGATAGCCGATTTGACCACTGAAGCCGAAGAAGCCAAGGGTCAGCGCAAGAAGAAGCTAATGAAACGACTCCGTTTGCTCGAAAGCATGGAGCGAGCAGGCATAAAGCCAGAAAGCACCTGCCTGTCGGTTCTACCGGTGATACCTCCGGACCTTCGTCCAATGGTACAGCTCACGGGTGGACGGTTTGCCACCAGTGACCTCAACGATTTGTACCGCCGTGTCATCAACCGCAACAATCGTTTGAAGAAACTTATTGAGTTGAATGCCCCAGAGGTTATTCGTCGCAACGAACAGCGAATGCTACAGGAAGCGGTCGATGCGCTCATAGACAACAACAATGCTCGCAGTGGCCGTGCTGTAGCAGCGACTGGTCAACGCCGTCGACTGAAGAGCCTAAGCGATATGCTGAAAGGCAAGCAGGGTCGTTTCCGCCAGAACCTACTTGGTAAACGCGTAGACTACTCTGGTCGTTCGGTTATTGTTGCCGGTCCAGAGCTTAAAATCAACCAGTGTGGTCTGCCAAAGATGATGGCCCTTGAGCTTTTCAAGCCCTTTGTTATTGGCGAACTCATTTTCCGAGAACAGGCACATAACATCCGGAGCGCCACGCGCATGATAGAAACTGGCGAGACAGAAGTATGGGACGCACTTGACGAAGTCATTACTGGCAAATACGTCTTGCTTAACCGTGCCCCGTCACTGCACCGTCTGAGCATTCAGGCTTTCCAACCGGTACTGATTGAGGGTCGTGCTATTCAGCTTCACCCGCTTGTATGTAAAGGGTTTAACGCAGACTTCGACGGTGACCAAATGGCTGTCCACTTGCCGTTATCCGATGCGGCACAGGCAGAAGCGCGTGACATCATGTCGGCAAACCGTAACCTCCTGAAGCCTGCCGACGGTTCTCCTATTTTGCACATTGAGCAAGATATTGTCCTTGGGTGTTACTACCTCACCTATGAACGCCCAGGTAAAGAAGTAGCTCCACGAGCATTTTCGAGCCTCAACGAAGCCTCTATGGCATTTGACGCTGGAGTCATAAAGCTCCAAAGCCGTGTCCTTGTTTCGTTCCGGGGTGAGATGCGCGTGACGACCCTAGGGCGCCTGTCTTTCAACGAAATTTTCCCCGAAGACTTTGCATTCCAAGATGAAGCCATGACGAAAAAGCGTTTGCAAAAAGTTATGGGCGCGGTTTACGCGCAGTATGGCCAGGAAAAAACGGCAGAAATTGCCGACAACCTCAAAGACCTTGGCTTCCGCTACGCAACCATGTCTGGCCTAAGCATGGGCATGGACGACTTCGAACCAATTACCGGGCTCGAAGACGTTTTGAAAGAAGGCGAAACAAAGAGCGCTGGCATTTCAACCCAGTACGACCAAGGCTTCATTACCGACGATGAGCGACATCGTCTCACCGTAGAAAACTGGACCAAGATTGACACACGTGTGCAAAACATGTTGTCAGAGCAGATGAAAGATCAAGACGGTTCTATGGCTATTGCTATTACTTCTGGTGCGCGCGGTAACGTTTCTCAGATGAAAATGTCAGTCGGTATGCTTGGCGTGTTCCAAGATGCGGCTGGTAACGTCATTGAGCTTCCCGTGAAAGCCGGGTACATACAAGGCCTAACGCCGCTTGAGTACTTTACCGGTACGCGTGGTACCCGTAAGGCGGTTATTGACATTGCCCTCAAGACTGCCGACGCTGGTTACCTAACTCGTCGCCTTGTCGACGTGTCCCAAGATGTCTTTACCATAGACGACGACAGCGATGATGCGTCCGACCCAGGGTTTGCCTTGCTTCGCGCCGACGCTGCTGCCATAGGTGTTACCTACGCCTCACGGCTCGAAGGCCGTTTTGCCGCCGAAGACCTCAAGGGCTATGTCAAGGCCGGAGAGTTGTTTACGAAAGAAGTTGCCGAAGCTATCGACGCCGATGAAAAACTCGACGGCGTCAAAATACGAAGCGCGCTGAGTGCCACATCGGTTCATGGCGTTCCGCAAAAGAGCTACGGAGTTGACCCAGCGACGGGCCATTTGGTTACCAGCCATAACCCAATAGGTGTTATTGCTGCCCAGAGTATTGGCGAGCCGGGTACGCAGCTAAGCCTCGACAGTAAGCACCGTTCTGGTGCCGTCGTGGCCGATGACACCGCTCAAGGCTTGAGTCGTGTTGAGGAGCTTTTTGAAGCTCGCTCACCGAAGGGTCAGGCATATTTGGCTGATATCAATGGTGTCGTAAACGCATGGGAAGAGGGTGAGCGCTACATTGTGCAAGTCACCGCAAATGACCGCGAAGTACTGGAAATAGTACTTGAAGGTCGCACGGCCAAGATTGCGAGCGGTAGTGATGTCGCCATTGGTGATGTTCTCGCCAGCCGTGAAGATGGCGCTGAGCCGCTTGTGTCGCCTATGGCGGGCAAGGCTGAACTGACCGATAAATCAGTCATCATCACCCCGACCAGCAAGAGTGTTGTTCGCTACGAAATCCCAGGCTTTAAACAGCTGCTTGTCCAAGACGGTGATGTCGTGGTGGCAGGCCAGCGTCTGACCAACGGTTCCATCAACCTGCACGACCTCATGCGTCTGCAAGGTGTTGAGCCGACGCAGCGTTACATCATGAACGAAATCCTCGGTATCTTTGCTGGGCAGGGGCAGAACATTAGTGACAAGCATCTTGAAATCATTGTGCGTCAAATGTTCAGCCGCGTTCAAATAGAAGATGCCGGCGATAGCGAATTTGTAACTGGTGACGTTGTGAGTAAGCTTGCTGTTGCCGAAGCCAACGAAGCACTTGTTTCGGCCGGTAAACAGCCCGCCAAGGTTAACCAGCTACTGCTCGGTATTACCAAAGCATCACTTTCAACCGATTCGTTCCTGAGTGCTGCCAGCTTCCAGGACACTACTCGCGTCCTCATTGGTGCTGCCACCAGCGGTCGTATCGACAAGCTGTTTGGCCTTAAAGAGAACGTCATCTTGGGTCGCAAGATTCCAGTTGGCACTGGCTATGGTGCAAGCAACGCACTCGATGAAGGTGATGACGTAGAGTTGGTTGAAGAATATCACAACGACCAAATCTTCCGCAACGAAGGGTAGTTGGTAGAGCAAAGTAAGTAGGGCAGAGGGCAGAGTTCGCTCGTTCTAGGGCGCCTCTGCTTTTTGCTATAACGAGTATGTTGGGTAAACATTAGCTCTCTTACGCTATTTCGATTCACTCTCTCATTAAATGAGGTGAAGTGCTATCTGGGAAATCGTTGTCCCAAGTGAAATACCCCAAGAAAAGACGGGACATTGTATTGTGGCCTAGGTGTATCTATGGTGAACGTCATTCTACAGAGTAAGAAGGTCGATACTTCTAATAGATATACCCCGTCGAGATGCATGGTCTACCGCGATATATCCAATTGCATTGCGTAAATCAGGCAATGCATGCGAGTATGCTTCTTTCCTACTGCCCGCCGATTGTAAGCCGTGTTTTCGTGCGTAACGTTTCATCTGTGCTGGCAGCATGGCAAAGCTGTCGATTTGATCTCTTTCCTGGGCAAGGACCAGGTGCAGCAACTCTGTCGGTAAAATGAGTATCTGAGCAAGGACTTTATAGTCTTCACTTCTCATGTTGCGTAGATTAAGTAGACCTGACGAATGAAGACTTATTGTTTTAGCACGGACGTTTTCAGGCGCAAGACCGAGTGCGGTAGGCATGATATTTACAATCCTGACGGGGTCTAACCCCAAAGCAGCCATAAAAGCCATACGAGCCTTGAGACTCTCTGGACTAATACTAAGTATGGAGGGGCTAGAGTTGATAAGAGTAGCAGGTTCAAACCCTAAATCTCGGATTGTTTGAAACTTTAACTTAACATGTTCGGTCGAGTTGCCTAAGCTACGCGGATTTACAGTAAAAATTCGCCTAGCGTTTAACCCCAAGGCTGTTGCATTATCAAATTTTGCTTGTATATTCTCAATCGACATGCCAAGCACTGAGGGAAGAAAATTGATTGTCTTGACAGGGTTAATCCCCAGTGAGATCAAGGCATTATACATTTCACTGATAGCCCTAACAGACCTGCCAATGACAATAGGGTCTTTATGTATAAGTTTTAATGCATCAAATCCTAAATTAGTTAGATTCTCTACTTTATACTTAACAGTGTCTACAGATAGGCAAATCGCAGTCGGATAGGTATTAATAATTGCTACAGCGTTGATGCCAAGTGCTGTCATGCTTTCAACCTTTGTTCTTATGTTTTCGGTTGAATACCCTAGGGCTGTCGGCACTTTGGCGATAACCGTATGTGCATCTAGGCCTAGGGCTGAGATATTATCAAATTTTTTTTGTATCTCTTCCGGCGCTAAACCAAGTACAATGGGGTATTTATGTATAATTTCTCGTTCATCCATACCAAGGGAATGCAGATTTTCAATTTTTATTCTGATGTTTTTGCCTGAAAAGCCAAGCGCTGAAGGAAGGCCTTGAACGATACTCGTTACATCAAGCCCCGCAGCCGTCATCTCACGTAAAGCTTCTATAGTGGTGCCTGAGGGGAAAAGGGTCGGATAGCGGTCGAGTATCTTTATGTATGTGCTGTGCATGGGGTGGTCAGAGCAACTCCAGCCAAGACTCTCACCAAAAAAAATGCGGCGCGCTTCGACGGTCTTAGCGATGAGCGTTGGTTGGCTATGTGGATTCATAACGCACGATGCCTCTATGATTAAGGGGTTTAGAGCAGTGATCTCCTCTTCTATAATAGCCCTATTTGCAAGCGCGCTAAACCAGACCGCATCATCTGGATGCAGCTGAACCGCAATGTCGTCACATTGCTCAACTAGTCTAACATTCAGCTCAGACATAACTAATTACATTATAAAACTTAATGGCGCCAGTAGCAATATTGTATAGGAAGAGTTTTATGGAGCTCTGGGGTATATGAACTCCACATTAGGTGGGGCATTCTTAGTAATTAACGCACCGCTATCTACCGATGCCGCGGTAGTGGATGCCGGCTTTTTCTATAGCAGCTTTGTCTAACATGTTGCGACCGTCTAGTACGTAGCGAATATGGTGTTTTTTCAATAGCGCTGGTGTAAGTTGCTTTACAAAATCGCTGTGCGCGGTGGCGATGAAGATTGCATCTGAAGTGCGCAGGGCACTTTCGAGCGAGCGAGAGAGATGAAACGGTCGAGCTAGTTTTTCGTCCGATACATAGGGGTCATACGCAGTGACCGAACCAGCGTAGCGTAAGAGTACATAGCCAGCTTCTATGGCGGCAGATTTTCGCGTATCTGCTATGTCTGGTTTATAGGCGAGACCAAGTATGGCGACACGGAGGTCCCGCAGGTTTTCGCCGTGGTTTTTTATGAGTCCGCTCAGGCGTCGTACGGCGTACTTTGGCATCCGGTCGTTTAGCTCGGCGGCATCGTCTAAAAAGCGCGTGTCTATGCCGCTTTCACGGGCGCGCTTTATGACGTAGTGAATGTCCTCTGGTATACAGTGGCCACCGGGCCCTATTCCGGGTTGCGCCAGCCTGAGTCCAAACTGGTCTACCTTGGACTGCAAACCTTCCATAACGCGACCAATATCCATCCCCACGCCGTCGCAGATAATCGCGGCGCTATTTGCCATGGCAATCATGACGTTCCGCTGGGTATTTTCCCACGACTTAACAAACTCTGCTTCTTCGGTAGAGCCAAGGGGAATAATTCGCGCATCGATAATGCTTTTATAAAACGCCACAGCTTTCTTGGTGCATTTTTCGGTAATCCCGCCGACTACACGGTTTAGGTTACCAACGTATAGCTTCGGGTTGCCGGGGTCAATTCTTTCAGGACAATGTGCCAGATAAAAATCTACCCCTGCTTTCATGCCAGATTGTCGCTCAAGTATTGGGAGTACTACGTCGCGGGTTACGCCTGGGTTTACGGTGCTTTCCAGCACTACGAGCTGGCCGGGACGCAGGTTTTTGGCGACGCTGCTGGTTGCGGCCTCAACAAGGCTCAAGTCTGGAATGTTGTGCTCAGTTGGAGTCGGCACGCATATGATGATAGTTTCTACGTCCTTCAGGGTTTGGTAGTCGGTCGATGTGTGCAGTTGCTTAGCTGGAACTTTTTTAATTGCTGCCTCAAACCGTGCATCATTTGCGTACGGAGAAGTCCGGCTGTCTATGAGCTTCAAGAGCCTGGTGTTAATATCTATACCAGTAACAGAATACCCTTTATTGGCTGCTTCAACCGCCAAGGGTAGCCCAACATACCCAAGACCCACTACAGCAAGTGTCTTCATGGAAACTCCTTAATAACCCAAGTGTAGCATAAAATCAGGGACAGTCGCAGCTATAGCTCTACCGTAGATTCGGTGCCTGCCTCATCGAGCAAGTAACATTTTTGCCCTAAATATGCTTTCTTGAGGTCTAGGGTATCAAACCTATTGCACGGTAGGACACTTTGCGTACCAGTGAAATAATGCCACACGCCATCGGGTGTTTGGTAGAAGAGTCCAACTGCGCCCGTTGGACTCGCCTCACCGTATATAGCGGCTTCGGCTGTTTTATACCCAGTAGATTGGCTAGATGTAATTTTCGGCAGTCCTAAGCGGCTATCTTCCGTCAAATATTGGCTATCTTTATTTGCTTGCCGGTAAACAGCATACAGCGGTTCGACCGCCTTCGCGGTTGGCTCATAGCTGGCTTTGAGTGCGCAGGTTAAGAAAACTGGCTTATTTGTATCTGCAGTGTCGAGGTAATAATTTATGCCACAGAGCGTGTCACTGCTCTCATATTTTACTAACGGGTAGTACCCCGCCTTGACCTGTTGTTCTGACTTTTTGAAATTATTTTCGTATAGAAATGCCTCTAACTTAGCTGCGGCTGGCTTAATTTGTGCCTCCGGCAACGTATCCTCCCAGCTTGTTGACAGGTCGAGAACGCCTACTGCGTAAAAATCGTATCCCTTAACTTTATAATCAGGGGCAGCATACTCTGCAGCTGCATCACCCCCTCCCATATGCTTTTTTACGGATTGCATAAACGCTTTCAGGTCTGTGGAAGTGGTCTTTTTTTGCGAAGTTTTTTGCGAAGATTGCTTAGTATTCTGTGAGACCGTTGCCTGTGGTTTCTTTTCGGGCTTTGTAAACCAGTATGCGACCGTACCGCCACCAATAAGGAACCCCGCTAACAAAACCCATAACAACCATGGGGAATGTCGGCTTGCTTGCGATACGACAATTTCAGAATGAGTATTTAGTGGACTTTGAGCTGTGGCCGAGACATTTGGTTCCGAAGGCAATTCATGAGATTGCGTTTTATTGGTATCGTCTGACATATTGCTCCTCCTATGCTGATTGTGCTAAGTATACACCTGTTTATGTGCCGTATAGAGTTGAACTACCCGATCCACACGAACTTTTTGGGTGTCATCTTGAGCACCGAAATGAATTCAGTGTAAACTCCGTCGAAAGATCTCATCGTATTTACACCTAACGGAATCCCTCCACGTAATTTACCCCGTACTTGATACGGGGGTCGGGATGACAATGAATAAAAAGTGTACATGGGTCAGGTTGAATTACACGTTTCTATCTGTTACAATGCAAGAGTTATATCAAATTCGAGCCTCCGCTGTTCAAGCGGGTTTGGCGGGAGAGGAGATATGTTTTGCTTGGGCACAGGTTATCCCAGGTGAAACTCTCTTCGGTAATATATACATCCCAGGTGAAGTCCTGGAGAAAGGGGCATATTTTGCCTACCATTAACCAACTGGTACGCAAGCCACGCGTAAAGGTGACAACCAAGACCAAGTCACCGGCGCTGCAGCGCGTTACCAACAACCTCAAAACGAAGAGTTATGAAAAAGCTGCGCCGTTCAAGCGCGGCGTGTGCGTAAAAGTTACCACCAAAACACCAAAGAAACCAAACTCAGCCCTCCGCAAGGTTGCCCGCGTGCGCCTTGGTAACGGCTACGAAGTGTGGGCCTACATTGGTGGTGAAGGCCACAACCTGCAAGAACACGCCGTCGTTATGATTCGTGGTGGTCGCGTGAAGGATCTTCCTGGTGTGCGCTACCACATTGTGCGCGGCACACTCGACCTTCAGGGCGTCCAAAACCGCAAACAAGGCCGCAGTAAGTACGGCGCGAAGAAGGAGAGCAAGTAGTCGCTATGCTCCAATTATCAATTAGCAATTTACAATTTTCAATGAATGATCAATTAGCAATTACCAATGAAAAGCAGAATCGCCAATCGCTAATCGCCATTCCATCGATAATCGATAATCGAAAATCGGTAATCACGACTGAAAGGAGCCTGTAGTGCCACGTAAAGTTACCGCCTCACTTGTTCGAGACATACCGGCTGACCGCATGTACGCTAGCGTACCGGTACAGCGACTCATAAACCGCGTTATGCGCGACGGCAAAAAGCAAGTTGCCGAACGCCTGGTGTACACCGGCATGGAAACTGCTGCCAAGAAACTTACGGTAGATAACCCGCTCGAAGTTTTCGAGCAAGCCTTTGCTAATATCCGCCCCAATGTGGAGACTCGTTCTCGCCGCGTGGGTGGTGCCAACTACCAGATTCCGTTTGAAGTGAAAGGGCAGCGCCAAAACCACCTGACCACCATGTGGTTTGTACAAGCTGCCCGCGCTCGCAAAGGTATGAGCATGGCCGACCGTATTGCGGCCGAGCTTATGGATGCCTACAACAACCAAGGTGCCGCCGTAAAGAAGCGTGAAGATACGCACCGTATGGCCGAAGCTAACCGCGCATTCGCGCACTTCGCCCGCGGCTAAACAGCAAAAGAGATAAGGAGTAAGAGATAAGAGTTAAGAAATGGCTGTCAATAATTTCAAAGACTTAATTGCTTGGCAAAAATCTCATCTCCTGGTGCTAGAAATATATACAATAACAAGCACTTTTCCAAAGTCGGAGCAATTTGGCTTAACGAATCAACTTCGTAGAGCAGCGGTCTCGATTGTGTCAAATATTGCCGAAGGTTTTGGCCGTCGGACTGTAGCAGATAGAACGCACTTTTACGATATGGCACGAGCATCATTGCATGAAGTTCAAGCTCAGCTTATGGTTGCGCGTGATGTTGGCTTCATGCAAGACACTGTACATGAGAAAATCGATACATTCAGCATAGAATGCCATAAAATATTGACAGGCTTAATTAATAAAACAAATGGTACGAAATAAGATCTTATCTCTTACCTCTTAACTCTAAGGAGTTTATATGGCTGATAAAAAAGTTTTAATGAAAGACATCCGCAATATGGGCATTATTGCTCACATAGATGCGGGTAAAACTACTACGACCGAAGGTATTTTGTACCGCACTGGTCTCAAGCACAAAATCGGTGCCGTTCATGAAGGTGAAACCACCACCGACTGGATGGCGCAAGAGCGCGAACGTGGCATTACCATTGTTTCCGCTGCGGTGACTTGTTTCTGGAAGGGCAAGCAAATCAACATTATCGATACGCCCGGTCACATCGACTTCACTGCCGAGGTGGAGCGTTCACTCCGCGTGCTCGACGGTGCGTGTGTGGTGTTCGACGGCAAAATGGGCGTGGAAAGCCAGAGTGAAACCGTGTGGCGCCAGGCCGACAAATATGGCGTACCGCGCATTTGCTTCATCAACAAAATCAACCAAACCGGTGGCGACTTCTACAAGAGTCTCGATAGTATTCATCACCGCCTGAGTAAGCGTGCTTTTCCGGTACACCTGCCAATTGGGTTTGAGCAGAGCATTAACGGTGTGGTCGACCTAGTGGCCATGAAGTCATATACCTACACCGAGTTTCATGACCACGAACTCACCGAGGGCGAAGTCCCAGCCGATATGCTCGACCAGGTAAAGAAATACCGCAGCCTGCTCATAGAAAACGCCGTGGCCGAAGACGAAGCCATGCTCGAAAAGTATTTCGAAGTGGGTGAAGACGGGCTAAGCGTTGAGGAAATCAAGCAAGCCATTCGTAGCGCCGTGTTAAGCGGTAAGTTCTACGCGGTGACCGGTGGTGATGGCCGCGGTGTTATTGTAGAAAAAGTGCTCGACATGGTAAATGACTACCTGCCCGCACCAGACGACCGTAGCAATGCTTGGGGCGTTCACCCGAAGACGGGTGACGAAATCGAGCGCAAGCACGACACCAGCGAGCCGCTGGCTGGCCTCGCATTCAAAATTACGACCGATCCATTTGTGGGCAAGCTGGCGTACTTCCGTGTGTACTCGGGTACGTTGCAGGCTGGTTCGTATGTGCTAAATAGTTCAACCGGTGAAAAAGAGCGGGTTGGCCGTATTGTGCGTATGCAGGCAGACAAACGCGAAGACGTCACCGAAGTGGTAGCGGGTGATATTGCCGCAATTGTTGGCCTGAAAGGCACAACCACTGGTAACACGTTGTGTGACCCAGCGCATCCCATCCAGCTCGAAAACATTACCTTCCCAGAACCGCCGGTGTCTATCGCTATCGAGCCAAAGACCAAGGCCGACCAAGAAAAAATGAGCCTAGCGCTCCAAAGACTGGCCGAAGAAGACCCAACCTTCCGTGTGCGGGTAGATGACGAAACGGGTCAGACCATCATCTCTGGTATGGGCGAGCTGCACCTCGAAATCTTGGTTGACCGCATGAAACGCGAGTTTAACGTCGAAGCAAACATCGGTCAACCTCAGGTTGCCTACCGTGAAACCATTCGTAAAGACGCGGTTGAAGCACAGGGCAAGTTTGTTCGCCAAAGTGGTGGCCGCGGTCAGTACGGTGACGTCTGGTTGCGTCTTAGCCAAAATGAACAAGGTGCCGGCTTTGAGTTCATCAACTCTATCAAGGGTGGTGTGGTTCCAAGCGAGTACATCCCCGCAGTCCGCAAGGGCATAGAAGAAGCCATGAGCAACGGCGTGATTGCCGGTTACCCAGTGGTAGACGTAAAAGTTGAGCTGTACGACGGCAGTTACCACGAAGTTGACTCCAACGAAATGGCCTTTAGTATTGCCGGTTCCATGGGCTTCCAAGACGGCTTTAAAAAGGCCGGTCCGGTACTGCTCGAGCCTGTCATGAAGGTTGTTGTCGTCACGCCCGAGGAATTCATGGGTGACGTCATAGGCGATCTAAACAGCAAGCGTGGTCGGATTGAGTCTATGGAAGACCTTTCGTCTGGGATTAAGGAAATAACAGCGTTCGTTCCACTTGGAGAGATGTTTGGCTATACCACAAACTTGCGTAGCATGAGCCAGGGCCGCGCTAGCAGTAGCATGGAACTCGACCATTACGCCGACGTTCCAAACAACGTCGCCGATGCTATCATCGCCAAGAACAGCAAATAGGTGTAAACTAAAGCTACGATGAGTAAAAAACCGACTGATCTAGATGATGTGGTGAACGTTATCTCGGATTTGACCGAGTTGTTTTCGACGCGCTTCGATAAAATGGATCAGCGCTTCGACAAAATGGATGAACGCTTCGACAAAATGGATCAGCGCTTCGACAAAATGGACGAGCGCTTCGACAAAATGGATGAACGCATCAACAGCATCGATATGCGCCTGTTTAGCGTTGAGCAGAAGCTACTGGAGCATGACGTACAATTCGCAAAAATCAATGAACGTATCGACCATCTCTACAGTGTGCTAGACAGTCACATGAAGCGGATTGAGGATATCGTGGCTGACAATGTAGCCCGCGACGCGCAACAAGCGCGCATGGAAAAGTGGATTTTCCAAATTGCCGATAAACTTGACCTAAAACTGAATTACGAATAGGCATCGTTTTACTTGATTTTAGCTCATAGTGTACGGTACAATTACAGAGTATCTCGCGTGAGGGCGTTGCTGTAGTACGTTACAGCAATATGGACCGCGTGAACACCTATCAATTTAATAACCTAATATAATAAAGAAAGGATTCGCTGGCTCCCCGATAAGGGAAAAAGAGCAGCCCGAGCAAAAATCACATTTTTTACCCGGAGCGATGAGAAAAAACCGTAGGTTTTGTCTCATTACAGCGAAGCGTCAATTTATGGCAGGAGTATTTGACCGAACCAAGCCTCACGTCAACGTTGGTACTATGGGCCACGTCGACCACGGCAAAACAACCCTTACTGCAGCTATCACCATGGTGCTAGCCAAAAAACTTCCAAGCGATGTCAACAAGCCAGTCGCTTATGACCAAATCGACAACGCACCAGAAGAAAAAGCTCGTGGTATAACCATTGCTACTTCTCACCAAGAGTACGAGAGCGAAAAGCGTCACTACGCGCACGTCGACATGCCAGGTCACGCCGACTACGTTAAGAACATGATTACCGGTGCAGCTCAGGTTGACGGTGCTATCTTGGTGGTGTCTGCTGCCGACGGTCCTATGCCGCAAACTCGCGAGCACGTTCTACTTGCTCGTCAAGTGGGTGTACCAAAGATTCTTGTTTTCATGAACAAGATGGACCTCGCCGATGCCGACCTCGTCGAACTAGTCGAGGAAGAAATCCGCGAACTTCTCGAAAAGAACGGTTTCGACCGCGACTGTCCAATCATCAAGGGTTCTGCAGCCAAGGCTGTAGAGGGCGATGCCGCCAACGAAGATGCTGTCATGGAGCTTGTGAAGGCTATGGACGACTACTTGCCAGAGCCAGTTCGCGACCTCGACAAGCCATTCATCATGCCTATTGAAGACGTATTCTCCATTAAGGGTCGTGGTACTGTTGCAACCGGTCGCGTTGAACAGGGTATTGTCAAAATCAACGACGAAGTTGAAATTGTCGGTATTCGTGCAACCCAGAAGAGCGTTGTAACTGGTATTGAGGCATTCAAAAAGAGCCTAGACCAAGGTCAGGCTGGCGACAACGCTGGTGTGCTACTTCGCGGTATCGAACGCGACGACATCGAGCGTGGTCAGGTGCTTGCAAAGCCAGGTACTATTACCCCTCACACCGAGTTTGACGCCGAAGTCTACATCCTCAGCAAAGAAGAGGGTGGCCGACACACACCATTCTTCAAGGGCTACAAGCCACAGTTCTACTTCCGTACCACGGACGTAACTGGTGAGGTTGAGCTACCAGCAGAAAAAGAAATGGTTATGCCTGGTGACACTGTAACCTTCAAGGTAAAACTGCTTGCACCTATTGCTATGGAGCAGGGTCTGCGCTTCGCTATTCGCGAAGGCGGCCGCACCGTTGGTGCCGGCGTGGTAACCAAGATTACCAAGTAATTTCACCTGGGATTACTTGCCCAACAGAGAAGCGCTCCACTTGGGGCGCTTTTCTCGTGCTTCTTTATCGTGCTACAATACTGCTATGAGTCAAGACGAGTTTAAAAAGCTGTTTCAGTATATCGAAGGGTTTCGAACGGAAGTCAGTCAACAGTTTGAGGCAAATACTCGTAAGCAAGATGAAACCATTGCTGCTGTAGCTGAGCTTGGTGGACATCTGCGGGATTATCGCAGAACTACTGGCGTTGAGCAGCAAAGTAGACCGATTGGAGAGATGGATTCAACAGGTTGCTCAAGTAACAGGGGTCCAGCTGCAGTATTAGAGGCAGAAAGTATCTTTTGATCACATGGCGCTCCACCTGGGGCGCTTTTCTTGTATACAAAAACTTTCGGTATACTGTGTAGCACGCTATGACGCACGAAACTAGCAAAGCATTTGTCGACTATTACCAGCTGCTTGGTGTTCAACCAGATGCAATGAACGAAGATATACGTACTGCGTTTGTTCGGCTTGCCAAGCTGCAACACCCTGACACTGGCGGTTCCCTTGAAGATATGCAGCAGCTCAACCTCGCCTACATGACGCTTAAAAATCCTCAAACGCGGCGAGCATACGACATGATGCATAGCTTTCAAACAGGTACAAGCGAATTGCATTATAGAGATATGCCAATGAGCGGCCACGCCGCAAAACCAAACGCCGAAGACGATGAAATAGACGATTTTATTAACGAAATCTTTGCCGAATACGCCGCAAAACCGTCGAAAAAACCCTTTCATAAAAAGGCCGCCTCCGCTCTCCGCTTCTACCGCAGAAAAACCTAAGCCCGACACAACTTATCTGTGACAGGCTGTAAGGTATCTTACTGTCATTACCTGCTGGTGACCTATACTGCTGATATGCCAGAAATAATTGGGGATAATCCGGGTGGCCCGGATGAGGTTTGGGGAGGAAAACAATTACATTTTGGCCCGTTGCTAGATGTGTTTGTGGGCGAAGAAATTATGGGAACTAGCGAGCGGCAGGAGCGTGTTTTTGCCGCATTTTTACACAGACCGGGTGAGGTAGTCGAAAACGAAACCCTGCAAAAGTTACTAGAACCAGATTCCAATGTCCCCGAAGGTCTAGTTGGAGTGCTTGGTCTTTTGCGACTCGTACAGGGCATGAGCGGGCACCCAAAGGGAACGCTTGAATTTTCGAGCGGCGGAAAGCACGTAAGTTTTGCGCTACCGCCTACTCGGCCGTTTAATATCACTAGTCTCGAGCAAAGCAAATCAGTAGTCAAAACTGCGCTCGAATCACCAAAAGCCAGAATCATAGGCGGATCTCTCATAGTTGGCGCAGCCGCAACAGCGGCATTTACGCGTCTAAAACAGGTACGCCAACAGCGAAAACATAGCGAACCGTCATAACAAAGAACGCTGCTTGGCACAAATGCGCATACATGGTATGATTTAGCGGTAAACTAACAGCTTTGACTAAAAGCCGTGCGCGTTCCCAGGTGAATTCGTAAGGTGTTACAAGGCCAAACCGGGTGAAGCCGGCGGTTTGCAGCAAGGAATGTAGTGTGGATTTTCCTTACTACTCACACCTTACTACTTACTACTAACCTAAAATCCGGAGGATTTTAACCATGGCAGAAGCCAAACAACCAGTACCGGGCAAGCAGCGAATTCGTATTCGCCTGAAGGCCTACGACCACAAAATCATTGACCAAGCCGCTAAGCAAATTGTAGATACGGCGCTTCGCACCGGCGCGAGCCTGGCTGGGCCAATCCCACTGCCAACGCGCAAGAGCACGTTTACAGTGGTAAAGAGCCCTCACGTGTACAAAAAAGGACGCGAACAGTTTGAAATGCGTGTACATAAGCGCCTGATAGACGTCTTCGAACCGACCCCAAAGACTATCGATAGCCTCATGAACCTCTCTCTCCCCGCTGGCTGCGACGTCGAAATCAAGATGTAACTTATTGGTCTAGCCAGCCTGTTTAATTGCTGCAATGTAATTTGGAAGCTGAAAAGTAAGCTCTATTTGACGAGGAGAGTCTGGCGATGCGCCATTAACTGCCCGCGTACATACTGTAGAATAATTAGGGTCGCTCACCAAGCGGTTATAAAAATCCATTCGTATGGAAGATAAGGTGTCTTCGTCCAATGTTCTGTTGCCGACCCGATAGGGTGGCATAAAAGAGCCGCCAAGTTTAGAAGATAAACGAAGTGCGCTCTCACAAAAGCCATGATACTCTTCATCAAACACAGAGCCTGACAGTATCACCCCGCCAACCGCAAGGACACGCTTCATTTCATCTGCTAAAGCCAGAGCCTCATCCTGCGAAGGTGTCCAGTAAGATGCGTATGAATCGTGTATGACATGAGCAGTTGCGTCTTTAAGTGTTCGAAGACCATCTAAGGCCAGTCCAGCTATAACGTCGTTTCCTGCGCTAGCTTGATACTGTGCGTTTAAGTCATCTTGTTCAAGGGCTATTCTACGGCTATTTCTGAACCAAGATAAAAAATCGGATCTTCCTGCGCCAATGTCGATAACTGTTTTGCCTTCGGCGAAGTTTGTTAGTGCTGCTAGGGAAATTCCGTGAGCACGAGCTAATTGCGAGCCGGTTCGGTCGGTACGTACTCGATCACTCGCTATACCTGAGTTCTTACGGTATGTAGTGAGCCGTGCGGTACATGCATTGACGGCAAGGGGTATTGCCGAATGTCCATCTATAACCGTACGCAGATTCTGTAAGTAAATGCTGGACGGTTCTGTGTCTACACGGTATCTAAATACATCTTGAGCCGTCCCAGTATGTCTCTGCATAGTATATAGTATATCATAAAATATAGACAAAGTAAATAATATGTGCTATAATAGGAAGCATGACGGTTGCTCCTAAGGTCGAGACAGCTGCAATGATGGAGGGTGCTGAAAAACCCTTTGAGGGCTTTGGTGCTGAACTAGATGCAGCTAACTTTTACTTTAAGCACACGCACGCTATAGACCCGCAGCGCGTGGAGCGAGTAGTTACCTTATTAGAAGATTTTTCTGGTCCCAGAATGAATTCGGCAGCAAAAAGCGCAGTTTTCTTAAGGGATATTTGCTCCGGCGTCGAAGATTCCTTGCTGGCACGTAATGCCACCTGGGCGCTGAATACGTACCGCACTAATACCTTTGATACTGAAGAAACCCAAACGTATAAGCTGGCGATTGCTCGAGACGTTAAGCGAATTGACGATTTTAGTCGCGAGATGTTCGAACAGGAGGCACGGACCTGTTCTGTTGCTGGTATGGTCTTTAGCGGTATTACACGAGTACTGAGCAAAAAAGAGCGCCGGGCGCACCAAGACCAACGGTGGTTGCGCGATTCTAACGCAAATGCTGGCGAGCTCCAAGAGCTTCTCGATACCAATAAACGGGCCATAAACCTTGAAGCAATGGTACACTACAGCGCCGAGGTGCTGGATGATCTCATGGTCGCTACCGGAGCGGTAGACGGCGTAAGGATGCCCGATGACGAAGTTCTCATGCGCAGAATCAGAGATGTAGATGTCATTTTGGGGCCGTTCCTGGAGATTATTGGGCATGATGGCATGGCAATGGCGCTCAGAAGCCATGCGAATATAGTTCGTCTACAAAAAACCGGGAACGTAGCCTTTGTCGACAGGGCAAAGAACATGCTCGAGCAATATACCGATAGAGAATATATTGCCGGCCAAATCGAAAAACTTTACGGGGAGCTTTTTGGAGGCGACAGCGTTGTAGAGCATGTTATTAGCAACAAAACCCAACACGGTATAGCCGTAGGTGAATCTGCATTTCGCTGGAGTGAATGTTATGCGAATGCTCGTGCGGTGTGGCGCGTAAAATCAGTTGGCTCGCTTGCAATGAAATTGTATCGGTACAGTAAAGAAGGGAAATCAACTGCGACGCCGCAAGATGTTATCGGTGTAACGCTCATCACTGACGACCCTGAACAGCTGAATAGCCTTTATCCCATGCTAGTTTTGAGCGTAGAATCATCACAAGCCATTAAGACGACTGTCGCCCCAAGCAAGAAGAGCGCCTATCATGTTCGGGGTGACGAGTTGTATGTGGAATTGATTTCTAAAGTGGTAAGCGAGCAATTCACTGAGGATGCCTGTACATTGCTTAGTCTCAGCCCGGTAGAAATAGATACCAAGAACGACGAAAATAACCTTCATCAAACCGCAAAAGCGACATTTACGTTTCATGCTTTGCCGCTTGAAGTGCAGTGCCAGACAGAATGGGCACGTGAGCGTTCTCGTATTGGAGCGGGCGCACATGGTTTTCATAAAAGCGGCGTCAGAGAGTTAAACCAGCATTTTATAACACAACTCCATAGTAGAAGGGCTGAATTAGGCACCATGGAGCTCACGAAGGCAAGTGCCGATAGTACCAGAAGATTTATGTCAAGCGCCGCTCAGAGAGGCATACCACCGGTAAACTACGGCATTGTTTAAAGGTTTACCAAAAATCACTCGTAGTATTATGTGCAACGGGTTGACAGGGGTTTGGGTTTTGTGATACCCTGTTGGGTACATACAAACATTTCCGCATGGTGATGTGAGGTAGGCCCCGCCAGAGGCGAGGAACCCCCGACCGCCATTTTCTTAATGTCACTGTACAAGACATTAACCGCGGATGGGTGAGTATCAATATCAATAACTCTTATAAAAAAGGAGCGTGTGGGTTCATGTGAACCTACGCAACATAACTATGAAGGCACTCATAACGAGAAAGGTTGGCATGACCAGTACCATCGCTGAAGATGGTACGACTCAGGCTGTAACCCTGCTTTCCGCTAGTCCCTGTGTGATTACACAGGTGAAAACCGATGAAACAGACGGGTATACCGCTGTACAAATCGGCTGCGAGGAAGTCAAAGAACACAAAGTAGCAAAACCACAGGCCGGTCATCTCAAGCCAGCCAAACAAATTGTGCGTATTATGCGCGAGTTCCGTGTAGCGGAAGTCACCGAAGACCTCAAAGTTGGAGAAACACTCAACGCCGAGGTCTTTTCAGTTGGTGACACGGTGCATGTAACTGGCACGAGCAAGGGTAAGGGTTGGGCTGGTACTATTCGCCGCCACAACTTCCACCGCGGCCGCAAGACGCATGGTGGCCGTAGCTACCGCCGCGTTGGTTCTATAGGTTCTATGTACCCTCAACACATTTTGCCCGGCAAAAAGATGGCCGGACACCTCGGTCACGACCAAGTCACTGTACGCAATCTCAAAATTGCACTTGTCGACGCTGAAAAGGGGTATATCGGTGTTGTGGGAGCTGTACCTGGTCCGCGCAAAGGTATTGTTATAATTCGCGGAGACGAATTATGAAAATGAATAGATTACCCATTACCCTGTCACCTGTCACCTTGGATTATCCTGTAGCCTGTCACCATGGTTATACGTCACAGGTTACACCTACGTCACACGTCACACGTGACACGCTAATCAGCGATGAAAGGAGCTTCTAATGGCCGTACCAACCTATACTGGTGCTGGCGTAAAAGCCACAACTCCCGCAAAACTCAGTAAAGAAATCTTTGCAGTGGAAGTAAAAAACCACCAATTACTGAAGCAAGCGTATGAGGCATATCTCGCAAATGGCCGAGACAACCTAGCCGTCACGAAAACTCGGGGACTCGTGAGTGGTGGTGGTCGCAAGCCATGGAAACAGAAGGGTACCGGCCGAGCTCGTTTTGGTAGCTCTCGCAACCCAATTTGGCGCGGCGGTGGCATTGTCTTTGGCCCTACTGGCGAAGAAAACTATACCAAGAAAATTTCTACGACCAGCAAGCGCGTTGCACTGCGGCAGGCCTTAAGCCTTGCAAATGCTGGCGGGAAGCTCATTGTTCTTGAAAAGCTTGCCAGCCGTGAAGGCAAAACAGCCGAAATGGCGAAATTACTCACAAAAGTCGGTGTTACTAGAAGCGCACTCGTTGTTGTTGCTAGTAAGAATGCCGAGCTCGTGAACGCTACCGCGAACTTACAGAATGTCATGCTGGTAAGCGCAAAGTACCTCAATGTGTTCGACATTATGAATGCCGACCATATCGTTATGACGAGCGACGCCCTCAAGGTCGTCGAAGAATGGCTGAAGCCAGTTGCTAAGACCGCGAAGGAGGCCAAATAATGCACGTTTTAAAACCACGTTTGAGTGAAAAGGCATTTGGTCTTAGCCAGACAACGAACACGTTTGCTATTGATGTTCCAAGCGAGCTCAACAAGTACGAAGTTGCCGCTGTTGTTAAGAAGCAATTTGATGTAGAGATTAAGTCTGTTCGACTGGTGAACCGCAAGGGTAAAGTCAAGCGTGTTATGAACACGACTGGCAAGCGTAGTAGTAACCGAAAGGGTGTTCAGGGCGATGTAAAGAAGGCGTATGTCACGCTCAAAGCGGGCAGTCACCTGCCATTCTTTGCCGCTGCCGAAGAAGAAATTGCGAAGGCTGCAGCCGATAAAGCCAAAGCCGCTAAAAAAGACGCTGCTCCTGCTAAGAAAGCCGGCGGCCTTAAGAAGCTTGTCGGCAAGAAGGAGGCAAAGTAATATGAATCATGAATCACGAATCATGAATCTAGCATGGGAAGTTATCGGCCGCAAGGCGGCAGGCATGATTCATACTACATACTTCATGCTTCCGCGACTGAAAGGAGCTGCATAATGGCAATTAAACAATACAATCCGACGACGCCTGGTCGTCGCGGTATGTCTAGCCAAGACTTTGACGCGGTGACTACACGTAAGCCACTTCGCTCACTGGTTGTTACCAAGCGCCGAGGCAATGGCCGCAATAACCAAGGTCGCATAACGACTCGTCATCAGGGCGGCGGCGCACGCAAGCACTATCGCTTGGTAAACTTTGACTTCAAGGGTGAAGGTGTTGTTGAGCACATAGAGTACGACCCAAACCGGAGCGCACGAATTGCACGTATTAAAGACGCCAAAGGTGCATACCACTATGTACTCGCTGCGAGCGGTATGAAGCAAGGCCAGAAACTGAGCGCCGATGCCGAAGCAGCTATAGAAATGGGCAATCGGTTGCCGCTAGCAAACATTCCGGTTGGTACCACAATTCATGCTTTAGAAATGAAGCCAGGGCGCGGCGCACAAGCAGTTCGCAGTGCTGGCAACAGCGCTATGCTCATGGCCAAAGAAGGCGATTATGCACAGGTTCGTATGCCAAGTGGTGAGGTTCGCAAGTTCCTCCTCGTATGTACTGCCAGCATTGGTGTGGTCGGTAACGAACAACACCAGAATGTAAAAATCGGCAAAGCTGGCCGTAGTCGTCACCTTGGCAAGCGCCCAAGTGTCCGTGGCGTTGTGATGAACGCTGTTGACCACCCGCACGGTGGTGGTGACGGTGGTCGTCACCGTATGGCGAAGGCGCCTCGTACGCCATGGGGTCAAAAGACACTTGGCTACAAAACTCGCCGCCGTAAAGATACTAGCAATATGATCGTAAGAAGCCGCCACGCGGCCAAGAGGAAATAAGCGATGGCAAGTCCTAACCCCAATAAAACATGTGGAACCTGTGCTCTCGGCGAACCACAAATCGATACTTTTTTCACATGCGGCAATTACAAACGTGTTCCACAATTTGATTCAACGGACGCTATAAATTGTAACGTTGACAACACAAACATCATTAGTTTGGGATGGAGTGTCCCTGGTCTAGAAGGGGTATGGCTAGATAGATACCCAAAGAACGCTAGCTGCGGACCATGCGCTGGTCTACTAGCCGCGACGCGCTCTCAGGTTGTATGTCACTTAACAAACATTGCTCTTCGGAAAGAGAACAGTGACTGGTGCGGTCAATGGCAGCCAGAAGGGAGTTTTTAAATGAGTCGTTCATTAAAGAAGGGGCCGTTTATCGATCCGAAGCTCGCGAAAAAAGTCGTGGCGCTTGGCCCAGAGGATCGCACCATTATCAAAACATGGGCCCGTGCTAGCACAATTGCCCCAGAGTTTGTTGGTAAAACATTTGCCGTACACAATGGCAAAGTCCACGTACCGGTTTTTGTTACCGAAAATATGGTTGGCCACAAGCTCGGTGAATTTAGCCCAACGAGAAAGTTTAGGTCTCATGGCGGAAAGCTAGCCAAAGGTAAATAGGATGAATAAAGAATCAAGAATCATGAATCATGTTAAGGAAATTATCAGCAGCGAAGCTGCTGGCATGATTCATACTTCATACTTCATGATTCAGAAGCCGGAGGATATATGTCTGTAAAAGCAGAATCTAAAGGCGTACGCTTGAGCCCTCGTAAGGTTGCCGCTGTTGCGACGCTTGTACGAGGTCGCACTGTAGCCGATGCTATTGTCATTCTTGAACATACACCCCGCCGGGCAGCTCTTTCTGTGCTTAAGACAATCAAGAGTGCTCAAGCAAATGCCGCCCACAACCACAACTACAAAGCCGATACCCTAGTCATTACTGAAATTACGGTCAATCATGGCCCACGTATGAAACGATTTCGACCTGCTGCCATGGGGCGCGCGCTGCCATACATGAAGCGGAGCAGCCACATACGAGTTCTCGTCGATGGTGAACAACGTCCAACCAAAGCTGTTAAACCTGTAGCGAAGGAGACTAAGTCATGAAAATCCTAAGCACTAAGCACGAAATTCTAAACAAATTCAAATATTCTAATGTTTCAAATTTTCAAATTTTGGAACTTGTTCATTGTTTAGCATTTAGAAATTCGAATTTTGGATTTACTCCAGAAAGGAGTGCATGATGGGTCAGAAAGTTAACCCCATTAGCATGCGCCTGCAAGCCAATAAAGATTGGCGGAGCAAATGGTTTGTCGGCAAACGACAATACGCCGATTATCTTGCCCAGGATCTGCAGGTCCGCAAGCTCATTCAGGATAAGTTTGGCTCACGCGGTGCTATTAATAAAGTCGACATAGAGCGTTCGCCTAACCTCGTTACCGTTACAATCGCCACAGCAAAAGCTGGCGTGGTCATTGGTCGTGGTGGTCAAGGCGCCCAAGAACTGAAGGCCGCCATAGAAAAGGTATATGGCGTACCGGCACGTGTAAATATTGAGGAAGTAAAAAAACCTGACCTGTACGCGAAGCTAGTTGCCGAGAACATTGCACATCAGCTAGAGCGACGTATGAGCTTCCGCCGCGCTATTAAAAGCGCGAGTGCCGCCAGTATGCGTGCCGGAGCAAAAGGTGTCCGAATAGAAGTTGCCGGCCGCCTGAACGGTGCTGAAATGAGCCGCCGCGAAAAAGAAGCTGTTGGTTCAGTGCCACTACATACCATCCGTGCAGATATTGACTTTGCCTCTGCCCGAGCAAACTGGCCCGGCGCAGGCATTATTGGTATCAAAGTTTGGATATACAAGGGGGACAAATAAAATGATTTCATCATTTCAATTATCCTTTGGCCTGTCACCTGTCACATTGGATTATCCTGTCGCAATTACCAATTGTTACATGTCACATGTCACGCCAATGTCACAGGTTACAGGTGACATGTTAATCGCGACTGAAAGGAGCTTTTAATGTTGCTCCCAAAAAGAACTAAATTCCGCAAAGTCCGCAAGGGCAAGATTCGCGGTGTTGCCACAGCTGGCAATTACATTGCCTACGGCGAATACGCTTTGCAAGCACAAGGTCACGAACGTATAACGAGCCGACAAATTGAGGCCAGCCGTCAGGCGATGACAAGGTACATTAAGCGCGGTGGAAAAATCTGGATTCGCATTTTCCCGCATACGCCCGTTACCCGCAAGCCACTGGACGTCAAAATGGGTAGTGGCAAGGGTTCGCCTGAGTTTTTTGTTGCCAAAGTTCGCCCGGGCACCATTATGTTTGAAATGCAGGGTGTCAGTGAGGAAACTGCAAGAGAAGCTATGCGCCTCGCTGGTCACAAGCTGCCAGTCAAGACAAAATTTGTCGTGAAGGAGGGCGTGTAATGAGGTATAAGCATTCAGCGGAAAGGGGTAAGGGGTTTTCGTCTAGAACCCTTACTACTTACTACTTACTACTTACTACTTCTGAAGTGATGCCCGAAGGGAGGAACGTATGAAAATAGCCGATATTCGTAAGCTTACTACGGCAGAATTGACCAAAGAAACAGTAAAGCTAAAAGATGAAATTGCCGAACTGCGTCGTCATATATACATGGGTGATAACCAAAACGTACGAGATGTACGTAACAAGCGCAAAGACCTTGCTCGTATGCTCACCGTTTTAAGCGAAAATTTAGTTAAGGAGACGAAATAATGGAAAATCCAAATTCCAAATTCCAAACTCCAAACAAATTCCAGCACTCAAATTCCAACGAAGCTCATTTGGAACTTGGAACTTGGAACTTGGAGCTTACAGCTCCTGAAAGGAGTCTGTAGTTATGGCCAAAACTATTACTGGTGTCGTCACGAGCAATAAGGCCGACAAGACCATTGTCGTCACTGTGCGAGAACGAAAAACGCACCCGTTGTACCGGAAGCAGTACACCACAACGACCAAGTTTATGGCGCACGACGAAAAGAACGAAGCAAATGTGGGTGACAAAGTCGTTATTGTCGAGACCCGACCAATTAGCAGACGAAAGAGTTTTACCCTCGGTAGTATTATCGAGAAAGCCGAAGTAAAGCATGTTGAAGCAGCCGTTGAAGTTCCGGGTGTAACCGATAAGGAACATGAATCATGAAGTATGAATCAAGAATCATGAAGAAATCTGGAGCTATCAGTCACAGCTCGGCTGACATTCTTCATTCTTCATACTCCATACTTCTGCGACTGAAAGGAGCACTCTGATGGTACAGCAAGAAACTCGTCTCGTCGTCTGCGATAACAGCGGTGCAAAGGAAATTCTCTGCATCCGAGTGCTCGGTGGTACTCGGCGCCGCTATGCCAAGGTAGGTGATATTATTACCGCCACGGTAAAGCAAGCAAGCCCAACCGGGAACGTAAAGAAGAAATCGGTGGTACGGGCGGTTGTTGTCCGTACACAGAAAGAGCTGAAGCGCAAAGACGGCAGCACGATTAAGTTTGATGACAATGCGGCGGTGATTATCGGCGACGACAAAAACCCGAAAGGCACACGCATATTTGGCCCTGTGCCACGAGAACTTCGTGATATGGGCTACGCCAAAATTATCAGCTTGGCGCCGGAGGTACTATAAATGAGTAGTAAGCAGAAAGTAGTAAGTAGTAAGGTGTTTAAGATTAGATTGAAAAAAGGTGACCTTGTGCAGGTGCTAAGCGGAAAGTACAAAGGCAAGCAGGGCAAAGTTGTTCGCACGCACGCTACAGAAAACAAAGTTACCGTAGAAGGCGTGAATATTGTCAAGAAGCACCAGAAGCCAAACCAGGCGCACCCGCAAGGAGGCATTCTTGAAATAACCAAACCAATTGCCGTCGGTAAGGTTGGCATAGTTGACCCGACCACAAAGAAACCGACTCGTATTGGGTACAAGATGAACAAAGATGGTAGCAAGACTCGTATATATAAGTCGAGCGGCAAAGAAGTGAAGATAGAAACAGCCCCCAAGAAGGCTGAGACCAAGAAAGAAGCGAAGGTACTATGAAGACAAGATTACCAATGAACCTGTCACCTGTCACCATGGATTACCCTGTTACCTGTAACAATTGCGACACGTCACATGCTACACCAATGTCACACGTCACACGTCACACGCTAATCAGCGACGAAAGGAGCTTCTAATGGCAGAAGCGACTACAACTAAGAAAGCTCCAAAGACAGCTGCGCCATACGTAGCTCGTCTAAAGACCGAGTACAATAACCAGTATGCTACAGAGCTCATGAAGGAACTTGGGCTTACCAATGCACATCAGGTACCACGGCTTGAGAAAATCGTTGTCAACGTCGGACTTGGCAAGGCCAAGGAAGACAAAAAGACGATTGAAGCGGCTAAAAATACGCTTCGCAAAGTCACTGGCCAAGAACCAGTCGAGACTGTTGCGAAGAACTCAATTGCAGGCTTCAAACTCCGTGAAGGCAACATGATAGGCTTAAAACTGACGCTTCGTGGTGAACGCATGTATGAGTTTATGGATAGACTCATTAATATTGTGCTGCCGCGTTTGCGTGACTTCCATGGTGTCAGCAACAAGGCATTTGATAAACAGGGCAACTTTAGTCTCGGGCTAACCGACCAGAGTGTGTTCCCGGAGCTTTCGTTTGAAGAAACTACCACTCCTCACGGGTTACAAGCAGTTTTTGTTATACGCGCCGAGGAAAAAGCACACGCTAAAGCACTGCTGAGCAAATTTGGTATGCCGTTTGAAAAGGAGAATTCAAAATGAGTCATGAGTCAAGAATCATGAGTCATGAGTGGAAAATACCAGCAACGGAGTTGCTGTCAATAATAACTCGGCGGAGCCGAGACGATGGAGTCTTGTCTCATGACTCACGTCTCTTGACTCTGCGACTGGAAGGAGCCCTGTAATGGCCAGAAAATCGAACCTCGCGCGTGATAAAAAGCGCATCAAGATGATAGACAAATACGCTGCAAAGCGCAAAGAGCTAAAAGAGCTTGGTGATTTTGACGGTCTCGCAAAACTACCTCGCAACAGCTCTCCGACTCGCCGTAAAAATCGCTGTGTCGAAACAGGGCGGCCACATGCCTACATGAGACAATTTGGCTTGAGTCGTCTGTCTTTTCGCGAGCATGCAAGCAAGGGTGAAATACCTGGTGTAACGAAAGCGAGCTGGTAATGGACGCTTCGCTTCAATTTTCATTTAGCAATTTTCAATTAACAAAGAATTATCGATTGGCCATTAACAATGTAACTACAAATCGCACATTGCCAATCGCCAATTCATCGCGAATTGCCCATAGCCAATCGCTAATTTTTTCGAAAGGAGGCAACGCATGAGTACAACTACTACTGATCCTATCTCCGACATGCTAACTCGAATTCGCAACGCGATTGCAGTTGGAAAGACCGAAGTTAGCTTGCCACATAGCAAAATCAAAGAAAATGTCGCCATTAGCCTGCGCAATAACGGCTTCTTACATGATGTTAGCACCGAGGACCTCACCGTTGGTAAGCGTTTGCACATTACCATCAACCTAGAAGGTGAAAACGCTAAAATTACTGAGATTAAGCGTCTTAGCAAGCCGGGTCGTCGTTCTTACACGAACGCCCGCGAAGTGCCTCAGGTAAAACGCGGTCGCGGCGTGCTCATCATTTCGACTTCAAAAGGTCTTATGACCGGCGAAGAGGCCAAGCAACAAGGAGTTGGCGGAGAACTAATCTGCCAGGTTTATTAGTCTAAGAAAGGAAAGAAATGAGTCGAGTAGGAAAACTACCCATCCAAGTTCCAAGCGGTGTGACAATCACTGTCGACTCAGACGCTGTGAAGGTGTCTGGGGCCAAAGGGAATCTTGAAACACCTCAGTTAGAGGGAATTACTGTTAGTGTTGAGGACGGCGTCCTCACTGTATCCCGTGCAAATGATATGCCGAAGATTCGCGCTGCTCATGGCCTTATGCGCGCACTCATAAACAATATGGTGCAAGGTGTTAGCCAGGGCTTTAGCAAAAAGTTAGAGTTAAACGGTGTTGGCTACCGTGTTGCCATGCAAGGCACCGACCTCAAACTCAATATTGGTTTTAGCCACGATGTTATATACAAAGTGCCGAGCGGCGTGCAAGTAGCCGTCGAACAAAACACCATGACGGTGAGCGGCATAAACAAACAGCAAGTTGGCCAGGTAGCCGCTGAAATCCGCGCTCTTAAGAAGCCAGAGCCGTACAAGGGCAAAGGTATAAAGTACGAAGGCGAACGTATTTTGCGCAAGTCGGGTAAGTCAGGAAAGGACAAGTAATGAAAAAATTATCCATTACCCTGTCACCTGTCACCTTGCATTACCCTGTCACCTGTCACAATGGTTACATGTCACACGGTACATCAATGTTACATGTCACACGTGACACGCTAATCTGCGACGAAAGGAGCTCCCTATGAGCCTATCTACCAAACTTGTCCAGCGTGCCCAGCGCAAAAATCGCATACGTGCGACAGTGATTGGCACCACCGAACGGCCTCGACTGAGCATCCACATTAGCAATGCAAATGTAAGCGCACAAGTTATTGATGACAGCAAACACCACACGCTTGCTTCAGTGACTACCGCAAACAACAAGGCCGCCAAAGGCACCCTGACCGAAAAAGCTGTATGGGTTGGCAATGAAATTGCTCTTGCGGCTAAAAAGGCAAATATATCCCAAGTAGTATTTGACAGGAGCGGCAAGCAGTACCATGGCCGCGTAAAAGCCCTCGCCGATGCGGCACGGGAGAAAGGATTGGAGTTCTAAATGAAATACTTCGTATTTTCTGAGGGCAAAGGGCAAAGGGCAAAGGGCAAAGTTAGCTCTAATGAACTCAGCCCTCAGCCCTCAGCCCTCAGCCCTGTTCTGACCGAAGGGAGGAACGCATAATGGCCGAAGAAGCAATACAACAAGCCGCAGTCGAACAAGCCGCGCAGGCAGGTCCACAATCTGCTCCACACCGTGGAGGCCAAGGGAACCGCGGCGGCCGTCGTGATGGTGGCCGACCGGCACGTAGCCGCAGCGAAGCACCCGAAGAAAAACAATTCGATGAACGCGTTGTGCACATTGACCGTGTTGCCCGCGTTGTGAAGGGTGGACGTCGCTTTCGTTTCCGAGCCCTCGTCGTTGTGGGTGACCGCAAAGGCAAGGTAGGTATTGGAAGCGCGAAGGGCGCAGATGTAACAGCTGCCGTGAGTAAGGCGACTGAAGTTGCTAAAAAGCACTTTACGCCAGTTGTGCTATATAAGGGAACCATTCCACATGAAGTCAATGGTAAGGTTGCCGGCGCGCGTATTTTAATTATGCCAGCTGCACCGGGTACCGGGCTTATTGCCGGTGGTGTTGTTCGCACCGTTCTTGAAGTTGCCGGTGTGAGCAATGCGCTTAGTAAATCACTTGGCAGTAGTAACAAAACGAACATTGCCTACGCTACCATTGCCGCTCTTGAAAGCCTTGAGCCAAGCAAGAACTGGGTAACTACAAAACACAAGAGTCAAGAGTCAAGAGTCAAGAGTCAAGACAAAAAAACTCAGATTACAGCTGTCATTCCGAGCAAAGCCGAGGAATCCCCGCAAAAAGATTCCCAGGTGAAAACTGCCCCTGTTAAAAAGACATCCGAGGTAAAAAAGGCAGTGTCGGCTAAAAAGCCTGCTGCGAAAAAGGAATCAAAATGAGACAAGAGACAAGAGACAAGAGACAAGAATTAGTTATCAGTCGCAAAGCGACTGTCATGACTCATGACTCATACTTCATGACTCAGCGACTAAAAGGAGCCCTATAATGAAATATCATGAACTTACTTCGACGCCGAAAAAATCAGGCAAGCGTGTTGGTCGCGGTATTGCAGCTGGCCAGGGTAAAACGGCTGGTCGTGGTACCAAAGGACAAGGTGCACGTACCGGTTCCAGCAAGAAGCCGGGCTTCGAAGGTGGCCAAAACCCACTTATGCAGCGTTTGCCAAAACTACGGGGCTTCCGTAGCTTTCGAGTAAAGGCAGAAAACGTATATACTGAACAGCTCGATACGCTCGGCTCTAAGGTAGACAACAAAGTTCTCGCTGCTTCTGGGCTTGTCAGCAGCGAATATGTTCGCGTCAAGCTACTTTTCCGAGGTGAAGTCAGCAAGAAAGTTGATGTACAGCTTCAAGCAGCTAGCCTCAATGCTATGGAAGCGTTACAAAAAGCGGGGGGTAGCTTTACACCCGTTCCAAGACGCATGCGTCCTGCTAAAAAAGAAGCAGAGAAATAGAGCAAACTGTCTTAAGCAGCAAAAAGGCGCTTTCGAAAGCGCTTTTTTGTTTTATTACAGCAAAGAGGCTGTTATACTGGGACTGAAGAAATATAGTGTATAAGAGGGGTTTTCGTGAACTGGAAGATTATTGGCGCATCATTTAAACAAGGCGATATGCGAAAGCGCATTTTTGGGGTACTTGGTATATTATTGATTTTTCGCATTTTGGCGCACATACCGGTGCCACTGGCTGACCCGCAAACCCTTAAACAAGTACTGACAAACCTATTTTCGTCACAAGATACACCGCAGCTACTCAGTTTTATAAACGTTTTAAGTGGTGGTGCGCTGGCTAACTTTTCTATTATGATTGCGGGGCTTGGTCCATACATTAATGCCAGCATTATTATGCAACTGCTTACGAAGGCAATCCCCAAGCTTGAGAATATGCGTAAAGACGGCGAATCGGGGCAGAAACGCATAAACCAGTACACCCGACTCCTGACGTTCCCCTTGGCAATTATCCAGGCTATAGGTTCAATTTATCTTGTTCGTCAGTATGCGCAGCAAGTCGGTGGCATAGGTGATATTACGGCAAACACTTCTTTATGGCAGTGGGCTCTAATGGTCGCGGCACTCACAGGTGGGTCAATGCTTTTGATGTGGATGGGAGAGCTTGTTACCGAGAAGTCAGTTGGTAATGGTATTTCACTGCTCATTACCGTGGGCATCGTAAGCGCCTTGCCAGGAACCATTAGTCAGGTTGCTTCATCTATATACGACAAAACAAACAAATGGGAGATTTTTGGACGTGAACTGCCTATTAACGCTCGGGCGTTCTGGTATGCACTGGCAATTCTTGCGGTCGTAATTTTGGTGACATGGATTGTAGTTATGCTGAACGAAGCAGCCAGACGACTAACCATAAACTACGCGAAACGAGTGCAGGGAAACCGGGCGTACGGTGGCGTCACCACGACACTTCCGGTAAAGCTTATAACCGCGGGTGTTGTACCAATAATCTTTGCTATTGCTTTCTTAAGCGTCCCTAGCTTTGCTGGGCAGCTAATGACCTCTAGTAGTAACCCGAAATGGGCTGAGCTTGGTCAAAACCTTGTCACGTGGTTCCAAAACCCTACGGCGCAAACACTGGCTGCAGGTGGGCTGCAAGCCTATATATACCCGGTAACGTATTTCTTGCTAGTTTTCCTTTTCACATTCTTTTATACGAGCATTACGTTCAACAGCAAGGAGATAGCCGAAAACCTACAGAAGCAGGGCGGTTTTATTGAAGGCGTTCGTTCTGGTACGCAAACTGAACGGTATCTAGCAAAAACGGTCAATAAAATTACACTGTTTGGGGCGATATGCCTGGGTATTTTGGCAATTATGCCCATAGTGGCGCAAATGTTTGTTCCAGAAAACCTTGCACTTGCTCTGGGTGGCACAAGCGTTTTGATACTTGTAGCCGTTTCGCTCGAAACGCTTCGCGCGGTAGAGTCGCGTGCGCTCATGATTACCTATGACCAATATAGTCGCGATGACTTTTTCTACGACTCTCAGGGAGGAAATGGTTCGGTTGCTGCAAATCGGGGCGCAAAAGCACTTCGCTACGTTCCAAATGCGCTGCGCCGAATCCCAGCGAAAATCTCGAGCAAAAACAAGAAGTAAAAAATTCGTAAAACACTTTACAGCTCGTCGTAAAAAATGCTATACTAGTTAGACGTAAAAACCTATGGCGAGTAATAAGGAAGTCATCGAACTGAACGGCGTAATTGTCGAGACCCTGCCGGGTACTCAGTTTCGTGTCGAACTTGAAAACGGCCATCAGATTATTGCGCATGTTGCCGGGAAGATGCGGAAGCATTTTATCCGTATTGTACCTGGCGACGCGGTCACCGTAGAGTTGACGCCCTACGATCTGACCAAAGGTAGAATAACCTACCGAAAGGGCTGACCATTTACATACAGTACCCTCTGCGCATGATTGCGCTCCGATGCTCATGTACTCTTACGTACACTGCGCTTCGGTGCTCATCCTGCATCACCGATGGCACAATACGTAAAAGGCCAGCTAGCTGAACTTTCTAGGGATTGGTTCATCCGGACTGACCAGTCAGCCGACTGGTCGATGTACGGATCAATCCTTCGAAAGTTCGGCCAAGTATATCAATTAATGCAGTGAGTCACCGTCCTGAAAGGAGATGATCCGTACATGAAAGTACGTGCAAGTGTAAAAAAGATTAGCCCCGACGATAAGATTGTTCGTCGCAAGGGCCGTCTTTACGTAATTAACAAGTTTAAGCCAAAGCATAAGCAGAGGCAGGGGTAGTATATGGCAGCACGAATATCTGGTGTAACCATACCCGCTGAAAAGCAGATTTGGGTTGCACTAACCTATGTTTATGGCATTGGGCCAAAAACTGCAGAAGGCATCCTTTTGTCAGCGAAAATTGAGCCGACTGTTCGGGTTAAAGATTTGACCGACGCTGAAATTGGTCGAATCCAAGATTATATCAACGAGCACCTTACTGTAGAGGGTGAGTTGCAGCGAATTGTGAGTGGCAACATTAAGCGGCTCAAGGACATCGGTAGCTACCGCGGCCTACGGCACAAAAGCAACCTTCCATCACGCGGACAGCGCACCAAAACAAATGCGCGCACCCGACGGGGCAAGAAAGTAACTGTCGGCGGTACGGCTAAGAAAGTAGCAAGCAAGACCTAAGGACTAATATGGCAGATACACCTACTACATCTGTAGCCAAGAAGAAGAAAGCAAAGCGCAGCGTTTCAGCTGGCCAGCTTCATATTCAGGCTACGTTTAACAATACTATCGTGACACTGACAGACGCCAGCGGTGGCGCACTCGCCGCTTCAAGCGCTGGCGCTTGTGGCTTTCGTGGCTCTAAAAAAGGTACGGCCTATGCCGCACAAGTTGCTGCTGAAAAAGCCGGCAATCTGGCAAAGCAGGCTTATGGCCTGAGCAAGGTAAACGTTTTTGTAAAAGGCGTCGGCCTTGGGCGCGACGCAGCAATCCGTGCAATGCAAACCGTTGGAATTGCTATAGAAAGCATCACTGACGTTACCGGTGTTCCCCACGGCGGTGTTCGCCCAAAGAAAGCAAGGAGGGTCTAGTCTATGGCACGTGACACTCAATCTATTGTAAAAATGTCGCGCCGCGAAGGCTACGCACTACACCCGAAAGCACACAAGGCGCTCGCAAAGCGTACAAACATGCCGGGTCAAGCAGCGAATGCACGGGTACGCAACAAGCCAAGCCAATATTCTTTGCAGCTGCGCGAAAAGCAGAAGGTTAAGCGGCTGTATGGCCTGCTCGAAAAGCAATTTTCAAACCTTATGGCAGAAGCATCCCGTACTCCTGGTCAGTCTGGTGCAACACTCCTTCAGTACCTCGAGCGACGGCTTGACAATGCCGTTTACCGCGCTGGGTTTGCGCCATCACGCCGCGCAGCTCGTCAGCTCGTAACCCACGGGCATTTCATGTTGAACGGCCGCCGTGTTGATATTCCATCGATTCGACTGCGCGTTGGTGACGAAATCGAACTTCGTGAACATAGCAAGTCGAGCGAATATTTTAAGAAACTCGATGAAACGAGCCCAGCCCCAAGCGCAACACCAAACTGGGAAAGCGTTGACCGAAAGAAAGTCCAGCTCAAAATTACCGGCATGCCGCTGCGTGAAGATGCTGAACAGGATATTAACGAACAACTAATCGTTGAGTACTACTCACGCTAAGGAAAGGACATTTCAAAGATATGTCAAAAATGATTCATACCCCAGGACTTGTCGCCGTCGATGACCACAGCGCCACGAGCAGTACATTTGTTATAGAACCACTGCAAACTGGCTATGGCATGACGCTTGGCAACAGCCTCCGCCGTGTATTGCTTTCTAGCATCAGCGGTGCTGGTGTTACCAGCTTTAAAATAGATGGCGCGACGCACGAATTTACAACCATTAAGGGCGTAAAAGAAGATGTTGTTGCTATTATGCTCAACCTCAAACAACTCCGCTTCCGTGTTTACGGAGAAGACGCACAAACAGTGCGTATTACCAAAAAGGGTAAAGGTGTTGTTACCGGTAAAGATATCCAAGGAAACGCAGACATCGAGGTTGTAAACACAGACCAAGTGATTGCTACCATAGACGATGACAAGGCGAGCCTCGTTATCGACCTAGTGGTAGAAACGGGCCGCGGCTACCGTACTATAGAAGAAAGCACCGTCAAGAAACAAAGCGATTTCGTAGCGCTCGACACCATCTTTAGCCCCGTAGTTCGTTGCCGTTACAAGGTTGACAAAACCCGCGTTGGCCAAATGATTGACCTAGACAAACTTAGCCTTACCGTCGATACCGATGGCACTATTAGCCCTCGCGATGCCTTTGAAGAGGCGGCAGCTATATTGGTAAATCAGTACGCTGCACTTGCTGGAAAGACTCGTCTTCCTGCGCAAGAGACCAGCGCTGCAGTACACGAGGCCGGTGAGACAAGCGTAGAAGACGGCTCCATGCTGAACACAAGCATCGAAGACCTTAATCTAACCGCCCGCACCACGAACGCACTGGTGAACAACGACATCCACACCATTCAGGACTTGTTTGCCTTGAGTGACGCGGAGCTTCGTGACCTGAAAGGCTTTGGCAGCAAAGCTCTTGACGAAGTAAAAGATAAACTGGCGGAATTGGAGTTGTAGTATGCACCGTCACGGATATAAAGGAACCAAATTTGGTCGTGAGCGTGACCAGCGAGAGGCTCTGGTAAAGAGCCTTGCAGAAGCGCTCATCATAAACGGCTCAATTGTTACCACGCTGCCAAAGGCGAAAACAGTTGTGCCCTACGTCGAACGACTCATAACTAAAGCAAAGAAGGGTGATTTGCACAACCGCCGTCAGGTATTAGCCGCATTGCAGACTGTCTCGACAGCGCACCGCTTGGTTGACGAAATCGCACCAAAACTCACCAGCCGCAACAGTGGGCACTTGCGGGTCGAACGCACCGATAGTCGGCGCGGTGACAATGCTGAAATGGCACGCGTGAGCTTTGTTGACGACCTCAAGTCGGCACCAGTGGCAAAGGCTGCTACTAAAGCCCCAGTGAAACAGCGTCACGAACAAGATGAAGTGAAGTCCACCCCTGTCAAAAAGGCAGTCCCAAGTGGAACTCGCGTTGCCAAGGCAGCCGACAAGCACCTGAGTCACAAACCAGCCGTCCAGGTGAGAAAGAGCGGGGAAAGATAGTATGAATACATATTCTGCAAAACCAAGCGATGTTACCCGCAAGTGGTATGTCGTGGACGCATCTGAAACTACGCTCGGTCGTGTTGCGACGCAGGTTGCAACGCTGCTCACCGGCAAGGGTAAGCCAATGTTCACCAGTCACATTGACTGCGGTGACTTTGTGGTGGTGATTAATGCCGATAAACTTCAGGTTACCGGTGCAAAAATGACCGACAAAATGTACTACAACCACAGTGGCTACCCTGGTGGTCTTCGTGAGCGACAGCTCAAGGACGTTGTTGAAAAAGACAGCACCGAAGTCATATTACAAGCTGTGCGCGGGATGCTTCCCGGCAACAAATTGCGCGATGGACGTCTCGCACGCCTGAAAATCTACGGCGGTGCCGAACACAACCACGCCGCACAAAAACCAGAAGTACTTAGCCTGAAAGGAGCAAAATAATGGCTGAAGCTAAAGCTACTACCAAAGCTACTAAGGGTCACTATTACTATGCTCTTGGTCGCCGCAAAAGCGCCACGGCGCGCGTGCGCCTCATGAATGGCAAGGGAAATGTGGTTATTAACGACAAGCCAGTGGCTGAGTACTTTGCTGAAAGCAAATTACTGCTCGGCGAAATCCAAAAGCCATTTACGGCTCTTGAACTGCCACTTAAAGATTACGACGTTAGCGTTGTTGTGAGTGGTGGCGGACATGCTGGTCAGGCCGATGCAATCCGCCTTGGGATTGCAAAAGCTCTCGTTGAGAAGAACGAAGAGTACAAAGCGACTTTGCGCCGCGCAGAACTGCTCGGTCGCGACAGCCGTGAACGCGAACGCAAGAAGTTTGGCCTCAAAGGCGCCCGCAAACAGCGCCAGTTCACCAAGCGCTAGGTATACGAAGACCACTCAAAGACCCCGAGAGGGGTCTTTTGTCTATAAATGAAGGTTATGGCGAAACAACATCCTGAAGCCGATTGGAACAGATACGAGCATGTTATTGGGCTTACGAACAAGCTATTAGCAAGTGGTGAAGCGCGCCTAGGCTTCGTGGGTATTCCTCAGGGGCAGATTAATCTACAAGAACTTATTACTGCAGTTCTGGCAGAATGCGAGATGGTTGGTATTGGTCGAGTAGGGGCTGGGCACGTTGCGCTTGAAGGCCTTCGAAAAATAAACAATATGCCTGTCTTTGGCCTATTCGGTCGTTCTGTAGGAGGGCTGCTGTCTCTCCATGACTTTGAAGTACCAAGACGACTGTTTACTTCAGACGTTCCAGGCGCACTTGCTGAAGGCATAGAAAACACTCGAGTTTTGGCTGTAGACTATCATGCTCGCGGCAAGATTGGCTCAACAGATGTTTCTAGTTTTGTCGGAACACTTATTCGGGTACAAGGATTTGATCAACAGAACTCATCGCCTATTTCAACCGTAACAGTCATTCCACGCAACCAGTACGTTGCAACTGCCGGAATCTGTGTTCCGGATGATCCGTTAGGTCACGTAACAGAAGTCCTAGAAGGCATTACCGCATCGAGAGCATCCTAGTGCTATACTTTTCGTATGCGTAAACAGCAGCAAATCTGGGCAGCAGAGCATGCAACTTCGGCCTCGTTGACGAAAATGGCTGGCGAAGAGCCCGCGAGTGGCGTCGTGGCTTTTGTGCAGTGGCTGAAGGAGTATGCCGCAAAGCCTGGGCATGCTGTAGACATCGGTAGTGGCAAAGGGAGAAATGCAATTTATCTTGCGCAGCAGGGGTATGTTGTTGATGCGCTGGAATACATCGCAATTGCTCGGCAGCACACCAAAACACTGGCGAAAGCAAAGGGCCTCGAAACGAAAGTGCACAGTAAGGATGTAGAAATTGACGGAAGGTGGCCCTATGAAGACAATGTGTTTGATGTGGCCATTGACTCATTTGCATCTATTGATGTCGAAACATTGGAAGGTCGTAAACATTGCCGTGACGAAATGTACCGCACCCTGAAACACGGAGGCTATGCACTTGTTACCGTGTGTTCGGTGGATGATGAATGGGAGCGCGAGCTACTGGCAAACCATCCTGGTCCAGAACCAAACAGCACTATTTGGCCGTCTAACGGGAAGTTTCAGAAAGATTATAGTGAAGAAGAGCTGCGGGAGTTTTATGAATTGTTTACCGTTCATGAACTAAAGACTATTCAGAAGCCAGCACACAAGCTCGGCCGAAATGGTACGGCTACTAATTTCTGGCTTGTCATACAGAAAAAATAGTTGCAATGTATGTTTTGTTGTAGTACTATAACCGTTATGAAAACAGTACAAACCAATTTGTATTGGTATACCGACACTTCTGTGGCGGTCTGTTCTGTGCGCTGAAACACATTTGAACCCATAAAGTAGACCGCCACCATGGCGGTTTTTTAGTAATGAAAAGGGAGAAATATGAACGTTGATGAAATACTAAGACCATCTGGCATCGGAACAGAAACGGTGTTACCAAACCGCAGACCCAACCTGAGTGAAGATCAAATTCGAAAAGCTGCTCAGCTAGCTGGGCTAGAAGGTTTTGGTGACCCACCCTCAGCAACGCCGCATAGGAACGAGGAAACACAATGATTGGGATTGTTGGCTCGGCCGGTGATTTAGGAAGTCAACTACTAAATCGGATGCAAGAGCGCGGAATAGAGGTAGCTACTTTTGACGCCTGGGGCAGCAACAATAGCCATAAATCTGTCGGTGATGTTGTTGCAGATTCGGAAATAACTCACTGGTGTGCGCCGCTTGATGCACTAAATTTGCTTGGTAGCCCTGCCGAGAGGCGGCAATTAGTACTTCATAGCAGTGTCATGCACCTCTCATATGATGCGCTGGTAAATCATGGTCAAAGGCTACCTAAGGTAGGCTTCAACATCGTTCATTGTTTGATGAACAGACATGACACGGTAAATGCTGCAACGGGACACGTTTCGGAAGCAGTCAAGACCCACCTTGGTCAGATTGGGCTAAATGTTCGGCCAAAAACTATTCACGAACACGATAAGAATGCGGCACTTACGCAGGGGGCTGCAATGGTTTTATGTGAATTATTGCTTGGCGAGCTACAGGGTGTCCATGAAGAAGATCTGACACCATCTGGCGAGTGGCTATTAAAGGTTCTCGAAGAACGTGCTATGAACTGGACCGATGCCACCAAAAATTCAGTGCTCCGAAACCCTGAGCTATCTCAACTATTTGCATCTAAAAGGATAGAAGAAATTTTTCAAAGATATCTAAACGTTGCGTGAGGTATACTACTACTATGACGAAACAAGTAATATTAACTGGCCTACGGGCAAATAACGACCTGCACATTGGCAATTATTTTGGCGCACTGCTGCCGCTAATAGATATGGCAAAAACGCGGTCAGACGAGTACGATGTGCAT
Organism: Candidatus Saccharibacteria bacterium; assembly: GCA_016700375.1. NCBI lineage: Bacteria > Candidatus Saccharimonadota > Candidatus Saccharimonadota bacterium. The sequence goes on from CP065016.1 coordinate 165,975, forward strand.
TTGTTTGTGCCTGACCTGCACAGTTTTACAACCCCCATAGACTATAGCCAGCTGCAAGACCAGATTATGCACAATCTTCGCCTGTATGCAGCTGCCGGTTTGCCCCTGGACAACCCAAGCGTGCGCATTTACCGCCAAAGTTTCGTTCCGGCTCACTCTGAGCTAACTGTCATCCTCAACTCATTCACAGGAATGGGTCAGATGGAGCGCATGACACAGTTTAAGGATAAATCTGGCAAACTCGGGGTAGATTCTATTAGCGTGGGGCTGTTTGACTACCCAGTGCTAATGGCAGCAGATATCTTACTTTACGGCGCAAAGTATGTTCCTGTGGGTGATGACCAAAGCCAGCACCTTGAGTTTGCAAGGGACATTGCCGAGCGGATGAACAGTAAGTTTGCGCGAGAACTGTTTACGGTGCCGGAGCCAGTTACTAAACAGCACGAGTTTTTTCATGGCATTCATAGCTTTAGCGCAGAAGGCGGCAAAGACCAGCCTTCGCCAAGGCTACGGCCGGCAGGCCAGGGGCTGCGCATAAAGGACTTGCAAGACCCAACCAAAAAGATGAGCAAGAGTGACGAAAGTGGCAAGGGCATCATTTTCCTCGGTGACTCACCGGAAGCGGCTGCGAAAAAGATTCATAGCGCTGCTACTGATAGTTTTGGGCGCATAGACGTAGATAATCAAGACCAGCCGGGCATTGTAAACCTCATGCAAATCTTAGCACTTGCGACCGGCAACTCGTATGAAGAGATAAAGACTAACTACACTGGTCAAACCCAGTATGGCCCCCTCAAAATCGACGCTGCAGTGGCGATTTCTGAGTTTCTCCATGCATTTCAGGACCGACTTGCTGCAGTAGATGAAACTAAGCTGACAGAGAAACTTCGTGCAGATGAAGTTAAAATGAACGAAATTGCCAACCAAACACTGCTGCGTGTCCAAAAAGCCGTCGGCCTCCGTCCTGTGTCATCCTGAACTTGTTTCAGGATCCAAACATTATGAAAGAATCATATGTGTACATACTAGCCTCAAAAGCTCGTGGAACTTTGTATATCGGTGTTACCAATAGCTTTGAGCGAAGGTATTTTGAACATTCGATGGGCCTAAATGGCGAAAGCTTTACTCAGAAATATAACGTTAAACGGCTCGTATATTTTGAAAAGTGCGATTCTATAGAACAGGCTATAGTTAGAGAAAAACAGCTTAAGAATTGGCATAGACAGTGGAAAATTAATCTCATTGAGTCTGTAAACCCTGGCTGGGATAATCTGAGTATTCGTTATGGTATAGATGCTGAAACAAGTTCAGCATGACGTATGGTGCTACCTCTGTTAGAATATACCTATGGCAAATCTTGAAGTGAGTCGGGCGGAGCGGTTAGACCAACGGGTAGTGGCTATGTTGCCACAGCTTAGTCGTGCCTATGCTGCAAAACTCATTGAAACGAAACGCGTCTCTGTAAATGGTCAATCCCAGGTGAAACCAGGCTACAAGCTGCGGCCAGATGACGAGGTCACTATTGAATACGATGAAGCGGAAGAAGAGCACATTCCCGACATAGAACTCGAGGTCTTGTACGAAGACAATGACTGCGTGGTTATATACAAGCCCGTTGGGATACTTACGCACAGCAAGGGGGCATATAACCCCGAAGCGACTGTTGCCACCTGGTTACGTTCTCGCCTGAAGCGTGAAAGCTCCGACCTTTCACGCGGGACGGCCGTGAAAGCTCCGACCTTTCACGGGGGAGAGCGGGCAGGGATTGTGCATAGGCTCGACAGGGCAACAAGTGGGGTTATGATATGCGCCAAGAACACAGAAGCACTGAGCTGGCTGCAAAAACAGTTTGCGCAGCGTCGTACAAAAAAAACGTATATGGCTGTCGTGAAAGGGAGTATGAACCCAGAGGCAGCAATTATTGATATGCCCATAGAGCGAAACCCAAAGGCGCCAGCGACGTTTCGGGTAGGTGAGCAGGGAAAGCCGGCCAAAACAACCTATCGAACGCTTGTAAGTGGTAAAACGCATAGTCTGGTGGAGTTAAAGCCGGAAACTGGCCGGACACATCAGCTTCGTGTTCATCTGGCACATCAGGGGCACCCTATTGTCGGCGATACATTTTACGGTGGCCAGCCCGCCGACCGCTTGTATCTGCACGCGGCAGAGCTTGAGCTCACCATATTGGCAGGACATGAGCGGAAAGTGTTTCGCGCTGCCGTGCCACCTGAGTTTCAGGAGTTTGCCAATACATGAACCCAAATTTGGTGTTACGCCAAAGCACGAAAGAAGCGGTAGACCGGTATTTGACGCACCCAGCGCAATCGGTTCTCGTAACTGGTGCTGCTGGGTCAGGGTTGACAACCTTGGCGCACAGCATGGCCGCCAGCATGCTTGGTGTGGACGCACAGAAGCTATCGGAACAACCGTATGTGCGCCTCATTTCACCAGAGAACGATAAAATCAGCATTACGAATATACGCGATTTACAGCAGTTTGTAAGCCTGCAAATTCCATCTAAACGACAAATTGGGCGAGTTATACTCATAGATGATGCACACGCTATGACTAGAGAGGCACAAAATGCACTCCTGAAGCTACTAGAAGAGCCGCCGAAGCAGACAATACTACTTCTTGTTGCTTCACGTCCTCGACTGCTCTTACCGACCATTTTATCTCGGGTCCAACAGCTGCACATTAGTCGACCTGAGGAGTCAGAAGTTATAAAATATTTGGAACAGAGAGGTTACGAACAAAAATCTATTGCCCAACTCTTGCTCGCAACTGGTCAAAACATAGCCGAAACTATTCGCCAGCTTGAGCTTGGAAATGAGCTGGCGGGTCAAACCGTGAATATCGTGAAGCAAGCTTTGGCCGCCGAACCGTTTGAACGGCTACTTATGGTAGAGAGAGAGCTCAAAGACAAGACACTTGCCCGAGATTTTGTGAGTACGCTTTCGACCGTTGCTTCTAGTAGCGTTTTTAGGGTATCCGAAAGAGGCGACGTAGCAGCCATTCTTCGGTGGCAATCGATTCTGGCAGCCAGTGAAGTGGCATCCCGAGCTCTTAGGCATAGCGGAAACCAAAAACTTGTACTGACTGAGCTTATGCTGGCACTTTAGCTGTGATATACTACTGAGACTATATGTACGAACTATTGGTTGTCAGTGCCTTTGGGTTTATGGGGTTGCTACACACGCGGAAGCGCTCCGACGAAGAGTCGGATATTTCGCGGAAGGTTGGTGACCGCATAGGGAAGCTATGGGATATAGCTCACCAGGGCATGCGAGAAAACCGGTTTCTTCGTGCCGAAAAAGCCCTTCTTACCATCTTAAAAATAGATGAGAAAAACGCCGCTGCCTATAACCGCCTCGGCATACTCTACGCCAAGCAAAAAGAATACCGCGACGCGATTGATTGTTTTGAGATTGCAAGCAGCATAGAAGCAACACCCTCGAGCCTCCATAACCTGGGGCTCATTTACTACGAAACGGAAAACTATGAAAAAGCAGGCATAGCGTTTGAGCAAGCCCTGAAGCTTGAAGAAGATTTGGCCGCTCGCCATGTAGCATACGCAAAAGTGAACGAAAAGTTAGGAAACGAAAAGCTTATGTTTGCATCTTTGCTACGGGCGGTGGAACTTGAGCCAAACCAAGAAACCTACTCACTGTTGCAACGTGCATACGCAGAGCATGGCATGGACGCTGAAGCAGATGCTGTGACCGAAAAACTAAAGACACTTATTGTGCCTTCAGGCAAACCGCGCCGTATCCTTCGCCCCCGAAAAGTGGTTATTTAGTAAGACTGGTAGGTTGCCATACAACCCCTGTTTTGGTACACTATTCGTTGATATTGCCACCTTAGCTCAGTTGGCCAGAGCGGCTGTTTTGTAAACAGCGGGTCGTGGGTTCGAATCCCTCAGGTGGCTCCAGTAAACGGTACATTAACAATCGGTACTATACTCTGTTATAATAGCGGACATGCGACCTAAAGAGAAGGGTGATATTGCAATTGCTAAAGCTATTAATTATTTCATGAGTTGTAATTTTGAAGTGTGTTTACCTATAGGTGATAAACGAGATTACGATTTGGTTGTTGAAAAAGAAGGGAAGCTGCAAAGAGTACAGGTGAAGTATGCTGGACTTTACCCTGGACAAAAAAGTTGTAAGGTGGCTCTTCGTATCACGGGAGGTAATCAATCGTTTCATTATAGTAAAAAGTATAGAGACGACGCATTCGAACTTCTTTTTGTATACACTGCAAAAGAACAGGAATTTGTCGTAAACTGGTCAGAGATAACTGCTAGGAATGAGTTATCCATTGAACATAAAAAGTATAATAAGTACCTCATAAACTCGAGCAGGGTTAGTGAAGCGGTCAAACACGATAGACTGTAAATCTATTGGCTTATGCCTTCGTAGGTTCGAATCCTACACCCTGCACCATTAATCACAAAGGGTTTGTTATGGAATGCCCGATGTGTAAAAAACATATGCGTAAGGTACGCTGGGAAATCACAAACAACTTTAAAGTCGGTAGTGAGTTTGTAGAGTACAATAAAGTCACGTACCACTGCGAGGCTGAGGACATCTGGTTCAGTACAGAGTTGGCTATGCCAAAAAAGTCTTCGAGCTCATTAAAAAACAAATTATAATAGGTACATATGCCCCGATAGCTCAGTTGGTAGAGCGCATCCATGGTGAACCGCGTATGGTTTTGCCCACTTTGCAGGAAACTGTGCAAGTGAATCCCGAATAACGGTTAATATCCCTACGGGGACAAGACCGTGGCATTCTTTTTGAGAAGGCCCGAACGACTGACAAGGGAAGCTAAATTCGACAAAACACGAATATGCTTAAGATACAGTCTAGCCCTCATATATACATAAAAATGAGGTGTAAGCGAAGGATGAGGTCACGGGTTCGAATCCCGTTTGGGGCTCCAGAATTACAACTCTTGACAAAACACAAGCACTTTGATATGGTACCTGTAGTAAGCGCTCCGGCGTTAAAAAACCGAAACACTTACAAATTGTTGACCAAAGAGGAATGCGAAAAAAAGCAAACCAAATTGGCCATACCTCCGTAAACTATCGTTAGCCAAACTAGCGAACAAGTTTACCAAAACCTCCTCAACACCCTAGGGTAAAAACACCGAGCTGATCACTCGGTGTTTTTGTTTACATTTTCAGGCCTCTCTGTTAAAATAGTCTGATATGGCAAAAAAAGGTGAAAAGCGCAAACTAGTAGGACTCGTGAGTGAAGAGTCTGGTGAGCGCATATACTATACAAGCAAGAACACTATGAACACTCCGGAGAAGCTGAGCCTCCGTAAATACAGCAAGAAACTTCGCAAGCACGTTGTTTTTACCGAAACCAAGAAAAACCTCGGCCGCAACGAAGTAAAACCGAAGAAGTAAATTTACTGTCCTGGGTGAAAAAAGCGGCCATAAGGCCGTTTTTTTAGCCGTATACATCGAGCAGGGTATTGATGAGTTCGGCGTGGCTCCATACCAGGGGGAGAACAGATAGTGGTTCTCCGGTGGTTGGGTTTATCTGTTCACCGAGGGCGCCGCTTGGCAATGCTCTTTCTAGTGTCCACGCGACAATTTTTCTGGCTTCTTCGTCTCGGTCTGTCTGGAGATAATACTGCGCAATCCAAAGCGTTGTTACGAACCAGGGGTTACCCATGTGTGGTGGGTCTGATTGGAAGTATGCATCATGCTCGTAACGAGGGCTGCCCCCGACTGGCGCTGAAGCCAGCAATAATTTTTCTATACCAGCGTACGTTGCGCGAATAGACCCAGCGCCCATAATCCTTGCCGCAAACATCATTGCTCCGTAGGCATTTGAAACATCGAGCGTGTTATCAAACTTGAGTGAGCCATCTTCTTGGATCAAGAAGCCTTTTCGCAGGTAGCCGCGTTCAGGGTCAAGGAAAACGGCCGTGTTTTCGGCAATGCCAGCGGCTACTTTGCGCCAGCGGTCTGCATCGTCCGGGTACTCGAACAGCTCAGCAAGGTCTGCGGCGCAGGTGAGGGCACGATGAACGAGGGCCGTTGTGTAAGTATTTGTAAGGAACTTTTCTTCCCATAGGTCATAGCTTGCATGTGGCAACCCGGTCGCTTCATCTCGGAAATCTGCCATAAAATTCGCCATGGGTTGTATCATGGTGCCGTATAGGTTAGAAACAAACTCTTTGTCTTCGCTTTCGGCAAAATATTCTGAAAGCATAAAGATTATGATGGCAGTTTCGTCCTCTTGTATAGCTAGTTCGGCTCGTTTACCGTGCACAAGCGGGTGCCAGGTGCTGCCGATTGCTTTATCTGGTTGGTATTTATGCATCATGTAGCCCTCGGGGTCCATGATATCGCGGCAGAATTCAAAGAATTTTTTTGGTTCCTCGGTGTAACCCAGCCGTATTAACGGCCACATTGCGTAAGCACCGTCGCGTGGCCAGACGTAGCTATAGTAGTCGCGGCCATAGTTATAAATGCTCGAGTCGCAGCTGGCAATAACACCACCTCGACGGTCGGTGTGCGCCTTGATGACCATAAGAGAATGTTTAATTGCTATTTGCTCAGCAGTGGGCATATCTTGAATCGTAGGGCGAGCTGTTTCAAGCCACTGGTTCCAGTACGCTCGGGTGCTATTTACTCGCTCTTGCACACCCTGGTTTAAAATGCGCTCATGAATCTTCTCTCCACTAAACTGTGAGTCTGCTGCAGCGACCCAATAGTCGACACGTGTTTCACTGTGAGCCTCAAGCGTAAGCGGACAGGAAAGTACAGAGTCTACCCCACCATGCTCAACGGCATTCCCCGACAGCTCGCCGTCCTCAGCGTCTTTCCAGCTACCTTCTTTTCCTTCCACGCCGTAACTTCCAACACAGTATTGGTCAAACGGCGTACCGTCGTTACTTTGCGCATAGATGATAAGGCTGCAACGACCCTTGTAGTCGAGAATGTAGGGTCCATCGGGTACATATAGCGCCGTGTCGCCGCGGCCGCCTCGGGATATTTCAAATACCTGATGCAAAAAAAGACGTATGACTCTCTTTTTGTCACTAACGTTTTTTATAGTTATTTGTCTGCAAAATGCATTAAATTCGCTATCTACGAAGTCACTGGTGTGAAGTTGCACACCCAGCGTCTTATTGTTCATGTGGACATCACTCACAAGCGCTTTTTGTTCGACGAGTACGTCTGTAGCCCAGCTTGAGGCATCATCTACCCAAGAAAAAGTATTGTCAACGAATACTCCTATTCGGTGTTGAAGACTGCGTGAGGTCGTCAGGTTATCGAGCCCAACATACGGATAGTAGAAGTCATGAACCAATCCTGATTCGTTCAGGCCAACGGTGAGTGCGCCATTGCCGAGTATAACGGGTCTACCCATGTTTTACTCCATAGGAGTAAAACATGGGAGAAGTAAGGAGTAAGGAGCGAGGAGTAAGGAATGAAAATTCCTGATCCCTTACTACTTTATGCTTACTGCCAGGCACACACCACCACGGCGACATCAGACGGCTAGGCCTTTCTCGGTGAGGCGATACTTTAAGTCGTGGTACGCGTTCATGAAAGCAATATATGCTTCGTATGGGGTTTCGTAGGGGCTAAAGTAGGCATGAACATCGCCGTCACTGAAGTATTTTGTGCACATGTAGTAGAAGTGGTCGCTGGTTTGGAGCTTGCGCCAATCTTCAATAAGGGCAAAATCGCCGCCCTGCATCATCGCTCCAGCCAGTCCATATAGGCTGGCGATGGCACCCTGTTGCATTTTGTTGCCGAGCCACGCCGTTAAATCACGTTCGGTATCTGCCCAGGTAACTGTCTGTGGGCAATCGACAGTATCCTGTGGCTCAAACGCATCGGCAGCTTCAGAAACCGTCATAAACGTATGAGCTTCATTGTGCAGCCACGCTTTGGGCAGGTGTTCTAAGAAGTCAAATATGCCGCTGTCTTCCCACTGGTGCTCGCCAAATGTCTCATAGTCCATAAATAAATTCAGCAGGGGCTGGTCCCAAGCGTCTTTCGTCCAATTCATGAATTTATCAACCGTCATGGGGTACTCTTCCCAGTCTTTGTTGCTAAACCGAAATGCAATATCGTCGCTTAGTTTGTAGTTTTTGGTAAGTAGCTTCACGCGTTCTGTGTGGGCTGGTCGGTATAAGAAATTGGGGCTTCGCCAGCCGAGAACCGGATCCCAGCCTTCGCTCAAGATAGCTTTGTAGCCAGCCTGGTCTGCCCAGTAGGCAAGGTCGTTGTTATAGCTAAGTTCGGTGTTACGGAATGCCGTTGTCTCAACGTTGAACAGGCGCCGCACAATGTCTCTATGCATTTGCACCTGGGTTTCGAACTCTTCGCGGTTATAGAAGAACGCAAGCGAGTGGTGGTAGGTTTCGCCAACTATCTCGACACGCCCGGTTTGCACGAGGTCTTGGAAGCTCTTTAGTACATCGGGCGCGTAAGCTTCAAGTTGCTCAAGAACGGTTCCTGTAATAGAAAGTGACAGCTTAAACTTTGGGTTATGCTCAATCATGCGCATCAGCCGCTGGTTTGTCGGTACATACGATTTATGCGCAACCTTACGGACAATATCGGCGTTGTTTTCACGGCTGCCGCTCGGCGCCTCAAAGTAATCGTGGTTGCGGCCCGCATCGAAAATTGTGTAGTGGCGAATACGGAATGGCTGATGTACGTGCAAGTAAAGAACTATGGCGCGTTGATTGGTAGTGTGCTCAGACATAGGCAAGCTCCCTGTGCTGTGCGGCATGCCGTTGGTAGTGCTGCAGTACTGTCTCGACAGGTCGTTCCCAGCTTTGCTTCATAAGTTCGTCGTAGCCTTCTTCTGCGAGCGTTTCTTCGAGGTCTTTGTGGTTGAGGACTGCAAGTATTTTGTTTGCCATCTCAAGCGTATCCCAGTAGTCGACTTTGAGGGCACTGTGTAAGATTTCGCTGGCCCCTGTCTGTTTGCTGATGAGCGCTGGCGTATGCTGGGCGAGTGCTTCGAACGGTGTGAGACCAAATGGCTCTGACACACTGGGCATAACAAACAAGTTTCCCACCCGGAACGCATCTCGCCACTGTTTCCCGGTGCCGTTGAGGTGTCCGGTGAAAATAACGTTGCCGCCGAGGCCAAGTTCCGCTGCAAGCTCAATCAACTCATGATATTGCTCGCCCGGGCCTACTATAAGCAGTAAGCTCTTTGGCCGCTTATCTACAACGAGCCGAAATGCCTCGAGTAGGTGCGGTAACCCTTTCTGGATAGTAAGACGGCCGGCACTAACGACTACGCCGTACCCGGCTTGCTGCATATGGCTCAGGTAACGAAACGCGTTGTCCGTAGTATCTTCGTACAGCTCGTGTGCTTGAAATTCCATTGCGTTATGAACAACTTCAATTTTTTCTGGTGCTATACCGTATTCTCGAACAATTGTGTCTTTGGTTGCTTGGCTGACGGCAAAGATTTTATCGGCCAAGTGAAGTCCAATATACTCAATTTCGCGGACAAACGGGTTGCCACTGTTGCCGCCAGCCCGGTCAAATTCGGTAGAATGAATGTGCACAAACAGAGGTAGTCCGGTGGCTTGCTTCGCTGCAAGCGCCGCTCGGAAGGTTAGCCAGTCGTGAGCGTGGATAACGTCGTAATCGCCAAGCCCCACTAGGCGAGAAACATATTTCATGTAGTTCGCCTGATGCTCGTTCATGGCAGCGCCTCTGGTAGAGCCGTCACTCAGGACATATTCAAAGTATTGGCTGTCATAGGTGCTCCCCGCGCGATTACCGATGACTTCTTCAACGTCTTCAGGAAGGGCGGGGTTGATTGTCATGAAATCTATGTGCGAAAAATCTGCTGTATAGGGCAACACAAACTCTATCTGTGCCCCGGTTCGTGCAAGTTGCTTGCACATCTGGTAACAGACTATCCCCATTCCCCCGGTATGATGTGGTGGTAACTCCCACCCAAGCATTAATACCCTCATGTCTGTCTCTCTGTTTTTACGCTTGTTTTTAAATTTTATAACATTGTTGTTTTATCAACTTTGATTATATTCTTATTCTAGACCAAGCACAAGCAGAATTGCAAGATTCTTTACAAATTTTAGACGATTTCATGGGCCGGTGCGCCAACAGGGTACACACGGATATTTTTCCCATCTGCCTCCCACGCCTGCAGGACATTTTCCACGATTCTCCATGAGGTCAGTACTTCTTGAGCGGTAGCAAAGAGCGATTGGTCACCTCGTACTGCATCGATGATTACTCGCTCATACGCCTCGCCAGCCAGCCCGTAAAACGCACGTTCGTAGTCAAAGTCCATTCGCACGGTTTCAGTTTCTTTGGCGAGCCCCGGTCGCTTTGCTTGGAGTGACAGTGTAATTCCCTCTTGGGGTTGGACGCGAAAGGTAAGCGTGTTGGTGCCAGGAGCATCTTCGTTGGCACGGAATCGTACAATAATTTCGGTGCATTTTTCATGAAGAGCTTTACCGGTTTCTATGGTGACCTTCACGCCTCGCCACTGTTCGTTGTCGATGTTGAGATGTAGTCTTGCAAATGTTTCAACGTGACTGTGCGGATTTTCTACCTCAGCTTTGTAACTGTCATACTGTCCGCGCACGGCCTGTGTCTCCACAGCTTCCGGTGATATGGTGTCGATACTTTCAAGGAGACGTAGTTTTGCCCGGTGGATATCGTGGCTTTCGAGCGCAGCAGGCTTTTCCATAGTAATCAGCGCCAGCAGCTGCATAAGGTGACTCTGCAAAATATCGCGCAGCGCGCCAGTTTGTTCATAAAACACCGCCCGTTTTTCGATGCCGATGGTTTCGTAGGCAACGATTTGGATGCTTTCGATGTGTCTTGTGTTCCATATAGACTGGAACAGTGGGTTCTGGAACCGAAACGTTAGTATGTTCTGAGCTGTTTCCTTCGCCAAGTAGTGGTCTATACGGAAGGTTTGCTGCTCGCCAAAGTGCTCATCGGCTGCTTTTACTAGCGTCTCGGCTGAAGCCACATCGTACCCAAACGGTTTTTCGACGAGCAGGCGTGGACGTTCCCCGTCCTGCCCAAATGGTTCATGATGACCCGTTTCACCTAGGTGGTGTACGACACTCACGAACGCTTGGGATGGGATAGAAAGGTAGTACAGCCGACTAACTCCCGGACCGAGTTCATCGGAAACAACGCGTAAGCTCTCGAGAAGACGTGCATAGTCTTCATTCTTGTCTAAGTCGACCTGAAGCATACGCGTGGCATCGTGCAGTTGTTCTACAACCGCTTTATCATAATCATCACCATGAATTTTTAGTTTTAGGCTGTCATAGACCTCGGAAACAGGCACCTTTTTACGGCTAATTCCGATAATTGCAATATTTTCTGGTAGCTGGCGGTGTTTGACCAGATGATAGAGCGCGGGAAGTAATTTTCGCTGCGACAAATCGCCAGTAATGCCAAATATAACGAGGATAATTGGCTTATTGAGATAGTCATTCATGCTTTGCCCTCACCGTTCAGGTTATGGCCTCCAAATTTGTTGCGCTGAGCGGCTACTACCTTGGTGGCAAAGTTTGTTTCGCCCTGCTGTGACCGGACACGGACATCAAACGCTGCCTGTATGGCAGGAAGGTCAATACCCATATCTTTCGCTGCCTCGAGCGTCCATCGCGCTTCGCCGCTTTCTGCCACGTAGCCAGATATGCCGTCGAGTTCGGGGTTCTCGGCTAGTGCATCACGGCTCAGCTCTGTCAACCAGCTTGTAATGACACTGTGGTGCTGCCAGAGGTCAGCGGCTACGGCGAGGTCCATACCTTTATACGGGCCATCGTGCAGCATACGAAAGCCTTCGCCAAGGCTCTGCATCATGCCGTACTCTATGGCGTTATGCACCATTTTTACGTAATGTCCGGCGCCGCTCGAGCCAAATCGAGCATACATACCGCCGGGTTGTACCAGCGTTTCGAGTGCGGGCTTTAGGTACTCAAAAGCATCGACATTGTCGCTGCCGCACATCAGCGGGAAGCCATTTTGGTAGCCCCAAACGCCACCGCTTACACCTATATCAACCATTTCCATGCCGGCAGCCGTGACTTTTTCGTTCAGCTTTTTTGTTTCGCGGTAGTCAAAGTTCGCGCCGTTGATGATGATAGAACCCTGGGGCAACCGTGTTGTCCATTCCATAATAATCTGTTCGGTGATTTCGGCTGGTAGCATCACCCACACAACCGCCCGGTCACTGCCAAATGCACCCGGGATGTCCGAAATAACAGGGAAGGGTTTCGCCCCGTAGCTAGCAGCTTCATCAATTGGTTCGGGACTGCGGTTGTGTGCTAGAACCTCGTGTTCGCCGCTTTCGGCCAGTTTGCGCGCTAGTTGCATACCCATACGGCCAAGGCCGTGAATCGCTATTTTCATTGTGGCTACCCTCTCACGTTTGTATGAAGTCATTATAGACGGTGACGTCGCTAATGTCATAGAGTATTTTTGCGGGAAGTTCCTCAACGGGTTCTTCGTTTTTCCGGAGCCGTTCCAGCGCCTCTTTTTTAGCTTCGCCGTAGGCAAGCAGAAATGCATTGTTTATTTTCAGGAGCATCGGTATGCCCAGCGTCATGCGTTCGTAGTCTGACCAGCTGTAGCCAACCACGGTGGAGGTTGTATCTGTTACGGCCGGGCTCCCCGGTAAAATGCCGGCCGTGTGTGCATCGGGTCCCATGCCGAGCGTCGCTACCACCGTAGTTGCCGTGGCGAATGCATTTTCTGCCAGCTGCGCGTAGTACGAAACAGTTTCGGGGATGGGCAGGTTCTTTTCAAGTACGTCATACCAAGTAGCATCGCCAGGTTCAAATCCGGCCGCCCGCATCTGAGTGCTATTTGAATTTTCGTGTCCGTACTCCCCATACCGTTCGTCAACCGGCAGGATGGTTAGTTTTCCGAGCCAATCAGAGGCATCATCACGAAGGTGTTTCATAATCTCTACCTGTATGGTGGTCGCCGATCCCCCAGAGGTGAGCCAAAGAACTTCCTGGCCAGTCTGTAGTTTTGACGTGATATACGTGGTTATATAGGAAACTGCCTCGACTGATGTTCGTATCGAAAACTTCATGTCCCTAAGTATAGCGTGCTAGCTTAGCGGAAGCCATTGGAAATTAACCCCTAGAAAGGTATAATCAATACTACTCTGAAGGAGAGTAGCTCAGTTGGTAGAGCATCGGTCTCCAAAACCGAGGGTCGCAGGTTCGAGTCCTGTCTCTCCTGCCACGTCTCCTAAGATAGGATATAAAAATAGGCCTCTGTAGGCCTATTTTTACTTCGTGCGCGCCCACCCGCGGCGGGTGAAGCGTCTTATAGAGAGACGACCGCTCGGCTTGCTATCTTGTGGCGCATGCCGCCGGCACAATGCCTGTTTGTTTGAAAGGTGTTTGTTTCAAGCGCCGCTTAAAGCGCACGAACTACCCTAATCATAAGCCTTTTCTCTTCCTTGTCAACCCCACTCTCACACCCCACCTCGATCAAACCCTCAATAACGCAATATGTCATAAATGTACTAATAACCAACGCGTACGAGTTAGTTATTAGTCAAAACGAGTGTCGGGGTATTTTTGGGCAAAACGTTTAATAAGCGGCTTGTCATGAGCCAAGTGCGAGGTCTCAAAATAGCTTAGATACTTCTCTACCTTGCAGGCTTGTGCTAGCGCAGCGATGTCATCGAAACAAGGAAATGGCGTAATCAAGACACTACGCTGTAGGTGAAAGCAGCCATAACGACGAAGTTTCATACGAATTTCTTGACGAGCTGCGGCATGAGTATTCGGTATGTCGTAAATGATGACCCGCCAGTTCTTATCCCAGACATCCTGCGGTCTTACCGTACGAATTTCTGCTTCGCGTTTTTGCAAACGTTTTCTTGCTTTCTCTGTAATTTCAAGGCCATGTTCGAAGTCTCCGACAAGGAATCCTTGGCTTTTCATGTACGAAACTACCCGCCTTAACTCACGGTTTCGCGTCAATTCATCGTCGCGTTTATTCAGATGCTTCGTCAGTTTCTCGAGAGGTTTCTCTAGCGCCAGTAGTGCGTTCGGTGCTAATACGACCGTACCAGCTACCGCAGCTAACACTCCAAACCGTATAACATCATCAATAAACAAACTCATTGTCTCGTTTCGCGCCATACTAATAACATACTCGTACGAGTGAGTTATTAGCAAGGGGTGGATTGAACGATTGAAGGGTTGGAGGTGAAGCTGCGATTGTGAGATTAGGTTTTGTCGCTAGTGCCTATTCGAGATTGTCGAGGATGGGCGGTGCGCGGGAGTACGTACAGTCCAAGACTGAGGGCAAATATCACTGCAAAACCGCACATGACGCTCGGTACAGCATTAATAAACTCTGGGTTAATCGTGTTTGCAATAGCCACGGGTACCATGAAACCAAGATAGCCTGCCGTGAGACCAAGCAACGCTTGTTTAGTTCGCTGGGAACTCACTTTACGGGCCAAGTATATGGATGCTGCAACTACCAGGAGCTCAAGTCCGTAGTAGTACAGCGTATACCACGACGTTGCGTAATTGCTGGTTTTGAAGATAACGTAGTTACCGCCGCAGGTCGTGGCAGAAATACCATTGGCCGCGAACAGGAAATATCCCATAAAAACAAACATGGAGCCGTAGCTTAGCGCAAGCAGCCACGGTACCTTTTGTTTGGCAATGACGCTCAATAGGTGTATGCCAAGCGCCGGTAACGCCGTTATGGCTACGTAGCCAATCTTTGCCCACGTCAGTTGCGACAAGCCGAATAATCCTTCGCATATTGTGTACTCGGCCAACTGAAACACAGCGAGACATACAAATGTAGCTACCGAAAGCTGCACCAGTCGGCTCATTCGGTACCGCCACAAGGTCCACAGCGCCAATCCAATTTCAATTAGGAAGGTCGCCATCATAACTGGCGGTGAAAAACAGAAAAATGTCGATTTATTACGGCGTTGCATTAGGATAGTATCTCATACAGTTCTTTAATGGGGCGAATAGCCCGGTAGACTTCATCATATTCATCTTGGTTCAGCTCGGCACGGGTGCGTCCGCCGTAGCCATCCGGACAAAAAATACTATCCCAACCGTATGAAAAACCGTTAGTCCCTAGTGGGTGTTCGGCAATTTCACCGCGGATTTCACCATGCAGTATGGTCATCTTTTTGCCGTCATAGAGCCCAAAATACGCTCGGGCGGTTGCTCGGCGGCTCGGGAGGCCATCGGCCATGCGACACAAGTTTTCCGCACCGTTTTTAGCACCTACAAAAAACTTTATGAATGGTCCTGGCAGACCATCGAGCTCATCAAACCACATCGATACATCGTCCACAAGCACTGCGGCATGTAACGCCCTGTAGGCTTCTTTTGCTTTGTGTCTGATAACGTCATCCATATGTAATGACTGAAGTTCATCGAGTTCAATATTTTTGTGAGCGAGCGGTACACCCAGTATACGCGACAAATTATCGGCTTTGTCCTGGTTGCCCGTAATAAATGTGACCAATTTCATTCGTACTAGTATACTAGAAGCATGGGTTTAGAATTTACAAATATTCCAGATAGAACTGGGCCAGCCGTGTATATATTTGGCGATGGCACCTCACAAACAGAACAACGCTTGATAGCATACGGCCAAGAAATTGATGGTCTGACCCCAGATGAAACCCAAGTCGTTTTTCTTGACCCGCAGCGAGGAGACGGGCTTCGGGTAAAGGAGTTTTACGGCCTGACATCATTTCCATCTGTACTTATAGTGATGGATGACGACACCGTAAACCAGCTCTGGAGCGTTCAACTTCCCCCAGCAGACCAGGTGTCATATGCACTCAGCCAAGTAAACGGTTCCATGCGCTAGAGCAGAGCCAGAAATGTTGCTTCGTCGATAATCTGCGTACCGTAGGCTTGGGCTTTTTTGAGCTTACTTGCGCCAACTTTGCCGCCTGCTACCAGGTAGGTTGTGTCTTTTGCGACAGCAGTTTGGAACGAACCACCTTGGGCGCGAATGCGCTCGGCCGCTTCGTCGCGGCTCATGGCTTCGAGCGTACCGGTCACCACAAAATTTTGACCAGCGAGTTTGCCAGATTTCACTTCGTAGTGTGGTTCTACCCCTGAAGCTTTGAACTTGGTAAGCAATTCAAGGTTGTCTTCGTCTGCGAACCAGGCCGCAATACTTTCTGCTACGACGACACCCACACCGCCAACGGCCTCTAGCTCCTCTAGCGTTGCAAAAGATAGTTTTTCTAGCGAGCCAAAGTGCGCAACTAGGTCAATGGCTGTTTGGATACCAACGTGGCGTATGCCAAGCCCGTAGACAAATCTTTCAAGAGGCGGCGTACGCTTGGCGGCTATAGCCTCAACAAGTTTTTGAGCAGAAATGTCGGCAAAGCGGTCTAGCTGAAGTAAGTCCTGGACGCGAATAGTATAAATATCCGCTAGGTCTTTCACCAGACCAGAGTCAACGAGAGCGACGACATTTTTTTCACCCAAAGTGTCAATGTCTAGCGCGCCTTTACTGGCAAAGTGTTCTAGACTGCGTTTTAGTATGAGGTCAGAGTTTGATCCTTTAACCCGGTAAACGACCTCGCCAGCTGGCCGTTCAAACTCAAGCTCTGGATACTGTCGGGCTAGCTCGGCCTCGTAGTCAATTTGCCGGGCGTCCTTAGGACGTAGCTCTGTCAAAACGCGTTCAACCTGGGGAATGATATCACCAGCTTTGTAGATAATGACCGTATCGCCGCGGCGAATATCAAGCCGGGCAATTTCGTCAGCGTTATGAAGACTGGCGTGTTGTACGGTAGTCCCGGCTACATGCACGGGGTCAAAAACGGCTACCGGTGTCGCTGCACCAGTCCGGCCAATAGAAATGACGATGTCTTTCACTACCGTTGTCGCTTCTTCGGCAGCATATTTGTAGGCCACGGCACCGCGAGGAGTTTTGCCTACCATGCCAAGCTCGGCATAGCGCGCCCGATCATTGACCTTCACAACTAAGCCGTCGGTGTTAAACGGCAGGTCATGACGCTTTGTGTCCCATTCATCGGCATACTTCATCACCGCATCAAGCCCAGTCAAGACTGGAGCATCGGCATTACAGGCTATGCCGAGTGCGGTCATAGCATGGTAGGCATAGCGGTACGTTGGAATATCTGCGGGATTTTCACGTAGCATATCGTAGCCACGAAAGCTCAGTGGCCGTTCAGCAACAAGACGCGGATCGAGCTGGCGAATTGTACCAGCCGCAAGATTTCGAGGGTTGGCAAACGCTGGTTTACCCTCTGCTAGCTGACGTTCATTGAGCGCTGCAAACTCGGCCTTGGTCATGATGATTTCACCGCGGATTTCCGTGCGCCCCTGGAGAAAAGTGTTGAATTTCACTTCATTTCGCAGTCGAAGTGGAACGTTGGAAATTGTCCGCACGTTCATAGTGACGTCTTCGCCAACCCGGCTATCTCCCCTCGTCACCGCCTGCACAAGCAAGCCGTCTTCGTAGATGAGCGCGCAAGCAAGCCCGTCCATCTTAACATCACAAAAAAACTCGTGCGCTCCGCCAGGCAGCAGTTTATCGGTTCGCTTTATCCATGCCGAAACTTCCTCGCGGTTAAAAACATCTTGCAGGCTCATCATGGGTACTCGGTGCGTCACCTTTTGAAAGCCATCGAGCACTGCCCCAGCGACGCGCTGGGTAGGGCTGTCTTGGGTGATTAGCTCGGGATATGTTTCCTCTAGCTGGGAAAGCTCATGCTTCAAACTATCGGCCGCTGCCTCGCTCATAGTAGATTCGTCTAGAACATGGTAGTGGTATCGATAGTCATTAATGAGCTCCCGTAGCTTCTTAACTCGCTCTACGATAGGCGCGGGAGGCGTACTAGGCATTGTTCAGGAGCTCCCGGTACAGCGTGTACAAGTAGCTATGAATAACCGCGAACCATGCTGTAGATAGGATGAAAAATATCCAAACGGTAAGCGGTGTCAAAAACAGCAAAAAGGGCAACACAACAATGCTTGTACCGACAAACAGGATAATAGGCAGCAAAATTAGTTTGCGCCAAATCATGAGACGGCGTCCTCGAACTAGCTCTTTTGCGCTGCGTAGGGCCCTTAACGGCGACATATCAGGCAAAGTTACTATGTATAGCGCAAAAATCGAAGCGGTTATCATTCGAAGCGACCACCAGCCACTTAACAGAAATACAAAAAGGACCGCTAGTTTTTCCCAAGCGTGCACAACAATCCCGTTACTAATAAGTGTGCTATACAAGAATGAGCCGATTCCAACCGGGACGAGCTGCAAACCAATTATAAACGTAACCAACATGAATGGGATGAGTGGGTACATTCCCTGGTAAAAAGCTTGTTTGGTCGAGACCGCCGCTTTTGCTTGTTTTTGCCGGAATATCCATATCAGAGCAAGACTGCACGCTACCAGCAAGATAGTCTGGTAGAGGCTTGCGTTGGGAAGGGTGTTGTCGTTGCCACCGCCGCCGAAAAGAAAAGTAAGCTGCAGGGCCACGCTTTTTAATTTACCCGCCGTACCGGTCAAAAGGCTATCAAGTAGCATGCGAAGAGTCTCAAAATCTTGGCTTGCCGAAAACCCGCGCACCAGAAGAACTACCCCTAAGCCATACACTGCAGTAACACCCAAAACAGCACGTTTACTTTCTTTCAAGCGGCCTATGGCTGAACTTAAGATGTGCCTTGCCTTTGGCAGACGGGGTCGCAAAGGTTTTGGTCGCTTCCAAGTATTTGGTTTGTACCACCGGCGCTTTGCAACCGCTAGGGTCCTCATTTTCGGTTTTACAGCGCGAGAAGTGGTGACGGACGGTTTCTTTACTTTTGCTGGGGTTTTAGGCATATGCTCACTGAAGGCTTGCTTCGGTCATTTTGGATATACAAAGCTACTTCACTCCTTTGGTATTAGTATAGCTTATGCCTAGTAGGAGTGACAATGACGATGTTATAGTGGTTGGCATATGCGCCTTGTTCAAGTTTCTGCCCGACCTGCGTCGGTTCGTAAATATCCAAAACGCCACACAAAGCGATGGCTTTGCGTAACCCTTAGTCTTGCGCTACTAACGGCCATTCAGCTGCTGCGCCCGTTACCGAATGCCACTCTAGTGCTTTCGCTGCCGGCCTTACCCAAAAGTAACGGATTGCAATTAGCGTGGCCAGGAAGTGGGCAAGCGTCGTTGGCCGCCGAAGGATACGGCATACTAGCCTTGTATGGTAAGCAGGAGCCGCTTGCCACAGCAAGCATAGCCAAGGTTATTACTGCCCTATGCGTTTTAGAAAAGTATCCACTTAATGGAGATGCACCCGGGCCAACGCTAACGATGTCGAACCGCGATGTTGTTTATTACCAAGAACAGATTTCTCAAAACGGTTCTCGGTTCCCGGTTGAGCTGGGTCAGACGCTCACTGAACGGCAAGCTCTAGAGGCTATTATGATTCCTTCTGCAAACAATATTGCAGATAGCCTGGTGCGGTGGGCTTTTGGTGACCAAACGACCTATGCCGCCTACGCAAACGAGTACCTGCAGCGGAAGGGTCTTGTACATACTCGAGTTGGTACAGACGCAAGCGGCTATGACCCGTCCACAGTAAGTACGGCAGAGGACTTGGCACGGCTGGGCAGTATAGCCCGAAAAAATGCGGTGCTCATGGATATCGCCAGACAAGACAGTGCGTCATTTGGAGAATCAGGAGTCTACACAAACTACAACACTGCACTCGGAAAACACGGAATAAACGGCCTAAAAACTGGTAACAACGACCAAAATCCGGGTGCGCTCCTGTTTACTGCTGATGTACAAACCGGGAGCCACATGCTGGAACTTTCTGGTAGCGTAATGGGTGCCGAGTCACTTGCAGGTGCGATTAGGTCTTCGGAAGCGCTTGTTGAAAGTGCCCTTCAAAATTTTGAGGCCGTTTCGTATACACAAGCTGGCCAGATTGTTGGTGAGGCGCGAACCGCATGGGGCGCTAGCACGCCGATTCGCACGAAAGGAGCGCTAGAATTGGTGCGGTGGAAGGCGGAAAAAGTAACTGAGCAGCACACTCTTCGTGCCGCGAGTGCAACCGTAGCCGCCAGTGTTGGCGCTTTGGTTGTACATGCGGGCGAGGTTCAATCAAGCACGACGCTAGAGATTACCACGCCTGCCGATAAACCAAGTGTATGGTGGCGGCTGACACGACTAAAGTAGCACGTTTCACCTCATATATGGTACGCTCAGATACATGACGAGCTATTTTTCACCTGATTTTTTTGCAGGCAATCGAGAAAATTTGCGGGCTTTGCTGACGGGTGGCGAAATTGTCGTACTTACCGCAGCCGGAAGTCTTCAGCGCAGCGGTGATACAACGTATCCGTTTTCACAAGACAGAAACTTTTGGTATGTAACGGGAATTGATACGCCAGATGTAGTGCTAGTTCTAACGGCTGACGACGAATACATAGTATTACCAGAACAAGACGACATGCGAGATGTGTTTGACGGCGCTATTGACCCTAACGAACTGAGTCGGCGTTCTGGGGTTGCCAAGTGTTATTCCCAGCGCGAGGGGTGGGACCGGCTAAAATCTAACATGCAGGGCTGTACGGCTGTCGCTACGGCCCTTCCTGGTGCACTTCGGCATGCACACGGTGGATTTTACCTGAACCCTGCGAGAAAACAGCTGGCTGAACGCCTCAAACGCACGGCCCGTAATGTTGATTTTCAAGATATACGAACCCGAATCGCTAGACTCCGCGCCGCAAAACAGCCAGCTGAACTAGCGGCGATTACCGCGGCGGTTAAACTTACAACAGATACCCTAAGTGAACTTCGTTCCGCCAAGCAACTTGGACTTTTCCGGTATGAATATGAACTTGAGGCCGCGATATCACATGGTATGCGCCAAAGGGGGGCAGCCGGACATGCGTATAGCCCAATAATTGCGAGCGGACCTCATGCAACGACATTGCACTACACAGCAAACAACGGCAAAATAGACCGAAATCACCTGATTGTTGTTGATGTTGGTGCCGAAGTTGAAAACTATGCCGCAGATATTACACGTACGCTGTGTGTTTCAGAACCGACAAAACGACAAGCCGAGGTTCTTGCCGCAGTACGGACTGTCCAGCAAGAAGCGCTAGCCACCCTTAAAGCGGGCATTTTACTCAAAGACTATGAGCAAACAGTCACCCGCGCTATGGGTGAGGCACTTGTTGGGCTTGGACTTAGCAACGACAAAGATGACCATGTCACGCTGCGACGCTATTATCCTCATGCAACCTCGCACTTTCTAGGTCTTGATGTACATGACGTTGGAGACTATATGTCTGTGCTTGAGCCAAACATGGTCGTGACCTGTGAGCCTGGCATTTACATCCCCGAAGAAGGTATCGGCGTTCGGTTAGAGGACGATGTTATTATCACGAATACCGGCGTAAACAATCTCAGCACCAATTGCTCGTACGACGCCTACGTTCTATAACCAAACAACCCAGCTTTCCGAAATTTTCAGTCAAATATTTCCTGAGGCAAAACCATGTATACCTGACGAAACATATCTTGATACGGTGAGGAGGGTAGGCACGGTTTTGACCGGAAAGAATGGGTGAAAAATCGGAAAGCTGGGTTGTTTGGGTATATAATGCTTATGTAATGACGGCGTATCGAAAACAGGGTTTTATCTATTCATTTTTGCTGCGATGGTTTGTGTGCAGTCTTGGGCTCTGGATTGCAGCCGGCCTGCTGCAGGGGTCAGTAGACTACCAAAGTCGTTTTGGGGTAGTTGTGTCTGCTGGAGCGGTTCTGGCACTTATAAACTCATTTATAAAACCGCTGCTTGTTGTACTAAGCCTTCCGGCCATTCTGCTTTCATTAGGACTCTTTATGCTAGTAATAAACGGCGCTATGGTTTATCTTGCCAGCAAATTATACGGTCCGCTTCATATAGATAGCTTTAGCGTTGCAATTCTAACAGGACTAATAATTGGCGTTGTAAATTACCTTGTTTCGGCTATTTTGGACCGGAGCTCATAAGGGTCTGTTAGCTCACTTATTCGTGGTATACTAGTAAAACGATGAGTATATATAACTATGTTGCAATTGTTTCCATGCTATTTATGACGCTATTAATTTTAGTGCAAACCAGAGGCGCTTCTCTTGGTGCGGGCATAGGGAGCAGCGGTGAAGTGAACACCGAACGACGGGGAACCGACAAAACCATTTACCAGCTTACGATTGTTTCGGCACTGGTGTTTATTCTTGCAATTTTGCTTGGTATTATTATTGGCTAAGCCGAGTGGGTGGGACTAGAACATCATGACCGTCATGAACCGCGCAACCAAACTAAGGCTTCGGCGACTGCTGCGCCGACAACAGCGCCAGGTTGAATCAGTCACTTCACGCGCAGAGGCCGGCTTTGACTCAAACTTTGTTGGCAGGCTAGAACGGTTACTAGATGTCAAGCGGTTCGTCGGAGGCTGGCTCTTTCTCGTGCTAACCATCAGCACTATCACCTTATTGCAGGCGGTGAACCTGAGTGGTTACTATCTCAAACCCGGGCCAATACCAGGCGGTCTGTATAACGAGGGCATGCTTGGTGTCTACAGCAATGCGAACCCCATTTACGCCACTGGAGCCGTGGATACAGCAGCCTCACGGCTAATTTTTGCTGGTCTACTAAAGTACAACGACAAAAATCAGTTGGTCGGTGACTTGGCACAAAGCTACGACGTAGATGAATCTGGGAAACAGTACACATTTTCATTAAAACCAGGACTCATCTGGCACGACGGAGCGCCGCTTACCAGTGCAGATGTTTTATATACATTCCGCACCATCCAGAACCCCGATACGCGGTCGCCACTGTTGTCAAGCTGGCAGGGGATAGCAATATCCGCTCCCAACCCGCAAACGGTCGTATTTGGCCTTCCAGGTGCGCTTACTGCTTTCCCGCATAGCCTCACAACCGGCATAATTCCTGCACACTTGCTGCAGAAACTACCGGCCGCTCAACTCCGCTCGAGTAGCTTTAATACCACTGAGCCAGTGGGAGCAGGCCCTTTCGAATGGGGCTCTTTGCAATTTGGAGGCGAAGCTGGCTCGGGCGAGGCAACAACCCTACTGTCTTTTAAAACCTTTGAAAAATACAACGGTGGTCGTGCTAAATTAGATGGCTTCGTCTTGCATGTGTATGACGATGAAGAAAAACTAGTGGCAGCCTACAAAAAGCGTTCCATTGAAGCGATTGCAGGCTTGAAACGTTTACCAGCAGCACTTCAAAACGATGCCTCAGTGTATCCATATCGCTTCAACGCCACAGCGGCTACTATGCTGTTTTTAAAAACATCAGACGGGGCGCTTACCGACCCTGTGGTGCGTAGGGCACTCGTACTCGCGACAGACAAGCAGAGTATACGAAGCGCTCTTGCAGAAGATTTGCGGCTTGTTCATCAGCCATTTTTAGTGGGGCAACCTGGCTACGCCAAGGAGTTTGACCAGCCGCGTTACAATCCCAGTGCAGCTGTGGCCGCCCTGGAACAGGCGGGGTGGCTGAAGGGTAAAAATGACATCCGCGAAAAAAATAAAGTACCGCTACAGATTATCGTTGTGGCCGAAGAAACCCCTGATAATCAGCTTATACTGCGTAAGATTAAAGAACAGTGGAAAGCGATAGGAGTTGACATGCAAGCAGCCCTACAGCAAACCACTGACTTTCAAAGCTCGGTTGAAACACACGCATATTCCGCACTTCTCTATACAATTTCAATCGGTCCTGACCCCGACGTATATGCGTACTGGAGTAGCACACAGGCAGACCCGAGAAGCAGTAACCGGCTGAATTTTTCTGAGTATAAGTCGACTGTAGCTGACACGGCGCTCGAAGGTGGGCGCACGCGACAAGACCCTACGGTGCGCGCTCTGAAATACAAACCCTTCTTAAAAGCTTGGCAAGAAGATGCTCCTGCGGTTGCATTGTACCAGCCCAAAATTTTATACATTTCAAGAGGATTTGTGCAGGGTCTCGATGAACACAGTATAAATACCGACGCCGACCGCTACTACTCAGTCACAAACTGGGCAGTGAAAATAGGACAAATAGCAAAGTAAGGCTCAATTCTATTGCACTAAGTCTCGCGAGGTAATTGGTCATTCTTGGATTCAATTATTCCTAATTCGGTAAAATAATATCCGATTTGTGTAAGGGCAGTCGCTAGGCTCTTGGTAGATCTGCCGTATAACGTTTCGTCAGATACTCCGTTGGTACCATATCCTTTGAGAGCTGCGACAGTATTTTTCCAATGTATAAGCCAGAAGAGTTGAGTCGGCACTTGTATGCCAGGGCGTGAATCATCACGTAAGACTTTTTTTACCACAGCACTCTCACCACCATCAACAATGAAGGTCGGAACGCGGGTATTTTGGTGACTAACCATGCTGAGTAGCACACCTTTTTCGGTGCCTTCTTGGAGTAAGGCTTTGTATGTAGTCAGCTCTTTTGTGAGTAGAGCAGCAGAGGTATCAAGGGGAACGTGAGCCATATCTGATATAAGTGTCACCTGCTCTCGCTCGTCTTGAGTGAGTACAATATCTCTGCCAAAACATGCGCCCGTAATGCTTGTGCGTTTTGCTAAATCGCTAATAAGCTCTCTGTTGAGCACTGGACTATTAGGCTCACTAATTCGATCACTACCATTACCCGAGGGGCTTGCTTCCGCAGTCATATGATTCTATGTTAGTTGCTGCCTCATATTTTGTCTAGCAGATGTCGCTGAGCAAGCAGACTTCCTTGCTATACTGAAGTCGTGGTCAAAGAAATCTTGGGTTATATAGCAGTGTTTTTGACAATTGCTGCGTATGTACCGTATTACCGTGACATTTTGCGGCACAAAACGCACCCGCATATATATAGTTGGACTCTTTGGGGTATTTTGACAGCACTCCTTGCAGTGTTACAAATAAAAGGCGGTGCTGGAGCAGCTGCATGGGTTACGATAGTTGTCGGCATAGTATGTGCTGGCGTTGTCGTGCTCAGCTTTAGAATAGGTAATAAAGATATCACAAAGTCCGATACGGGTGTAGCTGCATTATCTCTTCTAGCCCTCGTATTCTGGCTTGTCGCTGACCAGCCCGTGCTTGCTATGACGCTCGTGGTTCTCGCTGACGTGCTTGCATTCGTTCCCACAATTCGAAAGTCATATTATAAACCGTACAGTGAAACGTTGTCTCTGTACGTTACGAATGTGTTTCGTTTCATACTGGCTTTTGCGGCTATACAAACATACACGTTTCTGTCTGCAGCATGGATTGTTACTTGGATGCTCGCCAACGCACTCTTTTCCCTTATGTTGATTGTGCGCCGCAGGCAGGTTGGGGCTCGATAATTGTAACCATATAAAAGAACCTCATATATGAGGTTCTTTTATATGGTGCGGATGAGAGGACTTGAACCTCCACGAGTTGCCTCACTAGTACCTGAAACTAGCGCGTCTACCATTCCGCCACATCCGCGTGACTATTAAGAATAAAGTGCCCTGTAGTTTAGTGTCATCTCGGACGGGTATCGTTTGCTGGCGGATGGTAGACGAGCGTCTACGATTACTACTGGCAGTGCTACACACTGACCGCCACATCCGCATGTACTTTGTAACTATGCTAGGATAGCCCTTTTATCGTCTCTTTTCAAGCGATAGAGGCTATGTATTTACAAACTGATTATGCTATCATACCTTGCATAGACGAGAGGGCTTGGTATATGAGTAAAGTAGCACACTATTTGCAGGAACACTTGCTCGGGGAAGTAATGACGAGTGCTGATGCGCGGCGATATTTTGCGACCGACTGCAGCATATTTAGCATTGCACCCAGCGTCGTGGTCTATCCGCGGAACGAAAACGACGTCCGCAAAACAGCGCGCTTCACCTGGCAGCTTGCCGAACGTGGCCGGATTATTCCTATTACGCCACGTGGCTGGGGCACCGACCTCAGTGGCGGAGCAGTTGGTAGTGGTATTATGTTGGTTTTTCCCGCACACATGAACCGCATAATCTCACTTGATCAAAAATCTGGCGTTGTAGTCGTAGAACCGGGTCTTAACTACGGTCGGCTCCAACAGACGCTTCAAACGCATGAACGCTTTTTGCCGCCCTACCCGGCAAGCATAGAATACAGCACCATCGGCGGTGCCGTTGGCAATAACGCTGCGGGAGAAAAGTCGGTAAAGTACGGGGTTACAAAAGATTATGTAAAGTCACTGCGTGTCGTTCTTGCAAATGGCGAGGTCATAGAAACTGGTAGAATTACAAAACGCGAGCTCAGTAAAAAACTTGGTTTAACGACGTTTGAAGGTGAAGTTTACCGTTCGCTCGACAAGCTTATAGAAGAAAATCGCGGCACTATAGACAAAACCGTGCGAGAAACTACCAAAAACACCGCTGGTTATAACATATTCGACGTAAAGCGAAGAGACGGCAGCTTTGACCTCACGCCACTATTGGTCGGCGCGCAGGGGACACTTGGTGTCATTACAGAAATTACCTGCGAGACCGAAGCGCACAACCCTGAAACAGTTGTCTTTGCCGCTTATTTCGATAGTATTCAGGCTGCCTGTGATGCCACAGCTGCTCTCAAGGCGTTACCGAACATACCGAGCGCAATTGAGTTTGTGGACGGCAGGCTGCTCAACATCGTCAATCAGCTAAACCCAAATCAGCTCAAGAGCATACTGCCCGAGCAATTACCGAAGGCAGTGCTGATTGTAGAGCTAGACGATGCTAACGACCGGCGCCGAAAACGTAACGTCAAACGAATCCACCAAATTTTTGAAAAAAATGCCCGTGATTACCGCGAAGCATCACGACCGTCCGAACAGTCCGAACTCTGGAAAATACGTCATGCCTCCGCAAACCTCTTGGCTTATAGCGAGGGCCAATCAAAAGCTATTCCTATTATAGAGGACGGTATCGTACCCCTAGATAAGCTAGCTGAGTTTGTCGAGTCTGTATACGCACTATTCGACACGCTAAAACTTGATGTGGCGCTATGGGGCCACGCAGGCGACGGAAACCTCCACGTGCAACCCTTCCTAGATATAAACCAGCTGGGAGATAAGCAAAAAGCCTTTAAGCTTATGGATGAATATTATGCCCTTGTTATTCGGCTTGGTGGTTCTACATCAGGACAGCACAACGACGGTAGAGTACGCGCGAATTACCTTCAAAAAATGTACGGCGAAGACGTCTATGCGCTATTTCAAAAAATCAAACAGGTATTTGACCCCTTTGGGCTGTTAAACCCCGGCGTGAAGCTTGCGTCCACAAACGAAGACATGCGAAGCTCGCTTCGTTCAAACTACTCACTAGACTACCTCTACAAACACATGCCTAGGAGCTGAGCTGTGCGGTGGGAATATATTGACTACATTGGTTTACTCGGAGGTGTTCTTTTGTTGTTTGCGTTTTGGCGTACTAGCACAGGGAGGTGGAAAGTGACCTCGGTGTGGTACGAGCTAGATAACCTGTTGGCTTCAGTTTTGCTCATATTTTATACCTGGCAAAAACATGCCTATGTGAACATCCTTTTAAATGTAGTTTGGGGTATTGTGGCATTCCGTGGGCTTAGTTCTTATGCCGAGCGGCGAATGCTACGGAATAAGAATTTTAAGCGCGGCTACCAAAAAGGGAAACGTTTTATGAAACGCGTAAAGAAGTATTGAGTTTTATGCGAAAAACAGATACCATAGAGGACGTTCCTGTAAAACAAGCGGACGTGGCGGAATTGGTAGACGCGCTACTTTGAGGTGGTAGTCCTGCAAGGGGTGGAGGTTCAAGTCCTCTCGTCCGCACCATGAGGAACCGTGGGTGATTAGCTCAGTTGGCTAGAGCATCTCGTTTACACCGAGAGGGTCGGGGGTTCGAGTCCCTCATCACCCACCACAATGAATTCGAGGGTACTTTTGATATACTAGATACGACATGGGGAAACTCCAACCGACAAAACCGCTTTTAATTATGCTCTACGGTATGCCCGGTTCGGGTAAGACCTTTTTTTCTCGACAACTCTGCGAACAAATTTCTGCAGCACATGTCCAAGGCGACCGTATTCGCGATGAACTGTTTGAGAAACCAACCTACAGCAAAGAAGAAAACCACATAGTCGCCAGTCTTATGGCATACATGACCGGTGAGTTCCTGCAGGCTGGCATAAGTGTGGTGTTCGACACAAACGCTATGCGCATGACCCAGCGCAGGGCCCTCCGCAACCTCGCAATCAAATCTGGAGCGCATCCGATTTTGCTCTGGCTTCAGATTGACCCAGACTCCGCCTTCAAGCGTTCCAGCCGCCGTGACCGCCGCAAACACGACGACCACTATGCGCAAGATATGGAGCCGGGCACCTTTAGGGAGTTGCTTGGCGGCATGCAAAACCCTGAAATAACAGAAAACTACCTTGTTTTAAGCGGCAAGCACGTCTTTAATACGCAAAAAAATGCCGTTATTCGCTACCTAGTGGAAAAAAGGCTTATTACCCTCGACGCATCTACCCAGCAGCTTGGCAAACCAGGCTTAGTGAACATTGTGCCCAACCCTGCCGCTGGTCGTGTTGACCTATCTCGGCGAAATATCAGTATTCAGTAGTCATGTCAGTTAAAATTATCGACGTACCGGGAATAGGACCGGTTCGTTTCGTAAAGAGTGCCCGTAGCCGCAGTATCCGGCTAAGCGTGACGACTACGGGTGTGCGCGTTTCGCTGCCACGCTGGACACCGTACGGTGTTGCAGTTACGTTTGCGGCGCGCCATACCGGGTGGATAGAAAGTGAGCGAGCGAAACAAACACGACATATCCTCAAAGAGGGAGATAAGATTGGGAAGCTGCATCTGCTTCATTTTGAAGTAGTACATGAACGAAGTGAAACCCGTACCCGAGTAACACCTACGAAACTCGTAGTTTCTCTAAAACCAAGTGAAAACAGCTCCGACGCCACTGTCCAGAACAGAGCCGAAACAGCCGCACTGCGTGCACTTAAAAAAGAAGCATCGGTACTGCTGCCGCCCCGCCTGAAGTCACTAGCAGAAAAGCACGGGTTGCCGTACAAAAGCGTCGGGGTAAAAAATCTAAAACGTCGCTGGGGGAGCTGTGACACCTATGGGAACATTACGCTAAACCTGTTTCTCATGCAACTGAGCTGGCAGCAGATTGATTACGTGCTTTGCCATGAGCTTTCCCATACGAAACACATGAACCACGGGGCTAACTTCTGGGCAGAGCTAGAGCGAATGTTACCTGACGCCCGAATGATTGCCAAACGCGTACGTCATATTCAGCCAGCCTTAGCTCCCACGAAATCCGCTACTGCTTTTGAGGACGATATGGCATACTAAAGCATATGAGTGGGAAACAAAACACAAAAGCGCTGACGGAAGCGGCGGTAGAACACGAACGGCTCCAAAGTCTTATTGGCAGTATGGCGGACGGTGTTATTGCCGTAGACGATGACATAAAAGTTGTTCTTTACAACGGTGCAGCTCTAAACATACTTGACACAAACGGCAGCATAAAAAACCGCACACTGAAGCGGCTACTGCAGCTATACGACAAAAATGGCCAGCTCGTAGACGTCGAAAAACTGGTACGAGCCGCCGAACGCGCAACAAGCAACCGCGACCTTTTGCTTCACTACGACGATGGTAGCCGAATAAACGTATACCTCTCAATAGCACCAGTTCACTTGGGCTACGGCGAATCGGGCGACCGCGGCTATGTACTACTACTCCGTGACATCACGCATGAAAAATCACTCGAAGAAGAACGCGATGAGTTCATTTCAGTCGTAAGCCACGAACTACGAACGCCTATAGCAATCGCCGAGGGTAATGTCAGCAACACCCAGTTCATAATAAAAAAATCCGGCGGCGACCCTGCAATTCTGGAGGCGCTTCAGCAGGCCCATGAGCAAATTGTCTTTTTGGCAAACATGGTAAACGACCTCTCCACCTTGAGTCGTGCTGAGCGCGGTAAGCTAACATTGGAAATTTCAAGCTTTAATGCACACCAGCTAGTTGCGAGTCTTGTTGATACGTACCAGCATGATGCGCAGGCAAAAGGATTATCGCTTCGCGCAGACATTAGTCCGCACCTTGAAACGCTTTCATCGAGCGAACTATACGTCAGGGAAATCCTACAAAACTTCATTACAAATGCCATAAAATATACTGAAAAGGGCAGTGTTATTGTAGGCGCGAAGCCAAAGGGCGAGGGTATTGTGTTTACCATATCTGACACCGGCATAGGAATAAGCAAGGCCGACCAAGAACGCGTGTTTGACAAATTCTTCCGTAGCGAAGACTTTCGAACCCGCGCTACCAATGGTACAGGTCTTGGCCTGTACGTTACTATGAAGCTGGCTCGGCTCATTCACGCCGACATATCACTTCAGAGCGAACTAAACCGTGGCTCTACGTTCAGCATCTTTGTCCCAAACGTACACTAGTTAATGTGATGTTTCTCACATCTCAGCAGTTTCTCATGAAAATTACTTGCAGCTTTGCGTAGCCCAGCAGTATAGTGAACAAAGAACACGGGTTCGAGGTAGGTATATAACCAAATGGAGGCAACCATGCACGTACTTCGGTATTTTCGCCCAACAAACCAAAATGAAGTGAAAGCACGGTTTCGAACACCTCTCTCTACCCGCATAATAGCGGCTTTCTTCTGTCTGTCATTTGTAACGAGTACCTTTATTTCGACAGCGCCAGTCTCTGCCCTATTTGGTATAGGAAGCGATAAAAAACCACGACCGCTCGCTGTTGCAGAGCAGGGATATATTGACCCGAGCGGAGCCACCGGCCAGGGCACAACTCTTGGCGGCCCAGAGCCGGGCAAACTGCAACAAAAACAGCCACGCAAAGAAGTAGTTTCCAAACGAACCGCAAGCACCAAGACGTTTGATAACGGAGACGGCACAGCCGAGGTACGCAACTACATGGGCCGGGGGCACTACAAAAGCGGCAACAATTGGAAGGACATAGACACCTCCTTGGTGGTAGACACCAACGCGGCAGACAGCTCGAACATACTTGGCGAGGCGCTTTCTTGGGTAAAAGGTAAAACCCAAGACCTGTCCACGTACAAGGTTGCGGGAAATGACTGGCAAGCCCGGTTTGCCCCCAGTGATGATGCCGTTGGTATGGTGCGTATAGAGGCGGACGGCGTGAAACTCGTCCTCAGTCCCATGGCTGCCACCCCGGGGGTCACACCCACCATCAAGACTATGCCTGATGGTACCGAAACGGTAACGTACATAAACCTTTGGCCCGAGACAGACGTTATATACACCGTAAAGA
This sequence comes from Candidatus Saccharibacteria bacterium, assembly GCA_016700375.1. Taxonomy (NCBI): domain Bacteria; phylum Candidatus Saccharimonadota; species Candidatus Saccharimonadota bacterium. The sequence goes on from CP065016.1 coordinate 197,331, forward strand.
ATGACATGCTTAAAGAAGACATTCTGGTCAAAAGCCGCAGCGCCGCGACGAGCTACCGTTTTAAGGTGGCAGGAGCAAAACTTACCGTTACAAGCGATGGCAGTGTAGCAATCGGGAAAACTAAGCAGACGCTTTCTGCGCTTACTATGGCAACCAGCGCAAGGGGTGTTATAGAAAATAGCGGTGTAAAACAATCGGTAAACGGCGACATGTTGACAATATCTTTCGATAAATCTTGGATGAAGTCGCTGAAAGCTAATGATTTTCCCCTTATAATCGACCCTAGCTGGGGAAGGGGTACCTCAACAGTCAGTTGGAATTACTATGCATACAAGTCGGACGGCACGATTTGCTATTCAAACTCGTGCTTTATGAATGCAGGCTACCTCTATGACAGAGGCTGGAAGGGCTGGCGAAGTGCGTTTAGGATCGACTTTAATGTTTTGCAGGGCAAACAACTGCTTGATGCGTACATGCATCTCCACAAATCGCAAAGGAGCTTCTGGACAGGCACAACCGAAGGGCTCTATACCGAGCTTTCACATGCTAACTGTTTAAGCTACAACTGTATAGATTATGGTTCTCCAAGGCATAGCGCATGGTTTGGCACCGATGGAGATATAAACTTCACTGCCCTAATGCAAAGTAGAATGAATATTGGCGACTGGGGTGCTTGGTTCATGCTTAACGGGGAAGAACGTGCCTATACAACGTACAAAGGCTGGGATGCAGACAACTCATATTTTGTGCTCAGCTATAACAGTGGCCCAGGAATGACGACACCGGTAAGTCCTGCAGACAAACAGGTTGTCGTCACCGACCAACCGCTATTGCAAGTTAACGCCGTCGGTGACCCCGATGGCGATGCGCCGCAGTACTACTACCGAATCGCAACGAATCCAGATGCCGAAACAGGCAGCGTCATCAACTCTGGTTGGTTACCTGGGCAAACCAGCTTCACCATTCCGGAAGGAAGGTTACAAGATGGCGTGACGTACTACTGGCACGTCTACACTTGGGACGGCTTTTGGCAAACCAACCCAAACTGGGTGCGCTCGTTCAAATACGATGCTCGTCTCGGCAATGATAATACCTCAACACTTGATGATGGCGGGCCGGTAGACGTTAACCTTGCGACCGGTAATGTCACAACCAGCACCGGTTCTCATACAACCAGCGCGCTAGGCGGCAGTATCGGCCTCAGCATGACATACAATTCCCCGTACCGGGCAAAATCTGGCTTGTGGTCAACGTACTACAACAATATGTCATTCAGCGGCAACCCTGTACTGCAACGGCTTGAAAATGGTTTTAATTTTCCCTGGGGTACTTCTTCGCCCGCGCCGGGTGTAGTGAGCGCAGACGGCTTTAGTGCAAGATACGCTGGCTACTTTATCGCTCCAAAAACAGCATCCTATGCGTTTGGCTTTACTGCAGACGACAACTACTCTCTGTACCTAAACAATGAAACAACCCCAGCCACAACTTCTGGTTGTTGTGCGCAGGGAAATTGGACGATGACTCCCCGTACGTTCACTGAGGGACAAGTTGTCCCATTCCGTTTGGATTATTCTGAAGCAGGAGGACCCGGATATCTTCATTACGCCGTGCGGATAGACGGCGTCGAGCAGCAGATCCAACCGCAGTGGATGAAAACAGACCCGCGGCCGCTCCAAATTTCGAACGGGCTATCTGGCAAATACTACTATGACTCTGGCAGCCACAACTTCCCGAATGATGAATTCAGCTCTTTCCTGCAACGCCGTGAAACAAATATGTATTTCAACTGGGGAGAGGGCTCTCCGTTGGCATATGGTCCCACAAATCAGTTCATGGCAAGGTATAGTGGTTTCTTCACGGCACCGGTCGCTGGCTCATATTATTTTGGTTCAGCGGGTGATGATGGAACACGAATTTTTATCCGTGGCGAAAACACCCCATATCAAAATGACTGGTCCGATCATGGTTGGCGATTGTCCTATGGTGGAGAAGTACGATTAGAAAAGGGGCAAAGTATCCCAATTACGGCTGATTATTATGAAAATGGTGGCGGGGCCGCTTTTGGATTGTACGTAAAAGGAGCGGTTGCCGAGCAAATCATCCCAGCAGCCTGGCTCAGCACAAAGGTAAATCCGCTACCAGAGGGGTGGCAGCTGAGTGTCGATGCCGATGGAGATTTAGCATACGACTATGCTTCTATACAGGCGCAAAGTGTCATTCTGTACGATAGCGAGGGCGACCAGCATGAGTATAAATGGACAGGTAGCAGCTACGCACCAGCTGCGAATGAGTATGGCGTGCTGACGCGCAATGCCGACGGCACTCTCACGCTTATAGACGCAGACGGCAAGACGTACACGTTTGACAGCGGTGGGCGCATAACTTCTGTTACGACACCTACCGACGACCGCAAACCGGCGGCGCTGAAATACCGCTATGGCACCTCACATGACCCGGTACAAAACCGCTACATAACCCGTTTACTGGAAATAACAGATGGAGTGGACGCAAACCGCTGGGGTAAACTGTTCTATTCTGGCGACACGCAGTGTGGCGCTACCCCGAGCGGCTATCAGGAGGCACCCGCGAACATGCTCTGCGCCTTCGAAACAAACGATGGCAGGCGCACCGTATTTGCGTACCTAAACGGCCAATTAGCCCGCGTTATTGCAAACGGCGGAGAAACGGCTACATATGGATACTCAGACTCGTGTGCCCCGAGAGGCCTCAGCTGCGTAATGATGAGCAGCCAGCAGACACCACTCGCCTACGACGCCATTAGTGCAGGTGTTCGCGCAGATAACCCAAGCGTAAATAGTGAACTATCTTACGACATCATCGGCCGTGCTCAGGACATCACACTACCGGCCCCCACCGAAAATGCGTTTCGCGCAAAACATCAGTACAAGTACTTGAACAGCGCTACGCAGACGAAAGAAGTGGGCGAAACTGAACCTATGGGTTATAGCCAGCGCGTGGAATACGATAGTCTCTACAGAACAACAAAAGCCTACGATAAAACCGGGAAATCCACCATACAGGAGTGGGATGCCGTAAAGGATCTTTTGTACAGTGCTACCGATGCAACTGGGCTTAAATCTACCACCATCTACGACCCGAACGACATGCCCGTGGAGTCCTATGGCCCCGCACCAAGCACGTGGTTTGGCGCAGATAGAAAGCCAACCGCTGCATATCTTTCTCAGGTACCGAGAACTGCTACATCATACGATGAAGGCATGAGTGGGCTGGCAGTGACACTCTATAAACCCAAAACGCTTACGGGAGCACCTGTGCTGCACGCTACTCGGTTTAACAATACCCCGTATGCTTCGTTTGGATTTTCTCCAACTGAAGGACCTACCACTCCACGCACAAGTGAATATAGCTACACCGCAACTGGAAAAATTCGTATGCAGTATGCTGGAACATACAGCTTTAGAATATGGCATGACGATGGCGTACGCCTGTATATAGACGACAAGCTCGTCATTAACGATTGGGTAGACGGGGCAGACCGTTATTCTGCTGGCACATTTGTAAATAGTGCTGATAGCTACAAACGCATTCGCATTGAGTCTTATCATGTTGACAATGGCGCACCCCAAACCATGATTACCCAGCTCTTCTTGGCTACGCCGGGAGGAAGCGAAACCGCAGACGTATCGCCATATCTAAAACCCGACTACGGCCTTCAGACGAGTCAGACGGTATATGGGGCTCCTACTGCGACCGGGCAGACTGCGACGCTTACCAGCCGAACCAACTATGGCAACAACCCAGAACTTGGGTTAGTAAAGTCGGTCACAACCGATGCCGACGGCCCCCTGAAGCTCGCGGCAACAAGCAATTACGAAGACCTCGCAACCCTTACCAGCCCAGACAAGTATCTTCGGCAAACAAATAGTAGCCTGCCTGGTGGCGCAACGACCCGGTACGAATACTATGACACCATCAAAAAAGATGCCCAAGGAAATTACCTGAAAGATGCGGCCGGAAATTGGGCAGCAGCCGACCCCCTTCCGAACCCGTGCGACACTACCAAATCTTACCGCCAGGGCGGCATGCTGCGGTTAAAGACCGAACCCGACCCAGACGGCAGCGGACCGCAGACTGGCCGGACGGTTGAAACGGTTTACGACGATGCCGGGAAGGTGGTAGCTACCCGCTACAATCAAGACGATTGGACGTGCACCACCTACGACACCCGCGAGCGGGTACTCACTACAACCGTACCAGCGTACAACGGTAAACCCGCCAGAACTATCGTGAATGACTATGCCGTCGGCGGAAACCCGCTCATCACTGGCAGCGGCGACGGCTCCGGTAACATCACTATAGAAACTGACCTGCTCGGCCGAAACGTGAAATACACCGATGCAAAAGGCAATGTCACCACCAGCAGCTACGATACCAAGGGTAGGCTGACGCAACGTGTCAGCAAACTCGGCACCGAAGACTACCTGTACGACGACTACGACAGGCTAACGGCACAAAAGCTCGACGGAGCCACCTTTGCGAGCATCGCGTACGACGAATTTAGTCGTGTCACGAGCGTGCAATACCCAGCCGGTCAACGGCTTGACCTTACTCGCGAGAGCACTTCCGCTGGCCTTGGTCGGCTCGTTAAACGCACCTACAACCTTGCCAACGACACGACACTCAGCGATGAAGTGAGCCGTGCGGTTACCGGCGATGTGGTGAGTGGCACCGAACTGGGTCAGCCCAAATCCTACAGCTACGACACCGCCGGCAGGCTCGTGGCAGCTACCGTAGCTGGCAATACCTTTACTTATGGTTATGGCTCCCAAGACGCAAGCTGCGCCGGTAAACCTGGTGTTGCCACAGACCTATCCCTGGCTGGCAAAGATTCAAACAGGACGAGTCAAACGGTCAATGGCGTGAACACTACCTACTGCTACGACCAAGCAGACAGGCTGGTAGCCAGCAGCAATGCTCTCTATGACACTCCCGAGTACGACAGCCATGGCAATACCACTCGCCTTGGTTCTGGCGACACCACCACCAACTTCACCTACGACAGTAGCGACCGCAACACTGGCATCACCGAAACGAATGCCTCCGGGAGCATCACCACCACCTACGGACGTGATGTTCAGGGCAGGTTACTTTACCGACATCAGGACACCAACGGAACGAATGTAAGTAATGACTACTACGGCTATACTGCCTCCGGTGACTCCCCGGATTTCATTACAGATGTAAGTGGCACTGTCACACAGAAGTATCTATCGCTTCCTGGAGGGGTTAAAGTAACCATTCGTCCAGACAGAGCCAGTGCAGGTGCTCTAACATACAGCCTACCCAATATACACGGTGATGTATTTGCGACTATCGATGCAGACGGCAAGATACTCGGTACTTACCAAACCGGTCCATTTGGAGAGAAGCTACCAAACCAAACCACTCCCTGGAACACCCTAAACGGTGGTACAATGGGATATGTCGGTGCAGCCCTAAAGCTCACTGAAGCACAGTTAGCACTTCAGCCTATTCAAATGGGAGCGAGGGTATACATACCAGGACTCGGTAGATTCCTTTCCGTTGACCCGGTTCAAGGTGGCACACCAAATAACTATGTGTATCCGGGTGACCCGGTGAATAACCACGACCTAACTGGTACGTTAGCTCCACTTGTTGTTGCACTCGCACCGTTTGTAGGAAGGGTGGCCGTTGGTGCAGCCGTAAAGATGGCTACAAGCTACGGCGGCAAGAAAGTAGCCCAGCAAGCGGTAACGAAAAGCGTAGCGAAGAGTGCGACGAAAACGATTACAAATCATGTAGAAAAATCACCCGTAAAGCAGGCGCAAATCGTTAAGAACGCCCAGCAAGGAAGGGCAGCAGAGCAGCAGGTTAGAAACCAATTGGCAGCTAAATATGGCGAGAAAAATGTAATCAATAAGCCGTATTATAAAACAGAAGCAGGAAGGAGATACCCAGATTTTCAAATATTACAGAATAACTCCCCTGTCTTCAATGTAGAAGTAAAGAGTGGTAATGCGATTTATGGAGGAAGCCAATTATATAAAGATGGACTTATATTTGAGGAAACTGGTATACCAACGTTCCTGATTAGGGTGCCGTCATGAAAGCGAATGAATTCTATAATTCCGTCAAAAAATTTGATGTTGTATTTTTAGAAAACGGGTTTAAGAAGATAAGGCGAAACCAGTACATAAAACCTGGTTTTAAACTGCATGTAGTGCTAGATAGGTGGGGTTGGGAGAAAAAAAGAGGATGGGGCTTTTTTATCAGAGTTACCGACAATCGCTACGAAGGGCTGTATAGTAGCCATGATTATGCGCACGGCTGCCTCGACATTAATGCGTACTCACTTATAGAACGGCAGATACTTAATAGAGAACAATTATATGACATATATGATCATTTGGAGTCACTTGAATCATTGAAGAATGATTACTGGATAACTTTTTACGACACCGAAGAGCTTGTCAAAGTCTTAGATTTGTTACTCATGCCTGTACTCGAAAATATAGAGTCATGGATAAAATATCAAAAGAAGAAACCGCTAATAACGAATTCATTAAAGAATAAAGCCAAGAGAAATGAACTTTTAGATGATCTGAAACAAATATTTCCTGATGCAAACATCTCTTAGAGCTAGTCAGACACCACCGGCATGCCGGTGGCTTGCTGAGTGGGGTCGCCTAAAAGGCGATCGTTGCCCCGCAGTATTAGTTTGATTAGTTAGAAGGCTCCTTGAGCCGATGATGCTGTGTCATCGATCTCCTGCTCTCTGATGTACTTTCTGATGGCCTGCTCTTCAAATCCAACGCTTGAAACAGCATAGCCCCGGGCCCAGAAATGTTCACCCGTGAAATTTCTGGTCTTACCGCCGAACTCTCTGGCAATGGCAATAGCGCTTTTGCCCTTCATGAAGCCAATCACTTCAGAGATTTTGTACTTTGGTGGTATCTCCATGAGCATGTGAACATGATCGGACATGAGATGGCCTTCCAGAATCTTGCATTCTTTTTGGTTAGCCAGCTCGTGAAATATTCTACCCAACCGTGGGCGTATCTCACCGTAGAGAGCTTTCCTTCTCCCTTTCGGGATGAAGACAATATGGTACTTCAAATCCCATTTTGAATGAGATAAGCTATGGTAGTCTAACGATGTAGACATAGATGGTTTCCTTTCAGCGGGGCAACCAATCGCAAGAAGAGCACCCGAAACCTAAACGGTTCCGGGTGCTCTTATTTTCTGGGTTACTACTGGGAAGGTCAAACCTTTGCGAGTCACACTAGTAGAACTAGTGGTTTACCTTATGGGGTAATTAGCAACTCTATCTTACGAGGGTCCTACGTGGTTTATCCTCGTGCAGATAACAACGATGTGAACTCCCACTTTGACTATCGTATTTGCTACACTAAACCTGTTGCACCTTTAATCGACTACTACGGCTACACTGCCTCCGGTGACTCCCCAGATTTCATTACAGACATATCCGGAAACGTCACCGAGAAGTACCTGACCCTGCCAGGTGATGTCCTGGTCACCATCCGACCCTCTCGCCAAAGTGCCGGAGCACTTACCTATAGTCTACCCAACATCCATGGAGATATCTTTGCGACAGTTGATGCCGATGGAAAGATACTTGGCACCTACCAAACGGGACCATTTGGAGAGAAACTACCCATAGCACAAACAGGCCAGGTAGCAGGCCAGACAACTACTCAGTGGAATACCCTGAATGGTGCCAGCTTTGCATATGTCGGCCAACATGAGAAACTAAATGAAGTAGCACTAGCTACGGCACCTGTACAAATGGGCGCTAGAGTGTACATCCCTGGGCTTGGACGGTTCCTGTCTGTTGACCCTATGCCCGGCGGAACACCTAATTTATATGCTTATACGTCTGATCCAGTAAATGAATTTGATTTAGACGGTAATTGGCCGAGCTTCAAGTCAGTAGTAAAATGGACCACACGTATCGCGGTAGTAGCATCGTTTGTGCCTGGTCCGATTGGAATGATTGGAAGCGGAGTAGCCGCTGCTGGATATGCCTATCAGGGACAAAAAGGAAAAGCCGCTGCTGCACTAGTTGGCTTCATACCAGGAGGAAAACTAATCTCTAAGGTAGCATCCAAGAGTGGAATGGCGTCAAAGTTAATGACGAAAGTTCTCACTGCTCAGGCAAAAGCGAAGGGAATAGGTACAAATAGTAAGCTATTCGGTACACACGGACAGGGGATACTTAATAGTGGCAGATATAGAATAGGGTGGTCAAAAGATCAGAGCTTTGTAGCATGGCGCATAGGTCAACCAGGTAAACACAATCATTTTATGAATCTTAGAACTAGCATAAAATGGAGAGGTTATAGATGAACCCGATTGACATTATGTACAAATACGCACTAGGGGTGTTTGGTGAAAAACGAGTCCAGCGGACAAAGAATGAACTAGGAGCAATTGACATATACATCCACCCCAATATTTCAACAGTTATGACGAACTGTTACCACCCAAGACTAGTACATATCTCCAGTGATGGTGAGTATTACTGGATGTCAATAGATGATTTCCAGTGGGAGTTTGACGATAATACACAGAATTTTCTTAAAACAACACCAGCCTACCTTGATGCAGTAAAAGATAATACTCTTTACGTTTCAGCTGTGAACATTGGGAAATTTAAGCTATTTAAAAAATTGGAGATTAAGCTCTAGTTTCACCGCGTTTTGCTACACTTAAACGATAAGTATCTACGCCGCAGCGACCCCACTAAAAGCTATGCACTTAAGTCGTCCCGAAGGGAAGCTTGATGCCTATGCTCGGTATAAGTCACTGACCATAGATAGGGCGAGGAAAAGAACCAAACTCGGCCAGGCCAAATCCTACAGCTACGATACCGCCGGCAGGCTTGTGGCAGCTACCGTAGCTGGCAATACCTTTACTTATGGTTATGGCTCCCAAGACGCAAGCTGCGCCGGTAAACCTGGTGTTGCCACAGACCTATCCCTGGCTGGCAAAGATTCAAACAGGACGAGTCAAACGGTCAATGGCGTGAACACTACCTACTGCTACGACCAAGCAGACAGGCTGGTAGCCAGCAGCAATGCTCTCTATGACACTCCCGAGTACGACAGCCATGGCAATACCACTCGCCTTGGTTCTGGCGACACCACCACCAACTTCACCTACGACAGTAGCGACCGCAACACTGGCATCACCGAAACGAATGCCTCCGGGAGCATCACCACCACCTACGGACGTGATGTTCAGGGCAGGTTACTTTACCGACATCAGGACACCAACGGAACGAATGTAAGTAATGACTACTACGGCTATACTGCCTCCGGTGACTCCCCGGATTTCATTACAGATGTAAGTGGCACTGTCACACAGAAGTATCTATCGCTTCCTGGAGGGGTTAAAGTAACTATTCGTCCAGACAGAGCCAGTGCAGGTGCTCTAACATACAGCCTACCCAATATACACGGTGATGTATTTGCGACTATCGATGCAGACGGCAAGATACTCGGTACTTACCAAACCGGTCCATTTGGAGAGAAGCTACCAAACCAAACCACTCCCTGGAACACCCTAAACGGTGGTACAATGGGATATGTCGGTGCAGCCCTAAAGCTCACTGAAGCACAATTAGCACTTCAGCCCATACAAATGGGAGCGAGGGTATACATACCAGGACTCGGAAGATTCCTTTCCGTTGACCCAGTACAAGGTGGTACACCAAATAACTATGTGTATCCAGGTGACCCGGTGAACAACTATGACCTAACTGGCACATTAGCTCCACTTGTTGTTGCACTCGCACCGTTTGTAGGAAGAGTGGCCGTTGGTGCAGCCGTAAAGATGGCTACAAGCTACGGCGGCAAGAAAGTAGCCCAGCAAGCGGTAACGAAAAGCGTAGCGAAGAGTGCGACGAAAGCAACAGTTAGACAGGAAGCGAAGGCATCAATACCCCAAGGCACAAAGCAGGGACTGTACAGTTTCAATGAAAATGGAAGGCAGTACATTGGTAAATCTGTCAACGTACCGAATAGGATTAACACTCATATAGCAACCGGAAAGTACCAAGGCGGTGAATTGACAGTAAAGCCCATGCCAGGGGCTACAAACTTGCAGCTTCGTGTTGGCGAACAAACATGGATTAATCGATGTGGGGGCATCTGTGGCGGTGACCTAAGTAACAAAATTAACTCTGTGAGACCAGAACTTTGGGACCCACTTAGTATTCCTGGCCCGTAACTGGAGAAAAGAATGGATTGGATTTTAAGCTACCCTGAAAAGACGACACGTCAATTATTAAGAGACATATATGATGCTAACCCTTCGGGTTTTGGGAGGGCTAGAGAAATAACCTTTGTCTTGACGCATATAAAAGACCAAGATGTTGAAATTCTACTCAACGAGCTACACGAAAAAAACTGGGCGACATCGTACTTAAAAAAGACGCCCCATCATAGCTCGACAGTGGAATGTCTCCGACGAAACTATGTGCTGGACAACCTCCAGCTCCAGCTTGATGAGAAATATTTTAGTATGCTTGCAAACAAATACGAAATAACGTTCGATGGTTGGTTTACCGAGATTGTTTAGCGCTAACGCTGAAAGCCTCAGGCGCAGTCTACTCCATAAAGAACTTCCACGGCGACACCGCGCTCACCGTCAACGCGGCCGGTGTCCCGACCAGTTCCGTGCACCTTTACGACCCATTTGGGCAGACAGCACCGAGTGCAGCTTTTGGCACCGGCGGCTACGGTGGTTCTCCCAAAGACCCCAGCAATAGCTCAAACGAAGCAATGGCCTGGGCAGCTCACCCAAGCCGGAAGGCAGAAGCCAGCGACCTCTTTACCATACCCATCATTCAAATGGGAGCAAGAGTATACCTACCAACCCTTGGCAGATTCCTACAGGTAGACCCCATAGAAGGTGGTACAGCCAATGCGTATGTGTATGCACTCGACCCGATTAATCAGAGTGATTATAGCGGTATGTTCGTATTCGCAATTGCTGCAGCGGTACCATTCATCGCTGCCGCCGCAGTTGTTGCGGCAACAGCGGTAATAAGTAGTCCTAGCGCTGTAAGAGCAAGACAGGGGGCTGCAAAAAGCATTGCGAATGCAGTAGACAATACATGGAATAAAATCGGAGCATCACTAAAATCGCAAGCTCAACCAAAGGCAATAACAAACCCAGTCGCTCCCCCAAAACAATGCAACACGTACACTCTGGCGCCTCCACCTTATGCAGGTGTAAAGTATCCTTCTGCAAGTGCCTCGAACTATGCACAAAAACAAGCGGCTATTACGAGTACTCAATCCCTTCTTGCAATCGGGATTAGTCCGGGAGGTTTTCCGATTATGGGCAGTGGTCAACCAAAACGTCTTGACAACCCCCTTTACGCAAATGGTTGGACAAAATATAGTGTGCCCTATCCGGCTAATGACTTTGAAGTGCACTACAACCTTAATACTATTACATGCCAGTACGCTGATTTAAAGACAAAGGAAGGGCTATACTAACAGATATGCTATTACTCACGAACAAAGATATCGTCGACTATGGACCGATACTTCGCTTAAAGCGGGGAACCCTGTGCATATCTTTTGCCGAAAGTCATGATGCGGAAGAAGGAAGTAGAGTAGCAGTATTACCGCTAGAATTTAACTATGAAAATGAAGATATTGACCCAATATTTTTCGCTATGGAGAATTTTGATATTGTCGCTGACTTTACCTCAGAAAAATGGATTACAAAAAAGGTTGAGAATAATACGCACACCGAGATTTCTTCATTTCTCGAATGGTTTAATGGCGGCTTCTGGTATCGCGCACATGACTGGAGCTTAAATGGGGAAGACTACAGAACTATTAGAACATATTTCGAAGAATACAAATCGGTCTATTCTGCATGGCTCGAAAGCATAGAAAAGTAAATACCCAAATCTAAATTGACCCATAAAAGTCGGTACAGCCAATGCCTATGTGTATGCGCTCGACCCGATTAATCAGAGTGATTATAGCGGGCAGGGACTGTTTGGATTCCTGACAGCAGCAGTGGCAATCGTAAAGTATGCGGTCACAAACTACTCATCAAACAAATACGTGGCAGCAGCAACAAAAATTATTGCACCAGTGGTAAATGCGGTGAAGAGTATTGTTGCAGCAGCGCCAGCAGCCCAAGTCAGTGCAAAAACAGCCCCACCAGCAGTTAAACAGATTAATAGCATCTATCCAAAAGAAAGACTTGATTTCGGAAAGCTGAAACCAGAAAATAGGATTGGTGCGAATCCTTCGGCCCCCGTCTCATATCAAACAACACAAGTATCGGCAACTTTTTGCTTTGTATTCTGCGGGGATGTTGGACTGTCATCGGACGGCAGCGGCATACACCTTACGATTGGATATTCTCTCGGGCAAAGGTATGGAATATCCGCTGGTGTTGGAGGAGGACCTGGTAGGGTTGATACTGGTGGGCATGCTAACATTTCTTGCTCCGCTGGATTACTAGGAGGCGAGTTTAGCTCAGATGGTCTAAATAGCAACAGCTTTTCAGCTATGTTTAATTTTGTGCCTACTCAAGCAGGTTGTAGCTCAGGGCCAAGTGTGACCTTTTAAATATACACAAACGGAGGTGTTATGAGTAAAGAGTTAAAGTTTACCGGTTCAGGAGTGAATGCACCAAGTATAAAAGTTTCCCTCGCTCGCGCAAGTGAGTCACCGTCAAAATCATCGTTCACCGTAGGTGCTACTTGGCCGTTCGTTACATTAACATTGGGGAAAAAACGTGTAGAGTTTCGAATGCCAGGTGTTATCAAATTTGCAACAGCAACTGACAGTAAAATAACGTTAAGCAAGCTAGGCTACCTTTTCTTCCGCTCTGCTGACCCAAATAACGATTTCGGCTTTTCCACCTTAGCTTTAAATAGACTAATAGTAGGGTTAAAAGCAATGGGCTTTGAACTTGACAGCACATGTATAACTAATCTAAAGATCGCTAGATTGTTCCATGTCATATTTTTGTCTTTTGGCTTACTCTTCCTAGCCTGTGTATTCGCGGTGATGTTTGCAACAGGTACACGTGGTTTATCCTAGTACAGAGAGCGCTGGTGTGAATCTGACCCACGCGCACTTTTTCCCAAATAATGGGATTTGAGGGATTTGAGGATTTGAGGACTGTCCTCTAGCAGGAGGATTTGAGGACTGTCCTCTAGCAGCTAGCGGCAATGTGAATTCCCCATTTCACTATCATTTTTGCTACACTAAACCATAACCATGTACACCGCCGCGGCCGCATTTCAGCCTTTGCAATCCACTCGCTCTTCTCGCAATTTCGCTTCCTATGCTCGGTATAAGTCACTGGCAATTGGCCGAACAAGACAGAGAGGTCATGGCAATACACCCGCCTTGGCTTTGGTGCAAACGGCACACCCCAAACGTACTTCACATACGACTCGTCAGACCGCAACACCGGCATCACCGAAACCAACGCCACTGGCTCCATCACCACCACCTACGGTCGTGATGTCCAGGGCAGGCTCTTGTACCGTCACCAAGATACCAATGGCAGCAGTGCCAGCAATGACTACTACGGCTACACCGCCTCCGGTGACTCCCCAGATTTCATTACAGATGTAAGTGGCACTGTCACACAGAAGTATCTATCGCTTCCTGGAGGGGTTAAAGTAACTATTCGTCCAGACAGAGCTAGTGCAGGTGCTCTAACATACAGCCTACCCAATATACACGGAGATGTATTTGCGACTGTTGATGCAGACGGGAAGATACTAAACACCCATCAAAGCGGACCTTTCGGAGAGAAGCTAGCGAACCAAACCACTCCCTGGAACACCATTAGTGGTGGTACAATGGGATATGTCGGTGCAGCCCTAAAGCTCACTGAAGCACAGTTAGCACTTCAGCCTATTCAAATGGGAGCGAGGGTATACATACCAGGACTCGGTAGATTCCTTTCCGTTGACCCGGTTCAAGGTGGCACACCAAATAACTATGTGTATCCAGGTGACCCGGTGAATCAATACGACTTAAATGGAATGTGGGTGAGCCTATTGATTAAATTATTTGTAAGAGAAGGTGGTAAGCAAACAGTTAAGCAGACCGGAAAGGAAACCGTAAAACGGGGCGCAACAAAAGTTGCCACTAAAGTACAAAAAACAGGTGCTAATCAGACTATCCCCATTTCGAGTAGTACACAAAACGTGAATATCACTATAAAGTATAGTCGCCCAAACAACGCTACTACGATAGCCCAAAGAGTGAGCGTGCAAAATAAGCCTTGTGTGACTTGTGGCATACAGGGACAGAAAAACTACGCAGACCATATCCAACCGCTCGTAAAAGAATATTATCAGACAGGGACAATAGATCGTGTAAGGATGAGATCAATAGAGTCCGTACAGCCCCAATGTCCAAGCTGCTCAAATATTCAAGGTGGAAATTTAAGTAATTATAGTCGGGAAATGATAGATTATTATGGTTTATAATTCAAATAATATTGCTGTAAAACTTGAACAAAACACTTTGTGCAAGAAGTATAATGCTGAGTATTTGGAAGCCGCACCCGGCACGATAGTAGGTGTAGCAAAAGATTTCTCTATGGCAAAAATGCCAATAAACGGCTTGCGGCATCCCCGAGAAAAGAATGCATCAGGCTGGTATATATGGTCGGGAGATAAATATTCTTCAGAACAGGATTATTTTGAACCTATGCACCTTAGTCATGTAGTTGAAAAATACCCTGTTCTGCTGCCGTATCTGGGTTTAGCCCCTGGTTGGAGGTTCTTAATCGATCCGAATAATAGTTATGAGGATGTTTGGTTTGACAAGCAATTGCTTGATATCTAAACATATATCTGCTCCACGGTTTCTGAGGTTTACACTCGCACAAAACTCCCCTGAACACCCTAAACGGTGGTACAATGGGATATGTCGGTGCAGCCCTAAAGCTCACTGAAGCACAGTTAGCACTTCAGCCTATTCAAATGGGAGCGAGGGTATATCTGCCAGGACTCGGTAGATTCCTTTCCGTTGACCCGGTACAGGGCGGTACACCTAACAACTACGTCTACCCAAGCGACCCGGTGAATGAGCATGATTTAGATGGACGATGCTCGGCAAAATTTATTGACTGGTGTGCGAGAATGCTGACTCGCGGAGGTGATAAACTCGGCAGAGGTTTGCAATGGGCAGGCCAAAAAGCAATAAGGGGTGTACAGTGGGGAGCAGGAAAAGTAAATTCAGCATACCAAAAAACTTCAGGATTCTTGCAGAGGTCATGGTCGGGAACAAAGGATTTTGGTCAAAAGATTAGTCCTCGAAACGGAAGAGAGTTTAGTATTAATCAAATACGAATTAAGCCCATTGGAAACTGGCTGGCTAAGAATAAAGACGGTTCGCCCTACTGGCCAGCAAGAGCACCACACTATCATCGACAGGTCAAAGACCACTATGGCAACATTAAAAAGGGTGGCGGCATGAGTAGGCATAGACCATGGGAAGGGTGGTAAAGCCATGAAAAAGAAAATCTATATACATGCCGAAAGGGGAGATAATAATGTTTTCTCTCCAGAGAGCATAATTGGCGAAAAAACGGAGGCATATTTTAATAGTTTAGAATACGGAGACGTACACAGCCAGCTATTTCAAGTTTGGGAGTACCCTAGTGGAAGAATTTTTCTTGTCGTACCCGACAGAGTACTGAAACCTGACGATTATAGCACTCCCTACAGCACGAAGGCAGTAGTATGGCAACCTAAACTGCAATATGTTAAGACAGATAGAAAGCTAGTACGCGAAAAATTTAAAGTACTGACTTCTCATGAACAAAATATAGAACGTGCTCACAATTTTTTTACCAGATTAATGAAACGTAAATAATAATCAAGCCCCGGTTGCCTTACGGCCAGATCTTTTAAGGGGTATACCACCGTACATAAACCTGACCCACACTCACTTTTTACTCCTGTGTCATCCCGACCCCCGTATCAAGTACGGGGTAAACTCCGTGGAGGGATCTCGTTAGGCGTACATCAGACGGGATCTTTCGGCTTCGCTCAGGATGACATTCAAAAAGTGAGTGTGGGTCAGTACATAAACTCTATTAACCAATAAAAGTGGTACAATGGGATATGTCGGTGCAGCCCTAAAGCTCACTGAAGCACAGTTAGCACTTCAGCCTATTCAAATGGGAGCGAGGGTATATCTGCCAGGACTCGGTAGATTCCTTTCCGTTGACCCGGTACAGGGCGGTACGGCCAACAATTATGTATATGTCAATGATCCAGTAAACGACTATGACCTAGGCGGAACAATTGGTTGGAAGAAGTGGTTCAAAGACAGGTGGGGTAATACCAAGAGTGTAGCAAAAAAGGTTAACAATACAGCAAAAGCTACTATCGCCAAAACACAAGCTTGGGGAAAAAACATCCTGATCAAGCTCAAGTTATTGTATCTGTTTTAACTCTAGGTCGCGGTGGCGGTAAAGGCCCTAAGCTAGAGATGCCTAAGTTTGCTGGCAAGTCAGTAACAGGAAAATCGGGTAATGCACCCAATGGATCAACTCCCTCGCCAGCAACGCAAATGAAACGTTTGAGCAGAGGCGAAATTGATATCCTGAAGAAAGCAGGATACAGTCCTGAACAACTAAAAACAGATGTAGTAGGACCAAATTCAAGTAGATACGATATATTTAAAAATCAGAAGCAAGATTTATTTGTTAAGCCGAAAGATGGAAGTGGTCCTGGCGAACCATTAAATCTGAACATGGGAGGATTATAGTATGCAAGACGAAAGCACTTTCGGTGTATGTTTGTATGTTTCAAGTAATACTCTGAGCGTTGAAGAGCTAAATACTATAATCGGGATTAAAGCGGATGAATATCAAGAGAAAGGTGAAAATAAGAGGGTTGCTGGAAAAACATTACCCCAAAGATACGAGAGTAGTTTGTGGATTTACGACTCAAGATTTCACATCAGCAAACATCGTTACATTGATGAACATATTGAATATATTGCTGAGGTGCTTGAAAAGTTATCGGTCAGATCTAAAGAATATATAAGTTCCAGCCAACCAGTCATTGGTTTACGAGCTTATACTTACTCCGCCAACCCAGGAGCTTGTATAAAACCAAAGTTTTTACGTATTTTTTCAGGAATAAACGCAACCATAGATATTGATTTTTTCTCTGTAGAGTCTCAGTAAATTTCTAGGATTCACGAGGTTTATCCTCGTACAGGTAGCACCGATGTGAACTCACCACTTCACCCCATTTTGCTACACTTAAACCATAACCATCATGTACCCTACCGCAACACTATCGTCAGTCAGACCCACGAGCCATCAATCAAGCCCCGGTTCTTTCGACGCCTACTCGCGTTACAAATCCTCTCACCATCGGTCGACATCAGGCAGAGCGGTCGGCTACAAACGGCACAGCTCAAACCAACTTCACCTACGACAGTAGCGACCGCAACACCGCCATCACCGAAACGAATGCCTCCGGGAGCATCACCACCACCTATGGCCGTGATGTCCAGGGCAGGTTACTGTACCGCCACCAAGACACCAACGGAACGAATGGCAGTAATGACTACTACGGCTACACCGCCTCCGGTGACTCCCCAGATTTCATTACAGATGTAAGTGGCACTGTCACACAGAAGTATCTATCGCTTCCTGGAGGGGTTAAAGTAACTATTCGTCCAGACAGAGCCAGTGCAGGTGCTCTAACATACAGCCTACCCAATATACACGGTGATGTATTTGCGACTATCGATGCAGACGGCAAGATACTCGGTACTTACCAAACCGGTCCATTTGGAGAGAAGCTACCAAACCAAACCACTCCCTGGAACACCCTAAACGGTGGTACAATGGGATATGTCGGTGCAGCCCTAAAGCTCACTGAAGCACAATTAGCACTTCAGCCCATACAAATGGGAGCGAGGGTATACATACCAGGACTCGGAAGATTCCTTTCCGTTGACCCAGTACAAGGTGGTACACCAAATAACTATGTGTATCCGGGTGACCCGGTGAATAACCACGACCTAACTGGCACGCTAGCTCCACTCGTTGTTGCACTCGCACCGTTTGTAGGAAGAGTGGCCGTTGGTGCAGCCGTAAAGATGGCCACAAGCTACGGCGGCAAGAAAGTAGCCCAGCAAGCGGTAACGAAAACTGCTACGAAGAGTGCATATCAGAAGTATCAGATTGGCATGCAGGGAGCAAAGGTAACTCAGAACACCACACGCATCGACTCCGCACTTTCACCTGGTAAATATAGAGTACCTGACGCATTAACACGTTCGACTATCACCGAAGTAAAAAACGTTAAGTACCAGAGTTATACTTCACAGCTTAAAGATTATAGTGCTATCGCAAAGAGAGATAATCTCCAATTTACATTGAAGATCAATAATAGCGCTCGTTTAAGTGGTCCCCTAAAACAGGCAGAAAACGATGACTTTTTGAGAATTATAGGATATTAACTCGATGACAGAATACAGCAAACAGCTCGCATATACTAAAGTTCCTATTAAAAACCAAAGATGGCTACTTGAAACGGCTATCGATGCCGCTAAAGACGAGGGATACGATATAAGCGCACTGAATCGTGATTGCTTACAGCTCATTGATAACATGCTCAAAAAAATTCAACGCGGCACCGCAAAATTACCAAATTCACAAAGATTAGAAATTGCGCAAGGTGCTGCCATAGAATACGCAGCAGCTATAATTGCTATTGTTGAAAATGAAACCCAAACTAGTGGGCAGTGGTACTATCATCATAAGAAATTTGGCAAGGATACATTCCCTTACGTATTAGGAGAAAAAACGATATTTCCTTACGTGTGGGCTCTAAAAACCATCCAAACACCTACCTCCGACAGCGTAAAAATCAAGTATGAGCAGATCATAAATGCCACCGGGTAAACGAGGGTTCACAAGGTATATTGAGGGTTCACAAGGTATATCCTAGTACAGAGAGCAGCAATGTAAATTTCTCATTACGTCGCATTTGGTACAATAAGTTCACTGCACCTTAAAACTACTACGGCTACACCGCCAGTGGCGATAGCCCAGACTTCATTACAGATGTAAGTGGCACTGTCACACAGAAGTATCTATCACTTCCTGGAGGGGTTAAAGTAACTATTCGTCCAGACAGAGCCAGTGCTGGTATAGCCGCGAGTTAGTGACTGTTCTTCACAAAAAAGCAGTTCACTAAGGTTAATCGGGTAACTTTGGCAGGCTTGGTTCGACGCGCATAACGGGTATGCAGACGTTTCGGCCTTTCCAGTTTACGGTGCCGAACTCGTAGCGTAGCATCGAAATATGCAGCATGACGATATCTGCAGCAAACCCAAACGGAGCCGTCAGAAACGCCACCAGGGGACTATTTAGCTTTGTTTGGACCGATATTAGGTAGTACATAACCTCTACCGCAAGCACGTTGCCTAACCACAGCGCCAAGTACCCCCCAGTGTGCGGCAGCAAAAAACTGAGAGGAAGACCTATGAACGGCCCCAAGAAGAACGTAAGCTCAAACAATGTTGTTGCCGCCACAAGCTCAAGCCTACGGTGTAATTGTGGGTAACGCACACGCACCGTAGTATCAAACTGTTCCTGGAACGACTTGGTACTATGAACTTGCAGTGCGCCGTTGGTTCGCACGAAGGTATATATATCCCTTGTCACAGCTTGTTTCGCAAAATGTGCTTCCGGTGAAACACTTTGTGTCACCGCAGCAAATCCTCCAAGTTCAGCGAGCAAATCTGCCCGTACTACCCAGCAAGTACTAAGTACCGGGGGCCTTTTAAAAAGTCGCCTCGGCAAACAAAGCTCCCAGTAGTAGCGCATAGTCTGCAGAAAAGACACTATTTTGTCGCCACTATGCGAGCGCGTCGGTAGTACACTCAACATCTCTTTTTTGCGTGAGAGCATAGTTTCAATAATTGCCCGCACAGCGTGTGACTCAAAAAGCGTATCAACCCCACAGAACACGAGTACACTACCCGACGCTTCAGAACGAAGCTGTTCGTAGGCATAGTTTTTTGCCACCCAATCGTCTGGCGGCACCTGGCCCTTTATGAACCGAACACCATTTTGGGCGTACTCACGAATAATCTCTGGTGTTTTTCTGCCTATGGAACAGTCATCGAGCACAAGAATTTCAAGTTTTGGATAATCGTTGGCTATGAGGCTCTCTAGACACTGCCGCAGGGCATCGGTTTCATCTCGTGCGGGTACTAACACACTGACGCTGGGCAGCTCTGCATCAGTATAGTGCTGGTTTATTTCTGCAGGCTTTGCGTATTCCCATGTTCGCAGGCTCGCCCGCAACAGCGCCAGAATACCTAACAGCTGAACTGCTCCAATCACCCCAAACACGACCACTGCGTCAACGTCTCGTACCGACCATAAGAGTGTGGCAAACACAACCTGAACAGACACAATCCAGCTGTGACTTCTTATTGAGACAGCTCTTAGGCGAGGACCGTGCATCCGGTACCGTGCAAATCGCGCAATATTGAGGAGGCGGTATGGCATAAGCAGCATCGGCACGCACCAAATTGCCCAATCATAAGCCAAGAGACTAGCATTTGCTGAAACTATTCCAATTACTATAACTCCAACGGTGAAGTGCCGCAAAAATACCTTTTTCCCGAGTAATGACGTACCGAACAGATAGATACACGCCTCAAGCGCGGCAACAAACGCCCAGAAGCCAAGCCAAACATACATGTTTTTACTATAGCAGCTTCTTTTGCGCGGAACATACTTTCTGCTAGTATCGCGATGAAACATCTTGACTCCGGTGCGCGAATGACGTACTCTTGACATAGAACGCCTACAACACTGTAGGCTTTTTAATTGGGATAATTGGCCTCACGGGCCGAAAGTGAGAAACATCGGTGGCAACCAAGAAGAAAAAATCAGTAGACGAACAGACTCTTTGGCAAGTTTTTTGGAGCGGTTTTGTACTACCCGCAAAGCTTTTGTGGCGCGGCCTGGTTTGGCTGAGTCATCAGTTCCCACTGAAGCACATTGGTCATGCGCTCCGCTGGATAGCGCAGCTGCCGCCGTTTCGGCTCCTTTGGCGCATTCTTGGCCTAACGTATATTCGTGCAAGCTGGAAAGAGCTTCGCGGCGTTACGTGGCCTACGTTCCGAGATAGTGTGCGGCTTACCACTGCCGTTATCATATTTTCAATACTGTTTGGTCTTATGATTGCTGTGGTGGACTACGGCCTAGACAAAGTCTTTAAAGAGCTATTTGTGAAATAAGGAGTTATATGAGTACGAAGCGCTACGACACAAGCAAACAATGGTATGCCATACACACCTACAGCGGCTACGAAGAAAAGGTTGCCGAGAGCATTCGCCAACGAGCCGAGTCGCTCGACATGAAAGATAAAATCTTTCAAGCTCTTGTACCGAAAGAAAAGCAAATTGAGATTAAGAACGGCAAACGCAAGATTGTCGAAAAACGTATTTTCCAAGGCTACGTGCTCGTCCAGATGAAACTGAGTGAAGATGCTTGGTACATTGTACGCAACACACCAAGTGTAACCGGCTTTGTCGGCAGCGGCACCGAACCAACGCCAGTTGACCCAGATGAAATTGAGAAAATCCAGAAGCGCATGGGCTTAGAGCAGCCAAAGCACAAGATAGACTACGCTATAGGCGAGGTGGTAAACATCATCGACGGTCCATTCAAAGGCTTTGACGGCTCTGTATCAGAGATTGACCCCCAAAAGGGCAAACTCAAAGTCCTCGTCAATATGTTCGGCCGCGAAACCCCAGTAGAACTTGACTCGTTGCAAGTAAAACGAGTCTAGGCGCAACGACCAACAATCAAGTTATCGACGTTCAACAAACTATCAACTATGCAACATATTAACCAGCAGCTTGAAGAAAGAATGCTTAATTTCAGTGTTGCCGTGGTCAGACATTGCGCAAAGCTCAAACAACCTATTCTCAAACCTATTACGTCACAAGTAATTAGGTCGGCATCTAGCATTGGTGCAAATTTTGTAGAGGCTAATAACGGCTCCTCAAAGCAAGATTTCCGCAACAAGATATTTATCGCCAAAAAAGAAGCAAACGAAACGAAATATTGGCTCCGAATGTTACAAAAACTTGGTGATAGTACAGATGAATTACAGTGCCTCCTCTCTGAAGTCCAAGAATTTATCCTTATCTTGCAAAAAATCATCAATACTCTAAAACACAGTTGACTTGTTGTTTGTTGCTAGTTTGTTGATAACTTGATAGTTGAACGTTGTTAGTTGACCTATTCTATGCTAGAATAGTCTCTGTTACGCACTACTTAAAGGTAGGAGAACGGCGAGGCTAGCTTCAAATGCCTCATAATATCCCGTTCGAAAAGGAGATAACTGATGGCAAAAGTCGTCAAAGCAAACTTAAAAATGAAAATTAAAGGTGGGCAGGCTTCTGCCGCGCCACCCGTGGGTTCTACCCTCGGTCAGTACGGCGTGAACATGATGGATTTTATCCAGCCATTCAATGACGCCACCAAAGACATGCAGGGCAAAACCGTCACGGCGCACATCACCATTTACGATGACCGCACCATGAGTTTTCGCGTGGTCGCAGAACCAACCGACGACCGCATTCGTGCGGCTCTTGGCATACAAAAGGGTTCTGGCCGACCAAACAGCGAAAAGATTGCGAAGAAGCTCAGCCAGGCTGACTTGCGCAAAATAGCCGAAGAAAAAGCCAGCGACATGAACACCGACGACGTAGAAGCCGTCATGAAAATGGTAGCCGGCACCGCCCGAAGTATGGGTGTCGAGGTGGAGGCATAATATGGGCGGAGAAACTAAGCCTGCAAAGGCCCTTGGATATGCTTTTTCAAATGCTCCAAATCTTGAATCACATCACCTAATGAGTGCACTGAATGCAAGTGGCGTAGACGCCAGTCATACTGGTGAAGCACATCCAATACAAATTCACGTGCCACCACGCGAAATAGTTGTAGAGCAACCGACAGTGGAACAACGCGCAGCCCGTATGATTGCTGAACTACAACCCGCCGGAACACTACACGGGGATGCGTTTAGAGAATCAAATCAGCACCTATTATAAAAAATTATTTGTAAAAATTTGTGGGACCCTTCTTTGCAAAAGCTACGAAGGGGTTTGTACCACGAAAGGAGAATGAATTATGGTAAAGAAAAAAGTAGATGATGCAGCGGCAATGGCGCTCGAGCTTGAGGCTCAGGCTGCAGCTGCTCTTGCGGCAGAAAACACAGCTGAAACGAATGAAGTTGAGGTAACAGAGGAAAAAGACGCATCCCAGGTGAAAGCAACGGCCAAGGCAGGCAAACGAAGTGCCAAAGGCATCGAAGAAGCCGAAGCTAAGGCAGAGAAAATTGAACACCAGAAACACCGCGACGAAGAAGAGGCCGAAGCCGAGGCAAAACCAAAGGCTCCGGTAAAACCAACGCGCAGCCGCCTAGAACGCCGCAGCAAGGGCTACCGCAAAAGCGCCGAGCTGGTTGAAAAAGGCAAAGTATACGCACTGGGTGAAGCGCTAGAACTCGCTACCAAAACCAGCAGTGTCAAGTTTGATGCAAGCGTAGAGCTCCACGTGAACCTCGGAGTAGACCCACGCCAGGCCGACCAAAACATCCGTGCTAATCTTGTGCTTCCACAAGGTACCGGCAAAACCGTACGCGTCGCTGTATTTTCTGACGACAAAGTCACTGGTGCAGACCTCGCGGGTGTAGAAGAAATCACCAAGCAACTTGATAAGGGCGAAATTAGTTTCGACACCCTCATCGCTACACCAGCCAACATGCCAAAGCTTGGCAAATACGCTCGTCTGCTCGGGCCACGCGGTCTCATGCCGAACCCAAAGAGCGGCACGGTCACGACCGATGTGCAAAAGGCTGTTTCCGAAGCAAAAGCCGGCCGCGTTGAATACCGCGTAGACAGTACCGGTATAGTCCATCTTGCCGTTGGCAAAGTCAGCTTTGGCGGAGCAAAACTACTCGAAAACGCAGCCGCCGTCATGGCCAACATAAAGAGCGCCAAGCCACAAAGTGTAAAAGGCAACTACATCAAGGCTGTTCACATCACAACCACCATGGGCCCCAGCATCCCCGTCAACCCAAACGAATAAAACGTAATTCAACTGCGGTGGGAGAATGGTTACTATATGTCAGAATTCACCTTTACAAAGCCAGAAGCAGGTGCGGATTTCCTCCAGTACGAAGTACGCCGCTTACCAAACGGAGTACTCGCCGCCTGTGTCCAGTGGTCGCCTGACCAGCTGGATTGGAACCCTGGGCGACACCAGAAACATTCTGATGATTTGGCGGCCAGACTGCAACATATTGCAGAAGCTGCCGGTGAACGCGGGCCAATAACCTCGTGGGAATCATTGGCTGGTCTCAGTTTTGAAGCTGCAAGTACCATTCGCAACCGAAACGCACAATGGCAAGAAAAGCTTTTCATGCATGGCTACGGTATCGTCGTTATTGCTCAAGCCGAAACCCGAGACGATCCCACTGTCCACCCATACATCGATTATGAAGTATCTGGAAATGTCGGTATAGCAGTGACTAGTCCTTCCACGCAGCAAGAAGCAGAGTATATAAAAAAATATGTAGGTAATCCTCGTGCGTATCTAAGCGTAAGCCACAGTCACAACTTTCCGGTAGCGTTGCCTGTAACTGCGCATTTGGGACCGAGCAGCGCCATTGAGGCTATGGCACAAAATAGCTTTAGAGTAGATGCTGAGACCCGCGCTCATCTCGGATCTCTGACACTCACAGCAAACTAAGCCTATTCAGTAATAGATTTACTACGCTTGTTTCTTTTCGCCGAAGGCGAGGTCGCCGGCATCGCCGAGGCCGGGGACAATGTACTTTTGGTCATTAAGCTCGGGGTCTATTGCCGCACACCAGATGGCTGCGTGCTTAAAACCGCGCTGTTCTAGGCCAGCACGCACGGCATCCACCCCCGCTTGCGCAGCAATAGCCACAACTACGTGTATGTTGCTCGGCTGCCCGCCTTCGGCGATGAACTCGTCTATGCCATCGAGCAAGGAAGAGCCAGTTGCAAGCATGGGGTCAGCAACAATCAGCAAGCGACGGCTTACATCTGGGCAGGTGCAATAATCTGCCTGTACAGTAAAATCGCCATTTGCGTCGTGTTTGCGGTAGGCCGCCAGAAAGGCATTATCTGCCTGCGGAAACACCTGCATGACACCATTCCACAGCGGCAAACCAGCCCGGAGTATGGTCGCCACAACTGGTTGTTGGGTCAGTCTGTAGCCGTGGGTTTCTTGTAGCGGGGTTTCAATAGCGATTTTTTCGTAGTGCAGCGTTTTGCTCAGCTCGTTAGCCAGCAAAAAACCCACCCGCTCCATAGTACGCCGAAACCGCTCTCGTTCGCCGTGAACCTCCACGTCACGTAAATCCGTCACGCACTCAAGGATATTCCCGCCCAAATCACTTATATTATGCACTGTAGCCATGTGTCCTCCGTTGTTACCTATTGTACATCTTAGTGCACAATTTCATCATTTGTTCGTAAATGAATGAGTATAAACTGATTTTGCTGGTCTTAATGTTATGCAAAATATATATGCAGCGGTTCTAGCGAATTTACCAAACCTCCGCCCATACTCTATTATTTTACGGATTGTGGTTGTTCAGCTTACACGCACCGTATGCCGCAAAGGTGATGGAAGGTTACGAGTACCTGAATCTCAAAACCCTTCCTGCTATACCATGCTGTCATCCCAGTGAAAGCTGGGATCCAGAAATATATACCGGATTCCCGCCTTCGCGGGAATGACACTTTGGAGGTTTTGAGATTCAGGTACGAGCAAATTGACATCTCGCCCAAAGATATATATAGTATGACAATATCAATGGCAAGGAGTGTGTGTATGAAGTATATGAAATCATTAATAATGACCGGTACTTTCCTGATTGCAGTGGCAACAATAAATATTGCAGGGGCGCAATCTGCGAGCGCAGCATGTGTGGACTATCAGTATGGCTATTCAACGACAACCAAGACTTGTGTCAAGTATATACAAATTTTGGCTAATGAAATCTATGCAAAAAGGAGTGTTGGCGCATACCGTGCACCTCTAGTTGTTGACGGCAAATATGGCTCCCTGACTACCAGCTACATCACCAATATTCAAGCGTATTCTAACGTTGCACTTCGGAACCCTGACGGATCACAGGGTCAAACTATATTTTTGAGTAAGGATGGCATCACAGGTCGCCAAACCTGGGCGGTTCTTTGTAATTACCCCATAAGGTAAACCACTAGTTCTACTAGTGTGACTCGCAAAGGTTTGACCTTCCCAGTAGTAACCCAGAAAATAAGAGCACCCGGAACCGTTTAGGTTTCGGGTGCTCTTCTTGCGATTGGTTGCCCCGCTGAAAGGAAACCATCTATGTCTACATCGTTAGACTACCATAGCTTATCTCATTCAAAATGGGATTTGAAGTACCATATTGTCTTCATCCCGAAAGGGAGAAGGAAAGCTCTCTACGGTGAGATACGCCCACGGTTGGGTAGAATATTTCACGAGCTGGCTAACCAAAAAGAATGCAAGATTCTGGAAGGCCATCTCATGTCCGATCATGTTCACATGCTCATGGAGATACCACCAAAGTACAAAATCTCTGAAGTGATTGGCTTCATGAAGGGCAAAAGCGCTATTGCCATTGCCAGAGAGTTCGGCGGTAAGACCAGAAATTTCACGGGTGAACATTTCTGGGCCCGGGGCTATGCTGTTTCAAGCGTTGGATTTGAAGAGCAGGCCATCAGAAAGTACATCAGAGAGCAGGAGATCGATGACACAGCATCATCGGCTCAAGGAGCCTTCTAACTAATCAAACTAATACTGCGGGGCAACGATCGCCTTTTAGGCGACCCCACTCAGCAAGCCACCGGCATGCCGGTGGTGTCTGACTACAGCCATGTTTTTCGAAGTAACCCGAATTATTATGTATTAAGCGCTGCGGGTTGCACAAAAAGTGATGGCACCTATACTGCATTTGACTACTTCTATGCCGTTGGCATGTCAAGCACCCCCCATTGAATACACTCTTCCCGTGCGTGGTTAGTCACAGGGCTGACCCACACTCACTCTTTACTCCTGTGTCATCCCGACCCCCGTATCAAGTACGGGGCAGGCTCCGTGGAGGGATCTCGTTAGGCGTACATCAGACGGGACCTTTCGGCTTCGCTCAAGATGACATTCAAAAAGTGCACGTGGGTCAGAGTATGGATAAGTTTGATGACTATACCCTCTTTGTATTACTATTAAAAAGATATGGATGACCCAAAATACAGTGCCAGGACGAACGTTCACGCCGACAGAGGCGTGTTAGGCTATGGCTCGAACCCAGAAGCCCGTTTCATTCGCGACCATGCCACGCTACGAGCCTATGTGGAAGCACTGAAGACGCTTGGAATGAAGATTGTCCTCACCTCTGGTACCTTTGACCTTATACATGTTGGTCATGCGCGGTACATGGAACGTGCAAAATCCTACGGAGATGTCTTGATTGTCGGCGTCGACTCAGACGCAAAGGTAAAAAAACGCAAAGGACCGACCCGACCGATTGTCCCAGAGGAAGAGCGCGTCCAAATGCTAGCCTTTTTGCGCTCGGTCGACCTCATTACGCTCAAACACATCGATGACCCAAAGTGGAACCTAATAAAATTGGTCGAACCGGACTGTCTTATCGTAACAGCAGAAACGTATGAAGCTGCAGAACTCCAAAAACTAGAAAAATACTGCGGCAAAGTTGTGGTTTTAGCTCCGCAAGCCACCACTTCTACCTCCGCTCAAATACGACGTATGCAAATAAGCTGGAGCGCCAACATCGTCGAGCCGCTTACAGAAGTGCTTCGGCACGACAGCCTGCCGGCGGCCTCTAAGGCTATCATAGAAAAAATTGTCCACGGTGTAAAACGAGCAAAAAAATAGTATGAACCAGCAGATAATCATTTGTTATGTTCCAGTCATTCACTCGGGGTACTTAGAGCTTTTTGATACGTACCCTCGCGCCACTATCGGTGTTTTAGGTGATACAGTGCTCAAAAAGCGGTTTGATTACCTCCGTAAAGACGTTCGTGCCTTGCGACCAGACACTGCTGCAGAAATACTATCGGGCATGAAACGGACTGCCATAGTTCTTGAAGAAAACGACCTTGTAAATGCCTTAGAAAAGTCTGAAATCATTATGCCTGACGATGATATCAGCCATATTCTAGTAGAAGAATTTCATGTAACTCAGGCTGTTTTTGCACCGGTCTTTCTGCGTTGGGACAGAAAAGCCGTGGACACAAATCAAACCGTGCAGCCCGACAGAACTATTGAGCTTCCGGCAGAAGACAAAGTCGTAACCGCGCTTTATGAAGAGGCAAGCAAAAGCACCAACTGGTGGCGCAATGTTGCCGCTGCCATTGTTGAAAACGGAGCAGTGCAGTCTGTAGCACACAATAGTTCAGTGCCGACCGAATATTCATCTGCTGTTGATGGCGACCCGCGCATAACGGCAAGTCGCGGGGCAAATATAGATACGTCCGTAGATATCCATGCCGAGGCACGGTTAATCGGTGAGGCCGCAAAACAAGGTGAAAAACTCGCGGGCAAGTCGCTGTACGTAACCACCTTCCCATGCCCCACGTGCGCAAAGTTAATTAGTGCGAGTGGTATCAAACACTGCTACTTTGTAGACGGCTACGCAACTATAGACGGCCAATCCATTTTGAAAGCGAACGGAATTGAAATAGTGAAGATTGTGTCGCTGGCCGTTTCCTCGTCCTCGCGTCAAAAACCACGCGTATACCCGGCTAACTGATTTTGAACTTCACTTTTGCGTCGGCAGGTTTGTTTTTATCTGGCACAATAATATGGGCGTGCAAGTGATTTACTGAAGCGCCGTTATGTCGCACATCACCAAAGCGCATCGCGAGACCCCCACAATTTATCTTATACTCTAAAATAGCCCAGCGCACGTGTTCAAACAATTCTTCGCCTGCACCCGCCGGAAGCTCATCAATCGATTCGACATGCTTGCGCGCAATCGCCAGCAAATGCACCCTGGTGTGCTCATAAGGCCACTGATTTGCCGTGATAACCCAATGCTCTCCCTCTCGAAGTACGGGGGTTTTGTGGTAGGTTGGCAAATGCTCTGTGTCAAACGGACACACCCCCGCATTGGCACTGGCCTGCATGACCTTTCGTTGCTCATCGTGGCGTGCATTATCCATATTTATGAAATCTTGAGCCATAATTCTGTCCCCATTAACATATCTGAAAGCAATTATACATGAGCGCAGCGAACGAGCCGACAGGCGAGCTTTAGTATAGGAGGAGAGCAAGGCTCTCCTTTACATTCAAACTGCCGTTCCACCCATACGAATTGGTGGATGTGCGGTGTACTCTTCGATTGAAAAATGTTCTGTACGAAAATCTTCCAACCGCTTCACGCTTGGGTCGACCTTGAGTAGCGGGAATGGATAAGCTGGGCGGGAGAGTAGTTCATCGACCATAGCCGCGTGTTGGTCATACATGTGGGCGTTTGAGATAACGTGCACGAGCTTACGCGGCTTATAGCCTGTCACCTGCGCCACCATAATGAGTAGCAGGGCGTAGTGCACCATATTAAACGGTACGCCTATAGGCACATCACCGCTGCGCTGAAAATGCACTAAGGACATCTCACCGTTTTTGACGTCAATGTTGTAGTGCTGAAGACCGTGGCACGGCACAACAAGAACCTTTTGCTGACGGCCGGGTGCCCGCGAAATATACTGCGGAATGAAAGGCGTAACTATATGTGTGCGCAGCTCTGGCCGTGCCTTCATTTGCCCTATCATCACGCCGTACTGGTTAAACCCACCTTCTTCCAGCGTAGGAAAATCGTGAAAAGCTGCACCATACGAGCCAGGGCCGAGGTCGCCCAGCTCCAACCCGCGTTTTTTGGCTTTTGCTTCGTCCATGGTCCATGGTTTCCAGAACTTACAACCGTAGGCCTCCAGCTCTTGTTGAGTTCGCGCTCCATTTATGAAGCCGAGGATTTCGCCGACTGATTGCCGTACCATGCCAACAAGCTCCCGGTGTGTTTCGTCCGATTGGTACGCTGCAATTGCTTCTGGTGTTGAGACCTTGGTAAGGTCACGTTCAGTGATGAGCGGGAACCCGTTTTCAAGGTCGTACTCGAGAATTGCGCCAAGCACCTCAGTAGAACCTTCGTCCATGCCAGACTGGGCAGGATTGCCAGTTTCCTTTATACGGCGCAACAGCGTTTTGTACTGTTCATCTGGCGTACGAATCTTTTTATACGCAACTGGCGAAACATGGGTAGTTATATCTGACATCAAAACCTCCACTTAGTCTGTATTAGTATATCACCCAGTTTATAGTCGTTCGTAGACAACAAAATCGTATGCGTACTGGTTTTTTTCGTCGCTGAAGTGCTTTTCGCGGGAAGCTTCTCGCCAGATTGCTGGGTCAATAGCGGGGAAGTGAGCGTCACCATCTATACGGGCATGAACTTCGGTTACATACAACCGGTTGGCCAGGTGGATTGTGGCTGCGTACACCTGCGCTCCGCCAATGACAAAGATATCGTCGCCCAGACTACGAATATCTTCGATGTTGTGAATAACCTCAACACCATGGCTAGCAAATACTGGGTCGCGTGTGAGTACCACATTGCGGCGGTTCGGCAGGGGCTTTCCCAGACGCTTCAAAATAGATTCGAATGTTGTCCGCCCCATCACCACGGTATGTCCAGAGGTGATTTCTTTGAAGTGTTTTAGGTCGGCAGGCAAATACCACGGTAAGTCATTCCGCGCGCCAATAACATTACCATCCGCCATCGCAACAACTATCGTTACCATGCATCTAGTATAGCGAATACCCTGGCTTCCACCCACACTTTCCGCTTTAGTATCAATTCTGTCCCAGCTGGGACAATATTGATACTTTGGATGAGGTGTTTTACGGGGGGAGGGGGAGGTGTATAATGAGCAGTGAATTATGAGTCGTGGCAAATATATTGTACTAGAGGGCGCTCAGGGCGTTGGAAAGTCCACCATTGCCAGTATGGTTTTGCACGAGTTGCAGCAGCTTGGTATATCTGCGCGTACCATGCACGAACCGGACGGCAAGGCAGATGCTACGACCAGAGAAATACGCCGTCTTACCCAAGACCCAAAATACCCCATGAACACCCGTACTGAGGTACTGCTATACAACGCCGCTCGGAGCCAGTCGCTTGAAGCTGTTCGTGCCGCCCGTGACAGTGGCGATATTGTCATCGTGGACCGCAGCTACCTTACCACGCTTGCCGTCCAGTTTTATGGCAGAGGCGACATACAGGATTATCAGCGTCTAAATGACATCGTTTCTTTTGCAGTTGGCGATATGTGGCCGGACATGACCATTGTGCTCGATGCACCTGTGCAAATGCTGCACGAACGCGCCAAAAAACGCGGCGAAACCGAGCGCTTCGACAACCTACCCCCTGAAACTCTTGAACGCATACGAGCCGGTTACCTCTGGGAGGCGAAGCAGCGAAACATGCCCGTAGTATATGCAACTGGTCGTGTCGATGAGGTTTTTGAGGCAGTCTGGAGGCACATTGCGGTGCTACTTGAGCTCGAGAGTACTACCGAAACTGAACCGACGTCTATTGCCGTGGTGCTTGCAAAAAGCCCGGCCGCAGCAGTTCTAAGCGCCAAACTAAACACTGAACCAAGTCGTGAACCACATACATACTACATCCCACCGAGCCTCCCCGACGATGTGCAGTGCGACTACTGTGACGATATAGAACGGATGCTTACCAATCGACGCAAACTGGTGCATAAGCTTGCGACCCATATGCGAGCGGAAAATACAGCCATGCAAGATGAGACAGTTGCAAAAAAAGCTGCGCTCAGGCTGCTAAGACCGCTCCTTCCGGTGGCGTGCGCCCGTGACGAGCTGCGAAACCTACTAAGAACAACCGAGCCCTTAGAACTTCCCACCGACATACAAAAACGTCTGCCAAATGGATTCGCCAGCGGTACTGAACGCGTTCGACTTGTCAGCTATGCTCCTCGCAACGAGCTCGACCTACTGCCCAGCATGCTTTACGAATCGCTCGACCTACCCATAAATGAAGTGAAAGCTACGGTGGAAAAATGGCCCTACGAGGTGAAATCACAGCTTTTTATTGACTATGTGCGCCAGTATCCCAACGGCAAAGCGCTGGCTGGTGCAACCTATGAATGGGACTTTTTGGCCGAGTTTGGTTTGCTACAGGATTTGCCAGATGAAGTTCGCTCCCGCGTTAAGCTCCAACCTCTTACGCCGCGCTATGGTTATGACGTGCCCACCGAAATTGAGGCAGCCGGCCTGAGCGACGACTACGACGCCATATTCGACCAAAGCCTTCAGCTCCAAAGTACTCTCCAAGCCCGTGGTTTCACCACCGAGTCTCAGTACGCCACCCTCCTCGGCCACAAACAACGCTGGAACATCCAATTATGTTTTAAAAACCAAAAATTTTTTGACGAAAAGTGTATGAGAATAAATTCGATTACCGCAGAGAAACATCCACTATTATTTAAATAATTTTGATACAATATTGTTTCTTTTGCCATTACGTTTTAGGATAAATCAATGAATACGCTTCCTTCCTGGTGCGCACGAGCACCAGGCATTCAGGCCTACGTGGCACGACCATTTGCAAACGAGTTACCTGAGAGACAGGCAATTCACGATGCTCTCGGAACTGGGATTGCCAAGGCGACAGACGCTTTCCTAGAAAATTGGCAGCAATCTGACCCCACTTACGTGACGCACGATTATAGCTTATCTGCGGGTTGGCTGGCGTTGAGTAATAGCCTCGTCAATGGCTATAAAAAATCACATTGGAATTTAGTTCAAACCGACACAGATTACGTACAAGCACTTGGTACTGCACTAGATGCTTATGAATCTTTCAGAGGTGCAAAAGTGCCTGCAGCTACATTTAGAAGATGGCGAATGGAGATACACGAGTTATTTATACGGGCTGTTGGAGAAGGCATACCTACTTCCGTTGCAATGTTTGCCGTTGCTCCGAAAGTTGTCGCTAGACAGTACCCAACCAAGTCAAAGTCGGAAACACTTTTAATAGCAAACAGTCTACTACCCAGTTTAGTCCGAATGGGTATACTTCAGGCACGCCTCAGTCAAGAAGGTAACGACACAAGACTGGATAGAGTTTCTGTAACAACAGAGAGAATAATTGGTAAAAGAGACTATAAAAGCCTGACCTATGTTCCAGAAGCCTTTACAATTTTATACGACCATCACAGAAAACCATATATTGCGGATAATGCTAGCAATTACGCGGGTTCAGACCTGATGGCCCCATTCAAGGGCTGTCCAGCGGTCTTGAACGCAAGCGTTACGAAAATCAATCGTCTTATTGCTCAAATTATCGTTAGTCAGGCGGCATACGCGCAAGTATTGGGGGTTGACGCCAACACTGAAAAGGGGTAGCATTACCGCTATGTCATCAACTATGCGAAGCCTCATTATTATTCTCGGCCTACACGGGCTGTGCTTCAGCATGGTTGAAGCCTCGAGAACATAATCTCGCTAGCACAGTCCGAAACCAAATGGCTTCAACCGAAGCCATTTTTAATATTTTTGAGGAAAGCTATGAAAGAAAAATACAGACAGGATCCAGTTGATGTCCATGCAGATGCATATGTGGGCTATCCAGGTGTGCAAGAAGCTATACGAAACACTGGTGATGATGGTGGGGTAGGATCGGTTGTTGCTCCACATTTTTTTGAGGTGGCGGCATAATGGCAAAGCGAAACTATGCAGGTCGTTACGGAACGCGGCAAGCAATTCACAATGCTCAATCAGCGATCGCTAGACACCAACGGGCATGGGAGTTATTTGTAGATGCATCTGCACAGAGACCTAATATTGATCTATTAGATGAAAGTGAAGCAAATATGTTCTTAGCGACTACGGCTTTA
Source organism: Candidatus Saccharibacteria bacterium (assembly GCA_016700375.1). Classification (NCBI taxonomy): domain Bacteria; phylum Candidatus Saccharimonadota; species Candidatus Saccharimonadota bacterium. The sequence continues at coordinate 231,404 of CP065016.1, forward strand.
GATACTATGTATCGACTAGGGCATTCACGTCGAGCTCGTGCAGCAGGCTTTTCTGAAACCGCACAAAGAAATCGAATTGGAAGAGATGTGGGATTAACGTTCACTGGGTATATTGTCGAATCGCCAGCTGCAGCACGTAAACAATCCGCCATAGAAGGACTAGCGGCATGAGTGGAAAAACATATGGGCCGTATAGTCCGTTTCGGTTGGCGAATGGTTTTGTGTATACCTCTGGGCAGGTTGGGGCAGTGAAGGGTGTAGCCGAACCGGATATTCGGTCGCAAGTTGGTCAGGCGCTCGAAAACCTTGCTGGCGTACTAGACGATGCTGGTTGCGAGCTTAGTGATGTGGTAAAAACCACGGTATTTCTGACCGACATGAAGCATTATGCAGCTATGAACGAAGTGTACGCAGCGGTCTTCGAGAAAGCTGGTGCGGCACCAGCCAGAACATGCGTAGCTGTGGCCGAGCTACCGCGCGTCGCAAACAATCCACTTTTGGTCGAGGTTGAGGCCGTTGCACTCCTTCGGGAGTATAAAAAGTGAGCCCAACTACCATAAATGACATTGTCCGCGAAGTCCTTACCTCGCGCGTGTACGATGTGGCCCGTAAAACGCCACTTGAAAAAGCAGCAAAACTTAGCGCCAAGCTAAATACTAACGTTTACCTCAAGCGTGAAGATATGCAGCCAGTACACAGCTTTAAACTGCGTGGTGCATACAACAAAATGTGCCGATTGACCGATGCCGAGAAAAAGCACGGCGTCATTGCCGCCAGCGCAGGCAATCATGCCCAAGGTGTTGCCTTAGCAGCGAAGAAACTGGGGCTATCTGCGCTCATCGTCATGCCCAGAACAACACCAAGCATAAAGGTCGAGGCAGTGAAGCACTACGGTGCAGAAGTGATGCTGACAGGAGATAATTATACTGAAGCCGCCGAAGTCTGCGCGGCACTCTCTAGAAAGACAAAGCGGACGTTTATCCACCCATTCGACGACCTGCTCGTCATAGCCGGACAGGGCACCATAGGCCAAGAAATCATCGAACAGCTACCAGATGTCACGCATATTTTTGTGCCCGTGGGGGGCGGAGGACTGATAGCCGGTATTGCTCACTACGTGAAAGCTGTTCGCCCAGATGTACAAATAGTAGGAATAGAACCAGTCGATAGTGCCGCCATGACGAAAAGTTTGGCAAGAGGCGAGCGCGTAGTCCTCAAACACGTCGGTATATTCGCCGATGGTGTTGCCGTGAAGCAAGTCGGGGAGCACACATTTGCCGCAGCGCAGCGGCTAGTGGACGACTGCATAACCGTTAGTACAGACCAAATCTGTGCGGCCATAAACGATGCGTTTGACGCAACGCGCACCATTCTGGAACCGTCTGGGGCACTCGCGCTTGCAGGTATAAAAAAGTATGACCTCCCCAAAGACGCACACGCTGTAGCAATTTGCAGCGGTGCAAACGTAAGTTTTGAGCGGTTACAGCAAATTGCCGAACGCATGCTCATTGGCTCTGGACGTGAAGCCCTGGTAGCAGTGACATTGCCTGAACGCCCTGGCGCATTTCTAGAGTTTTGTGACCGAATCGTTGGCAAGCGCAGCATTACGGAATTTTCTTACCGGTTTCGTTCGCGCGCTGTTGCCCATGTGCTTGCCGGTATATCGGTAAAAGACGCCAGCGACAAGGCTGAACTGCTCGCGCTCATGTCAAAGCACGGCTTCGACCACGTAGACTTATCCGATGACGACATCGCCAAAGAACACGTACGACATATGATAGGCGGCCCCGGTCCCGCAAAAGAACTGCGCTACCACGTAGAGTTTCCGGAACGACCCGGGGCGCTCGGTGAGTTTTTGCACACTGTGGGTACGAAATGGAACGTATCACTCTTTCACTACCGTTCGAGCGCAAGTGACATTGGCCGCGTACTTATCGGCTTTGAAGCAACCGACCGAAGTGAGCTCGAAGCAAAACTTGCTGCGACCGGCTTTACCTTTTCGCGGGCTAACGCCAACCCTGCGCTCACCATTTTTGGATAAACTACAAGCTCCAAATAACAAATAATACCTAAATTCTAAGCACGAATCTCGAAACAATATCGAAATTTCAAATTCAAAATGGGTGGCACTGCCGGCTGAAACCTGGGATGCTTTTTTGTTTTGAATTTATTCTTCACGAATTTCGCACCAGCCAAGTGCGTGTTCTTTTGAATATTCGAATTTGTTTAGAATTTAGAATTTAGATATTAGGATTTGTTTGTCGTTTGTCATTTGGAATTTCGAGTTTGGTATGGTAACAAATGTGTGACACCGCGTATACTGGTGTGGTAGCACGTTATGAGGGAGACTAGTGCAATGCGTGGACTTATTATCGATACAGCAAATCAAACATGGGATGAATCTCGCGGCTTTAGCCTGGCCGAACTTGAACGGCCAACGCTCAACGAAGCAGCCGACCCTGACGACGCCAGCTCCGTCATTGTCCGGGTGAAATACGCTGGCGTATGTGGCAGTGACCGCGGCCTCTGGTACCGCAATGCCTTTAAGGACCAGTTCTTAAAGGCGCTTGACAGGGATAGTATAAAAAGCCGTGTGGTCGGGCATGAATTTGTGGGCGAAGTGGTAGAAGCCGGCTCAAAGGTGAATTCACTTTACTGGGACCCAGACCCCAAAAACGTTGCCAAGATAGAGATTGGTAGCCTCGTTTCGGGTGACAGCCACGTCACGTGCGGTCGTTGCTATCAGTGCCGAATTGGTCAGGCAAATGTGTGTATGAACGAAGCAATCTTGGGTATAACTATAGACGGAATTTTTGCCGAATACGTAAAGCTACCCGCCAAAAACCTCTGGGCCATAGACAAAAACCGCATTCGCCCCGAAGTTGCTGCCATTATGGACCCCTTTGGTAACGCTATTCACGCCCTCACAAAAGTTGATGTGCGCGGACAGCGTGTTGCTATATTTGGCGCGGGACCAATCGGACTCTTTAGCATACTAATAGCCCAAAAATTTGGTGCCGCCAAAGTCATTGCAGTCGATGTCAGCGACGCAAACCTCGAGCTTGCAAAACAGTGCGGCGCCGACGAAACCATTCTCATCGAGAAATCTGAAAAAACAAACGCTTGGGAACATGACGCCAGCGTTGTTGAGCGAATTCGAGAACTCACCTACGGAAAAGGTGTTGACGTAAGCATGGAAATGGCTGGTCCTGCCAGCAGCGTCAATAACGCCATTGATAGCACTCGCCGCGGCGGCCACGTTGTACTGTTCGGCGTGAAAGACGGCGACCTTGTAATACCGCAGTTCCCACGGCTGATTGTTGCTGGGCTGACGCTACACTGCATCATCGGACGGGAAATCTTCAACACCTGGCAACTGTCGCAGCGCGTTCTCGCACAGACCAGCAATGGCGTACAGGACAAGGTGTGGAATGTCATTCTTAAGGGCGGGCAAGACACCATGCTAAACCTGAGTGAATTTGACCCCGCGGTCTTCGAACAAAAAATGAACGAACACCCGAAACTCATCTTTAATATGGAGGCATAATGAATAAATTACCCCGTCACCATTATCCTGTCACATTGCATTCACCTTTTACCATTAGCGATGAAAGAACTAATCATTACAAGATAGTGAATAATGGTATGTGACACGTCACAGGATAAAGGCTAATCAGAAAGGATTTTACTCATGTACACGTCGCTCAAACCCATCCTCGACACCGAATTGCAAAGCATAAAAGACCAATCGCTCTGGAAAGAAGAGCGCGTTATTATGAGTCCGCAAGGCCGCGAAATCACGGTTGACGGCAAAAAGCTGCTGAACTTCTGCGCAAACAACTACCTTGGCTTTTCCGGAACAGATGGCGTGCGAGAAGCGTCTGACGCCGCCCTGGCGCGCTGGGGGTTTGGCCAAGCCAGCGTCCGCTTCATTTGCGGTACTCAGGGTATACACAAGGAACTCGAAGCCGCCACGGCCGAGTTTGTCCGCATGGATGATGCTATCCTCTACTCATCGTGCTTTATGGCAAATGTGGGGCTCTTCCAAACCTTTTTCGGCCCCGAAGACGCTATCATTAGCGACGAGCTCAACCACGCCAGTATCATTGACGCCGTACGGCTCACCAAGTCCGAGCGCCTCATTTATACCCACATGGACATGGCCGACCTTGAGGCCAAGCTCCAGAGTGTCAAAGACAAACGCCTCAAAGTTATCGCTACCGACGGCGTGTTTTCTATGGACGGTCACATTGCTCCGCTGAAGGACATTTGCGACCTAGCAGACAAGTACAGCGCCCTTGTTATGGTGGACGACGCGCATGCCACCGGAGTTTTAGGTGCAACCGGCCGGGGCACGCCAGAGTTCACCGGTACCGAAGGGCGCATAGACTTCCTGACCGGCACCTACGGCAAGGCGCTCGGCGGCGCTGGCGGTGCTTTCATTGCCAGTCACCAAGAGGTTGTTGACTACCTTCGCCAACGCTCTCGCACCTACCTCTTTAGTAATGCCATGGAAGTCGGCACTTGCGGCGCCTCGCTGTACACCCTTGATTACATTCAAAAGCACCCTGAGCTTGTCAAAAAACTGAAAGACAATACGGCGCTGTTCCGGACCCTTATGAGCGAGGCGGGCTTCAACGTGGCTGGCGGCGAACACCCCATTACGCCTATTATGTTTGCCGAGGAAAAAGACGCCGTAGAAACCGCACGCAAGCTCTTCGAAGAAGGCATTTACGTGGTGGGCTTTAGCTTCCCGGTTGTACCAAAGGGCAAAGCTCGCATTCGCGTGCAGATTAGCGCTGCTCACACCGAAGACGACATTCGCCTGCTCGTTGAGAAGTTTGTCAAAGTAACAAAGAAGTAGCCATGAGTAGAGAACTATTTGGCACCGATGGCGTCCGTGGCCTCGCAAACGAGTATCCGCTCGACGATGCCGGCTCGCAAGCAATCGGCCGCGCCGTAGGCACCTATTTTGCCAAAGCCGGGCAGCAGATTGTCATCGCCTGTGACACACGCGAATCGTCTGAGCGAATCGTAAGGCAGGTTGCCAAAGGGCTTCAGGGAGTTGGCGTACGAGTGGTGTTTATGGGCGTGCTACCAACCCCAGGTCTCGCCTATATCACCGCGCAGCACGACAATTTTGTCGCTGGCGTGATGATTACCGCTAGTCATAATCCGTACGAGTTTAATGGTGTTAAAGTATTTGGACCGGACGGAGGGAAGCTCCCAGACGATACCGAAGAGAAGGTCAGCCACGACATAGCACATGGCGTCCCCGACCGCAGTGGCGGGAGTTATGAGACGAGGCCAGAGCTTGTCCAGGAGTACGAAGATTTTCTAGTGGCATCGGCAGGAGGCGCGTCGTTTTCAGATATGCATCTGGTGGTCGACGCGGCGCACGGTGCCGCCTTCCGCGTAGCCGCGCGGGTATTTGAACGACTTGGCGCACGCGTCACCCCGCTCGCAGTTTCACCTGACGGACGGAATATCAATGCCGCCTCTGGTGCCACTGACCCCAGCGCTGCGCAACAACTGGTGGTTTCCGGCCAGGCCGACCTCGGCATTGCACTCGACGGTGATGCCGACCGACTAATTCTGATAGACCACCTTGGCCGAGTATTTGACGGTGACCATATTTTGTACTTGCTTGCGGTTGGCCTTGAAAAAACCACGGTAGTTGCGACGGTCATGTCAAACCTTGGCACCGAACAAGCGCTGGCAGCCCATAGCATAGCCATGGTACGAACGGCGGTTGGCGATAGATACGTACTAGAATATATGGTCGAACATGGCGACACACTAGGGGGCGAACAATCCGGTCATATCATTATGACCGACCTCAGCACTACTGGCGACGGGCTGCTGGCAGCGGTGCAGGTTCTGTGTGTTCTCAAAAACTCCGGCAAATCTCTCGCAGCTTGGAACGAAGAGGTGGAAACAGTGCCCCAAGCACTGGTAAATTTCCGCATAGAAGACAAAATGAGGTTAAACATCCAAGAGGTGCAAGACTACATCCGGGTGAAATCAGCCGAACTCGGCAGCGCCGGTCGCATCCTCGTCCGTCCCAGCGGCACTGAACCACTCGCTCGCGTCATGGTAGAAGCGCCAAATGCCAACGACCTTGCTCAAGAAATGGCAACCCACATAGCGGAGCTCGTCCAGTGAAACCATTCCCAACCCAACTTGCAACGACTCCTGTTGCTCTCGGCCCAAACGATACAGAAGGGTCAACAGCGGCAGCTCTCCAAACCCTGGCCGAAAAAGGTTTTTACGTCCAACTTGGCATAACAGCCGCAGACGTGACTGCCTTGCAGGCGCTTTCTCACCAAACATCAATTCTGAAATACTGCCCGCGCGATTGCACCGAGCGCTTCAAAGATGAACCAACCGTACGTCACTGGCTGCTGAAGGAACGGCTGGTGTTTCTACTGAAAGAAAAGTCTACCGAACGGCTCGCAGGCGTTGCTTGGACCGGCCCTGGCACATCACCGCATGTACCTGACGGTAAACTCACCGGCGGCTTACGGCTCAGTGAAACGTTTCAGGGGCTAGGGCTAGCGACACCATTTCTTAAGGTAGTGCTTGAGCACACAAAAAACGAGTATTCTCGTGAGCTCCTCTGGTTTGAGTGCTGGGCGAGTAATGCTGGTGCAGTTCACGTCTACCAAAAACTCGGCTTTAACATAGTCGAAACAGAGTCGGCAAGCCGCCCAACCCCTACAGGAGCTAGCGAACCCGATACACGTACCTATATGGTGCTTGCATAATTTGAAATTGACATGGTATAATTACCTCTGTTACCAAAGACAGTGACTGCTCAGGAACAAATGGGCTTAATTTGTCACCGAGGCGACGAAATCATTTTATTTCGTTCATAAACGCTTTTGGTATACAAGAGCGTTTTCTTTATGTAACAAGAACATCAACCTGGTCGATGTTGAAGTTCTCCCTATAAAAACTAATGCTCAACCCGGGTAAGGGAAAAGAGCAGCCAGAGCGAAAACCGTGCTTTTCGCCCTGCGCGATGAGAAAAACCGTGAGGTTTGTCTCTATTACCAGGAAATGAATGGCACTAAGTAAAACCCAAAAAGATGACGTGGTCGCAGAAGTTGCTGACCTACTGAAATCTGCCAAAATGACCGTGGTTGCCAAATACCAGGGCACAACCGTGAAGGCGCTCCAGCAGCTCCGCCGCGATGCCCGTGGCAATGGCACCCGCGTAAAAGTGGTTAAAAACCGCCTCGTCATTAAGGCATTGCAGCAAAACGACTCACTGAAAGATGTCAGCACCAGCGATTTACAAGGTATGCTGCTGTACGCTTTCAACAGTGAAGACGAAGTAGCTCCCGCCCAAGCACTGAAAGAATTTGCCAAAGCAAACCCTACCATAGAGTTTGTTGGCGCTTTTAGTGCAGACGGCACCTACATGGACGCCGCTCAGGTGAAAACCCTGGCAGACCTGCCAAGCAAGGAAACACTCATTGGCCAAGTGGTTGAAACACTGCTTTCACCGGTCAACGACGTTACCAATGCGCTTTCTGGCAACCTGCATGCACTACTGGACGGCGTACGCGACAAAGCAGCTGCTTAGTCGCTTCATTAACAATTATCCTGTCACCTGTCACAATGGATTACCGATTGGCGTGTAACGATTGAGCTTCAATGGCTACATGCTACAGGTTAATTCTACGTGACATGTCACAGGTCACACGATAATCAAGGAGATAAATTATGGCTGATGTAAAAAAACTCGCCGAAGAGCTCACCAAGCTCACTGTACTAGAAGTAAACGAACTAAAAAACATCTTGAAGGATGAATACGGCATTGAGCCCGCTGCTGCAGCTGTTGCTGTTGCTGCAGGTCCTGCCGCTGGCGGTGAAGCCGCTGCTGCCGACGAAAAGGCTGAATACGACGTGAACCTGAAGGATGCTGGTGCTCAGAAAGTTGCCGTCATCAAAGCTGTTAAGGAACTAACTGGTCTCGGCCTCGGCGAAGCAAAAGCTCTCGTAGACGGCGCACCAAAGGTTGTACTTGAGAAAGCTAAGAAAGAAGACGCTGAAGCTGCCAAAAAAGCCCTCGAAGAGGCTGGCGCTACTGTCGAACTTGTCTAGTTGTAATGAGAGAACTGCGAAACGTTCTCTCATCATTTCAGGTTTCGAGCAAACGCTCTCAACCTGGACAACTCTCTCCTAAAAGGTATATATTCCCGGAATAAATCCGGGAATATATTAATTACGATAAATTTATCCACAGGAACCCATAGATATTTGACGTGCGCTTTTGACTTGCTTTGCCCGGTGTGGTACGTTTAAGGTAAGGTATTATGAAACCGTGTTGAGTTAGAGGTGAAAAAAGGGAAATAGAAAGAAATAATTATGGCCGACTTACCCGATAAACAAATTAAGCGTCTCCGAACACTTATACAAGAAGCGGAAACAAATCTCGCTGCCGCAAACGAGCTGCTGATTAGCCTTGTAGGTGACGATGTGAAAGTACAGGCCAAAGTAAGCGATGAAGTCCTTGGTAAGGTTATTGAAGGTGTTTTTGACGGCCAAAATATGGTCGGCAGTGACGGCAAAACCTATCCCGTGCCCGCAAACTATGCCAGTAAGTCAAAGCTGGTTCAGGGCGACATACTCAAACTTACCATAGCAGATGACGGCGCATTTCTATACAAACAAATCGGGCCAATCCCTCGTAAGCAAGTCGTTGGTCAGCTCAAGCTCGAAGGTGGCCACTACTTCGTGAGCGTCGGCACCAAAGACTACCGCGTATTACTTGCCAGCGTCACGTATTTCAAAGCCAAGCCCGGCGACCAGGTTTCTGTAAATGTTCCCGAAGAAGATGCCTCGGCCGAATGGGCCGCCCTAGAGGCAGCACTCTAAAGACTCATGTGGGTAGTTGCGCTCGTTATTAACCTAGTGTTGTTTGTGACATCTACACTCCTTCGTCGGCGTTTTGCACAGTCACACACTGTTCCGGCTAGCGTCACTCTTGCTATCTCTTATACTTTGGGTGTTATGCCCCTAAGCATTGCTGCAGGTTTTTTGTTTCCGCACAATATAGACTGGTCATATTGGACCGCATGGCTGCTGTTTTCCGCCAGCTTACTGGTAGCTCTCTTTATTTGGCTTTCGTTTATCGCCATACGATATCTGCCAGCCGCACTAAATCAAACCATTTTTCAGACACGTATTATCGTAACCATACTACTTGGGTGGTTGTTTCTGGGGGAAGGTCTTACTGCTAACCAGCTTATTGGTGCCGCCTGTATTTTGGCAAGCGGTATCATTGCCGTGTGGGCACCGGCTAAAGCCCACCGCCACGGCAAAAGCACACACGAGCACCTTCTGAAAGGTGTATTTTTCACGCTTGCCTCTGCGCTATTTCTCGGAGTGGGCGTCGTCGTGGAAAAGGCCGCAATTCAGTACATGGACATAGGAGCGTTCTTTATCTACGGATTTGGCATGCAGTCGCTGTGGCTGGTGCTTCTTGCGCTGTGGGATTGGCACAAACAGCCCAGACTACAGCTTTCGCGGCAACTTGTGAAAGAATCAGTGCTTCTTGGCATGGTCGTCGCCGGGATTGGTGTGAGCTATTTTGCGGCTTTACGCGGGGCAAACAATGTTTCGCTTATAGCAGCACTTACCGCCACGGTACTCCCGCTAACGGCCATAGCGGCTCATTTCATACTAAAGGAGCGAGATGACGACAAACTCCTCTGGATAGCAATTAGCCTCGCCATAACAGGCGTGGTAGTTACTGCTTTGTAGCACCTTACCTTACCTACTTGCTCATGCTATTTCTTGTTGCGAATAAGCCGGATTTGAACTGCTGCAATCCGAGCCGTAGAGCCACAGCTTGGTTTCCCTAGACTGGTTGCGATGCGTGCACCCATGTGGGCAAGCCTTCCGCAGCCAACGAGTACACTATATTTGTGTCTCTCTAACTGAGCTAGTCTATCTTCAGCCCACTTCTGTGTTTGCTCCGAAGACTCTATATCTCGCCTAATTCCTTCTTCGGACCACATGCCGTCCAATAACTCCCACGCCGGGAGTAATGCGCCAGAGCTCTGTCCGGTCTCAAATCTGTGTTGTTCTTCTATGAGTCGCATCCTTGCATCCATGGCACCTTCCTCAAGCCGTGCAGGACGAGTAGCCGCATGTCCTAAAATATCAGCAGTTTGAGCAATTTGTGCGTTCAGCTTAACCATAACCGGACAGTTCTCTGGACATGTAAATGACATAGTAATGATTATAGTTCATAATAACTTTATTGCAAATTGTAATAACTACATTCGAAATCCTGTAAGGAAGCGACTATAATTAGTTGAGCAATGGGGAAGGCGTTATATAGGAAATACCGGTCACGGTCACTGAGTGAAATTGTTGGGCAAGACCATATCACGACCACTCTTCAAAACGCACTTAAATCGGACAAAATTGCTCACGCCTATCTTTTAACCGGCCCACGTGGGGTCGGCAAAACATCTATAGCCCGTATCCTTGCCCATGAAATCAATGAGCTTACCTATAGTGAAGAGCCGCATTTCGACATCATCGAAATAGATGCCGCCAGTAACAACGGCGTCGAAGACGTGCGCGACCTGCGTGACAAAATCATGAGCGCTCCAGCGAGCGCAAAGTACAAGGTTTTCATCATCGACGAGGTCCATATGCTCAGCAAGGCTGCCTTTAACGCGCTATTAAAGACACTAGAAGAACCCCCGGCCCACGTGGTCTTTATACTCGCCACCACCGAAGCACATAAGCTGCCCGAAACCATTATCAGCCGAACCCAGCGCTATAGTTTCCGTCCGGCGTCGCTCGAGAAACTCATAGAAAACTTACAATCTATTGCGAAGGCCGAGAAAATAGCCATTGATGATGATGCACTTGTCACTATCGCCGAACACAGCGAAGGGAGCTTTCGCGACAGCGTGAGCTTGCTTGACCAGGCCAGTAGCATGAGTAGTCATATTACCAAAAATGAGGTCGAGCAGCTCCTAGGACGGGCGCCTGCTGAGCAGATTTCTGAAATTCTCGCTGCCGCTAGTCAACATGATGTCCAGAAAGGACTGTCTGCACTTCAGGCATTGCTCATTCAAGGTCACGAACCGGCCATGATTGCGCGTCAGCTAAGCCAACAGCTACGTTCGAGTCTGCTCGAGGACAACGTACAGTTGAAAATTAACCCTGAAGTTGCCCTCCTATTACTACGTGAGCTCCTAGACGTTCCCCCCGCTCATAATCCCGCCGCCACGCTAGAGCTCATCATCATGCGCGTGTGTCTCAACACCGCTGATGCATCGCCGCAAATGAAGTTAACCCCACCAGAGGTCAGCAATGCGTCCCAGACGAAATCGGCTGCATTGGCCCCCAAAGACCCTCTGTTGCCAGCTGCAAAATCATCCAAGCTCGAAACACCTTCAGAACAACCTTCCCAGCCTATAGCCAACACTAAAGCATTGTCTGAGCCAGTTCCGGATGCCAATGGACCTAGCAAACCCGCCGCCTCGGCCAATGACGATGATGTTGAGGCGCTGTGGCGAGAAGTATTGCAACAGCTCAAGCAGACGCACAATACCCTTTACGGTATTGCCCGCATGGCTCGGCCAACACTCTCTGAAAACACGCTGACGCTTGAGCTAGCCTTTGCATTTCACCAAAAACGCTTAAGCGAACCACGGAATATTGCTGTCATTACCACCTTAACTGAAGCCGTGCGGCACAAACCAACCACTATTCGGTGCCAAAAAGGTGAATCTACGGCGCCAAAGACAACACCTGTCGACACCATTTCGACCATAAGCAATATCTTTGGCGGCGCCGAACTGCTAGAATCTTGAGTAAAGCTAAGGGATAAGGACAACGAGGGAAATGGCTACCGTACCAACACCGCCGCAGAACATTGAGGCCGAAGCGAGCCTACTGGGCGCTATTCTCATAGATACCGACGCCATAGTAAAAATTGCCGACAAAATTTCGGTCGATGATTTTTACGACCAGAAACACGCTCGTATTTACGAAGCGCTACGAGCTTTATATGAAAAACGTTCGGCTATAGATGTTCTGACACTATCCGACCAGCTGAAAGGCAACGGATTTCTTGACATGGTCGGCGGACCGTCCTACCTGACCGAGCTGACAAACTTTGTCCCAACGGCCGCCCATGTTGAACAATACGCTGACATTGTTGCGCAAAAGGCGCTACGCAGACGGCTCATTTCGGCCAGCGCCGATATGGCAGACCTTGGCCAAGACGAATCAAAAGACCTCAAAGAACTCATAGAGGAAGCCGAAAGCCGTTTGTTTGCCGTTAGCCAACAGCATGTGAAGCAAAGTGTAGTCAGCCTCGAATCGGTTTTGGCCGAAAGTTTTGAGCGACTTGACGACCTCCACAAAGACAAAAACAAACTCCGTGGAGTACCTACTGGCTATCGAGACCTCGACAACATCCTTGCAGGCTTACAGCGTTCCGACCTGTTTATCATAGCAGCGCGCCCGTCAATGGGAAAAACCGCCTTTGTGCTAAACCTCGCGCACAAAGTCGCGACCCAGGCCAAGGAAGCCGTACTCGTTTTTAGTCTCGAAATGAGCAAGGAACAACTTGTTGACCGCTTGCTTGCTATGGAGTCTGGCGTCGATGCTTGGGCGCTTCGTACTGGTAAGCTCACTGATGATGATTTCGAACGGCTTGGCGAAGCCATGGGCACGCTATCGGAAGCAAAAATATACATAGATGACACACCGGGCATAACTGTCAGCGACCTCCGTACAAAAGCACGGCGCGAGGCCCACACACAGCAAATTGGCCTCATCGTCGTCGACTATCTGCAGCTTATGAGCGGTGGAAGCAAGTTCGGCGGCGATGGCAACCGTGTCCAAGAAATATCAGAGATTTCTCGCGGCTTAAAGGGGATTGCTCGGGAACTCAATGTACCCCTGATTGCTCTTAGCCAGTTGAGCCGCTCCGTCGAAAGCCGGAGCCCCAAGATTCCGCAGCTGGCAGATTTGCGCGAGTCGGGGTCCATTGAGCAAGATGCCGATGTTGTGGCCTTCTTGTACCGAGAAGAATACTACGAACCTGACAGTGAACGGAAAAACATTATGGACGTACTCATAAAAAAACATCGCAATGGCCCGACGGGCGGTGTGGAACTCTACTTTGACCGAGAAAAGCAACGTATCCGCTCACTAGACAGTGGTCATGCCTCTATACCATTTGGTGCAGAGTAAGCCAGTTCTGTGCACAAAACTCGGTAGCATTGGCTTTCATCATAGCTCACTGTATACTTACACATATACTTCTTATGGAAAGAACACTGAACTTCCTGAGTGCGCATTGGCGACTGATTGCAGCTAGTATTGGGCTGGCTTGTGTTGCGTACGTTCTGTTATTTCGCGGTATTTCGACCCTTACGGTAGACTATGCGGCAACAGAGATTCAAACCAAGCAGGAAGCAAGTAGCCTCCGGTTGGTTTTCGACAACCCCGTTAATGCTCCATATAAAGTACTCGCTTGGACCGGACAAAAGCTTGGACACAACAGCATTGCCGTGACTCGTGTAGCTTCTGCGTCATTTGCTGTAGCCGTGGCGGTGTTATTTTACTGGGTAGCTACCCACTGGTACTCGAAGCGTGTTGCACTTCTCAGTAGCCTGCTATTTGTCTGTTCTTCGGGGTTTTTGCATATTGGCAGATATGGAAGCGCACTCATACTACAAATGGCAACCCTCGTCTTAATTTCGTGCGTTTTTTTGTTTCGGCGAACAAAACATGAATTCCTCATGGCATATGCAATCACCGCTGTCATTGCAGCCTGTTTATATGTACCGGGCATGGTATGGTTTGCGCTTATTGGGCTATACCTTATGCGCAAACGCATAGCTTACTTATTCGGTAAGCTAGGCACGCTCCATACTGCACTCATCTTTACGCTGGGTATAGGGCTTCTCGTGCCTCTTCTACTAGCGATGTTCCGTGACATCACAGTTGCCCGAACAATTTTTGGGCTGCCCAGCACATTCCCTAGCCCAGCGTTACTCGTAGATAACTTTATTCACCTGGGCTCATCAGTTGTTTACAAGGGCTACTGGCCCACCGAATACTGGATGTACGGTGCGCCACTTTTGAATGTTGGTGAATCAGTTTTGTTTATAGCTGGCTTAATACTACTCGTTAAGCGTCCTATTTTAAGAGGAAATTATTTTCTCCTTGGGACACTCATTGTGTCGACTGTTCTCATTGTTATTGGCGGAAGCGCCACCATTGCCATGCTCACGCCGCTCATATATCTCACCATAGCAGGCGGCTTATTTTACATGCTTGACCAATGGCTCACTGTTTTTCCAAGGAATCCAATTGCTAAATACAGTGGCGTTTTGCTTTTAATGACACTGGTGAGTTTCTCCATACTGTATCACTTGCGGGCATACTATACGGCTTGGCCGAACGCGCCCGAAACAAAAGTGGTCTATTCCGTAAAACAACCCTCATAATCTGGTACAATAGGAAGACAAACGGAGGAAGTTATGAGTCGATTTGACCAAGCAAAGATGCTACTACAAGTAAAAAAAATCCAAAAAGAACTGCAAAAAATGGTAATTACTGTAGAGCAGGGTGACGGCGCGGTGCGCGTTGAGATTACCGGCGAACAAAAAATTAAAAAAGTTAAAATTGACCCCGACCAGATTGACCTCGATGACATAGAGCAGCTTGAGCGATGGATTGAAGACGCAGTCAAAGATGCCATCTCTGAAAGTCAGAAAGTTGCTGCAGAGAAAATGCAACCCTTCATGGGCATGCTCAGCGGCTTAGGGCTCTAAGCCGCAAGCACCAAATTCCAAATAACAATTTCCAAACAACATTCCAAATGACAAATTCCAAGCCGGAAAACCTCGAAGATCGAACGTTTCGTTATGCTGAAAACTGCAAAGCGCTTATTAAGCAGCTTCCGAAATCGATAACAAATATTGAGTATGCGAAACAACTCGCACGCTCATCCGGTTCTGTGGCCGCTAACTACATTGAGGCGAATGAGTCTCTCGGCAAAAAAGATTTTGTCATGCGCTGCCGCATTAGCAGAAAAGAAGTAAAGGAATCTAGGCTTTGGTTGAAACTCATCGATACGACTGATGAGTATCGTCATAATCAGGCTCAACTAATCGATGAATCAACTGAGTTACTAAAGATACTATCGTCAATAATTGGTAAATCATCGTGAATGCTGTTTGGAATTTTACTATTGAAATTTGTTTGTTATTTGGAACTTGTGATTTGGAATTATCTCGATGAACCTATTACCGAAAGCACTCGAGGAGCTCATTGAAGCGTTCGGCAACTTGCCGGGTGTTGGTTCCCGTACCGCAGAACGCTACGCATACTACCTGGTGCGACGCGACGCGGCAAAAGCTCACCAGATTGCCTCAGCCCTAAGCGCACTGCACGAAGGCGTAAAATACTGTCCGAAAACATTTGCCCTCATAGACGCCAACGATGACGTTTCGCCGCTGTACAGCGACCCAAAGCGTGATAAAACTCTCATAGCAGTCGTTGCCGAACCACTGGATATCGTTGCCCTAGAGAAAACCGCAGCATTTCGCGGCACCTACCATGTGCTTGGCGGTCTTGTTTCGCCAATCGATGGCGTTTCGCCAGAGGAGTTGCACATAGCGGAACTTATTCAGCGTGTCACCGAAGATAACGTCAGTGAAATTATCTTGGCTACTAACGCCAGTGTAGAAGGTGAGTCTACGGCCCTATACATCCAACAGCAGCTAGAGGGTCAAACGGTGAAGATTTCTCGCCTCGCTCGCGGCTTACCCATTGGTGTTGACTTGGAATACGCCGACCAAATTACCCTCGGCCGCGCGCTCGAAGGTCGTCAACTACTTTAATCCGAAATATGTTCAAATCGGGGAAGTGTAGCGCCTTGCCAGGCAACAGTTTCGAGCCAGACGCTCATCCAGCGGGCAAAGTGAATATCTGGTGCATCAAATGGTGAGTAGATAACTTCAAAGTCAAGGGTTTCTTCGTCAAAAGCTATTGCTGTCACGCGGTACTCGCCCCCTTTATAATGTCGCCAACGGGAGCCCACAGCCACAATTTCTTCGGCCTCGGCCATCATTTCACGCAGCTGTTTGAAGTCTTTTTTCCGGCTCATACCTACAGCATAGCATAACAACTTTGTATATCTGTCCTACCGAAGTACAATAGTGTGTATGCAGGAGAAAATTCGGGAAACCATAGAAGCAGCGCAAAAGATTGTTGTCATCCAGGCTGACAACCCCGATGCCGATAGCCTTGGCAGCGCCCTTGCACTTGAACACGTCTTAGGCGACTTTGGAAAAGACGTTGTCCTGTACTGCGGGGTCAATGTGCCTGAGTATCTGCGTTACCTAGCGGGTTGGGACAGGGTGGTAGATACGCTCCCCAGCCAGTTCGACCTCAGCATCATTGTCGACGCCAGCACCTACACGCTGCTCGATAAGCTCGATAAAAGCGGCCAACTTGCCTGGGTGAAATCAAAGCCATGCATTGTTCTTGACCACCACGCTACCGTCGAGAAAAAGATAGACTTTACAAGCCTCCAGCTCATTGATGAACATGTCGCCTCCACCGGGGAACTCATATTTCATCTGAGCACTTCACTTGGTTGGGCTGTTTCGAACGAAGCGGCAGAATATATTATGACCTCAATCTTGGGCGATACCCAAGGGCTTATGAACGACCTCACCACCGCAACAACCTACCGCACCATGGCGGACTTAACCGAGCTGGGTGCAAACCGCCCTCGACTCGAGGAACTCCGCCGCGAATACGGGAAAATGCCGGAAAAAATTTATACCTATAAGGGCATGCTTATTGCTCGGACAGAATTTTACGCCGAAGGGAAAGTTGCTCTCGTGCACATCCCACAACCAGAAATTAACGAATACAGCCCCTTGTATAACCCGGCACCACTCATACAGTTTGATATGCTTCAGGTTCGTGGTATTGCGCTTGCCATTGTAATCAAAAGCTACGACGACGGACGTGTCACTGCAGCACTACGCGCCAACAATGGCTACCCAGTAGCAGCAAAGCTTGCCGAGGAAATGGGCGGGGGAGGGCATGACTATGCCGCCGGATTTAAGATTACGGATGGTCGTAGATACGATGAAGTGAAGGCTGAGTGCATTCGTATTGCTTCAGACTTGCTTCAGACCACCCGTGGAGATATTGCATGAAGCTATACAATACCTCGACTCGACAGGTAGAAGCCGTTAAGCCGCTCGATAGTGCTACGGTGCGAATGTATACCTGTGGACTGACAGTCTATAGCCAGCCGCACATCGGGAACTGGCTTGGTTATATTTACTGGGACGTCCTTGTGCGAGCCCTTCGGGCTGAAGGCTATACCATAGAGCGCACGCAAAACATCACCGACGTTGGTCACTTGACCAGCGACGACGACAACGGTGAAGACAAAATGGAAAAGGGCGCCCGCAGCGAAGGCATTACTGCCTGGGACGTGGCCGCAAAATATATTGCGGTTGCCAAAAAAGAAGCAGCCCAGTTAGGTCTTATTCAACCCGACTATCTCGTACGCGCAACCGACATGATTGCACAGCAAATTGACTTTGCCAAGACTCTCGATGAAAAAGGCTACCTGTACGAAATACCTGGTGACGGTATGTACTTCGACACAAGCAAACTCAGTGACTACGGCAAACTAGCCAAATTGGATATTGCTGGCCTTGAAGGAGGCGCGCGGGTTAGTGTAGAGGGTAAACGCAATATAACCGACTTTGCTGTCTGGAAGTTTTCACCAGACTCCTCGGAAGGCGGTAAGAAACGTGACATGGAGTGGGATAGCCCCTGGGGGGTCGGCTTTCCGGGGTGGCACCTCGAGTGTTCTGTTATTGCACGAGAAACCCTTGGAGACCAAATTGACATTCACACCGGCGGTATAGACCACATACCCGTTCACCACACAAATGAAATTGCGCAAACCGAGGCTGTCACCGGTAAACCTTTTAGCACCTTTTGGGTACATAATAACCATCTGAAAGCAGACGGCCAGAAAATGAGCAAAAGCCTAGGCAACATTTACACGTTGCAAGACATACTAGACAAAGGGCACGACTTAGACGCATTTCGAGTCTTTGCACTTGGGAAGCACTATAGAACAGAGGGCAACTTCACCTGGGATAATCTGGAGGCCGCTCAAAACCGTTTGAGTCACTGGCGAGAAGCTATGGCCACTCGTTGGCAAGATTTGGTGCTACCAAAAGCAGATACTGATATCAATGCTGCTGACTTTGATAGTTCCATCCTCGCTGCACTGTCGAATGACTTAAACACCTCAGAGGCACTAAGAATTGTTGACGATGTCGCTGATAAAGCATTAGCTGGCGCTGTATGCGGTGCATGCCTAGGCAACATCACAGAATTGGTGCAGGACTATCTGGGAATTATCATCGCGGTGCCAGATATTAGTGAACACCAAAAGCAACTTATCGCAAACCGAGAACAAGCCCGCGCTGATAAAAACTGGGCGAAGTCAGATGAAATACGAGACATACTAGCAGGCCAAGAAATTGGCCTCCGTGATACACCACGGGGGGCTGTCTGGTACTGGCTGTAGTTAAATATCGCCGCCGGGGGTCTTTGCATCGTGCACGGTAGCTGGTGTAAGAATATCTCGTCGTTCGAGGTAGTCCAGGACAAGAATCCGGATGCATCCTGCCACAGGAATGGCTACGAGAGCACCCAGTAGCCCACCAAAATTCGCACCGAGCAGTACCGCAACAAAAACAAGCAACGGTGACATATTGGTGCTATTTGCCTGGACGCGGGGCTGGACAGCATAATTCTCTATCTGCTGATACAAAATGTAATATGAAAGTACCAAAATAGCCGAGGCTGGAGAAGTAAAGAGCGCGACGAGCGTACAAATGGCTGCGCCGATTGTGTGACCAACCATTGGTATAAGTCCGCAGATAAACACCACTACCATGAGTGCAAGCGGGTAAGAGACATGCGCAAGGAACAGCATGGGCACAATCAGCACCGCCGCAACTGCGGCAAGAATGACCTGTCCATTCACATAACCACGGACAACTTTGTTCATGTCTGCGGCCAAACGGTGTGTTCTTTCCCGTCGGTTTACTGGTAGCATTCCTTCAAGAAGTTTGCCCCATTTGGGACCTTCTATGAGCATCATGACGGTCAAGACAAGAACAGTAAGCGTTGCAAAAACGCTACTGCCAATTTTTGAAACCGCAGTCACGGCAGAACTGCCGACATCATCAAGACGGGTAGAGAGCTGTGAGGAAAGTTTTTCAACTTGTGAATCGAGATTATATTTTTCGACAAATCCGCCCAGCGCGCCCTCGCCATTGCGCGTTTGGTCAATAAGCTGAGGCAATTCGCTGAAGAATCCTGCCGTTTGTTTGGCAATAGGCGGGACAACCGCAGCCAAAAACCCAATCAAGGCCAATAGAATTAGCCCTATGGATAATCCGGTAGCCAGCGTGCGACGATTTTTCTTTTTTGCCGGGAGCTTTTTTGCAAGCCATTGCACCGGACTGTTAAGAGCAAGACTGAGGAAAAAAGCAACACCAATAAGCGTTAGCGTACCCAAACTTTGCTTCACTGCCATAAACAGTAGAACCGCTAGGACAGTGAGACCTATAACCCTAAGTATGGTGTGTGTTGATATAGTGACCTCGAAGTCAGAGTTTTCTTTAGGGAATAATCGTGCCATAACAGTATTATGTCACGACTGCCCGCGTTTTTGCAAAGCGTGAGCGTATAATTTTTCGATTTTAGGTCCAATAACATCTATGTCAAACTGCTGTACGTACGTGTGCTGTTTTTTTGCCATTGCCGACCTCCCCGCGTCGTCATTGAGCCATTGAGCAAGTAGGCGCGCGAAAGCAGTTGTATCCCTAGGGTCAAATAACTGTTTTTTTTCTGCTACAACCGACGCGTACCCCGGGTTATCACCAGCCAATACGACACCCCGGCTTGCCGCCATCCCCTCAAGCAAACTTATACCAAAGCTTTCACCAGAGGTGCTGGGGAACACTATTATATCTCCACTTGCCAGCAATACAGCTTTATTCTGCTCATCAACGAAACCAGGGAACGAAATCTTGTCTGAAATATTGTTGTTCTCGGTATACTGTTTCAGTTTGTCCTGTAAAACACCCTTTCCAGCTATAATTACTTCATATGGCGTACTGGTGAGCTTCTTCCGCTCCACCTCGGCAACAGCTTGAACAAGTTCATATGGACCTTTTCGCTCAACAAGTCTACCAAGGTACACAATCTTTTTTATAGAGCGCCCCGCAACCTTACCGCGACGGGCCACGGAAAATGCATCGTGATGGAAGGGGTTGGCAACCACGGTGCTTGTGAACCCAAAATAGCGCCCGGCAAATACTTGTGTTGGGGGCGATACGGCCATCATGGCATCAAAACGTCGAGCTGTTGTTGTATTTATTTTCCCAAGAATATTACTACCAAACTGAGCCATGCGACCATATGGCAAGATATGGAAGGTGCCAACAACGGCAACTTTTGGCTGAATAAGTCGAATAAGCCTTCCCCCTAAAAACGGGCTGTAGGGGACTTGTACGTGGAGGATATCCAGCTCTAGCTGCTCTACCAAGCGTCGGAGCTTACTGTAACCTGCCGGGAGCGGTATAGACAGCTGGTTGGCGTTAAAACGAACCTTTATATTTTTGCTCAAGCTATATATATTCTCTAAATCTGTCCGGGACGTTGCGCTCGCTAGGTAGTAAACCTGATGACCCCGTTGCCGCATCCATTCACCAACGCATCGGACGTACTGTTGCACGCCATCGGTACTATCGAGCGTATCGTCAAGTACGAAACCAATCTTCACGTTTTCTCCTTGGTTTTTCGCTAGCTGCTTTGATAGCGGCTTCATATGCTGAAAGATACATTGCTGCGACTTTATGGTATTCGAACTGCCGGATGTGCTTCTTGGCCCATTTTTTCCAAAGCTGACGGATGCCTTCGTCTGTAAGCAGGAGCTCCATGCGGTGCGCAAACTCTTTGCTGTCGCGCGGGTCAACAAGCGACAACTGGCCAAGGCCTGTCATAACACTCTCGTAACCGGGATTATTACCCGCAACCGTCACCAGACCACTTGCCATTGCCTCAAGGAGTACTATCCCAAAGCTTTCACCATATATAGCCGGCGAGCAAAATAGGTCAGCGCTGTGGAGTAGCTGTAGCTTGGTGTGGTCATCAATAAAGCCAAGGAACTCAACATTTTGAAGCTGCAATTCTTCGGCAAGTTCTTGCATTTTTTCTCTGTCAACGCCATCTCCAGCAATAATCAGCCGAGCGTCTGGCTGTCTTTCCTGCAAGATTTGGAAGGCGCGAAGTAAGTATTTAACACCTTTTCGTTTTTCTATACGTCCTATGTACAGAATAGTTTTTGCTTTTGGGAGGTCCGCAAGATGAGCAGGGCTACGAAAATGACCGGTGTGAATGCCGTTTGGAATTATTTCTATTGGGTCATCGGTAAGAGTACGCAAATATTCTGCTGCTGCCTCCGAAACGGCAGTAAATGCATCGATGTAGCGGATAAGTGGTTTCGTATAGGGGGTAACTACTCGCATGAGCGCCCGACTGGCAATAGTCTCGGGTAGTTTAGCGTGAACCGTCCCCACATTTACGCAAGTACTACGACTGAGAATTTGCCGGCTCAGCACTGGAACCCACGGTTCATGAAAATGCAGCACGTCGAACTTTTCATATTCAAGCATGTTGTCGATTTCATCGGTGAGTACACTCGCACTGACCTGGGTAGTTGTAGCCAACGGTGATTTGAAATCAGTTGCAGTACCCAAGAATATTACTCGGTGGTCGCGACTAGCGTAGGGTTCTTTCGGCTGGGGTGTAATAACAACCGCCTCATGGCCCAGTTTCGTAAACTCAAGCTGCAGCGCTTTAACAACTTCCTGAACACCGCCACCTCTGGTGATATTGTAGGGGCAGACAAGACCAATTTTCATAACTATAGATTAGTATACCATTTAGGTGTTTGTTTTCTTTGCGCTTGCTTTCAAAGCAGCTCGAAGCTGTTTAGGAATAAAAGCCGCAGCCTCCTTTTTCGTAGCAACAACACTTGGAGAATGTGTTTTTGCAGCAAGCGGGGCAGGGTAGAAGTCAGTAAACACAACCCGCATTTGTTGTTCAATAACTTCGTTGTCAAAGTAGTTATCGTGAGGGGTAAACACATGCCATACAGGGAGTTGTATCTGTTCCTCGCAGTGATTTACCGTCAAAAGCTCTACAGTTGTTTGCATATACGTGCGGACATCGTTCGACTGCCATAGCTTAATTTCCATATCCATCATAGCTTCAAACGCATCGGCATGTCCTTTTGCAAGGTTAAACTTATGCTTTGCGTTGTTTGTGCGCGCATAAACCGCGCGAAGAACTTTAGCGGTGAGCGCCGTATGACGAAATACGTAAGGGAACGGCGGAATGGAAACCACCTCAGAGGCGTAGCGATAAAAATTGTAGCGAGCAGGAGAAAACTTAAAATTATCTTTGTGCATAAAACCCATAGCACTTACAAGTACTTCTACCTTATTCGCTAGTTCTGGATATCGTTGCAGCATACGCGTCGCAACTAAAAATCCAAACGAAATGCCCACAATACTAACCTTTTTTCTTCGATATCGCAGTTTAATAAATGCTGCCATGTAATCGGCGTAGTTATCCAGCGTTGCTTGCTTACCAATCTTATGAAAGCTTTCCATGCCACCAAAACCTGGGAGGTCTGGCATAGTCACTGCGCCAAAGTCATTAAAGTTCTGAACTAACCCCCACCACCTTTCGAGTAGTGAATGGTGCCCATAAATTACTAAAATCTCACGTTTGTTTTTATTTTTTGCAGGCAAATGAAGCATTCTTCCGCGCATGCCATTTATATGCAGCGGCTCGATATATTCGGCCGGGTTTGTCTGGTTTTTCATACCGTATTACTAGCTACTATACGTCGTAATTATTTCTGGGGCAAGCAAATATAGTGCTATACCCAAACAACATGAGTTTCCGAAATTTTCAGCCAGAGATTTGCGAGGTAAAACTATGCATACCCGACGAAGCATATCGAGATGTGGTGGGGGGGTAGGCATGGTTTTGGCTGGAAAGAATGGGTGAAAAATGAAAAGTCATGGTGTTTGGGTATATACTACACGCATTGTGTATAAGAAACTTTTAGTCGTGGCGCTCGTGGTAGGAATAGGGGGTTTTGCGGTTCTGCAAACGCGCACGGACAAAACGGCCGAGCCTAGGCAAACGAATAGTGCTCTGAGCACAAAGCCAGCACCCAAACAATCGGTGCAAGTTGTACTACCCGGGGCAAAACCAATTCCCGCACTCGAAGAAAATTATGTGCAACCAGCCAGCCTTTGGGTGGTAGTAAGCAAAGTGCACCCGCTTACAGACGCACAGTACGTACCCTCTAACCTTGCAGTTCCGGCAGTCAAAACTCGCACCGACAAATCTACAGCAGAGCAGTCGCTACGCGCCGATATTGAACCAGACGCCGTAGCATTGTTCAAAGCAGCACAGGCAGCGGGGCACGACGTTATGCTAGCCAGCGGCTACCGTTCGTACGAGCAGCAGCAGGTATATTTCACAAACTATTCTCGGTTATACGGTGAAGAAGCTGCCAACAAATTTAGCGCTCGTCCAGGTCAAAGCGAACATCAAACCGGTTTGGCGTTCGATGTGAGCCTAACCTCACGAGCATGCTACCTAGAAGTTTGTTTTGGGGAAACCGAGGCAGGTAAGTGGTTCGCAGCCCACTCCTACGAATACGGTTTTATTTTGCGCTACCCGGCGGATAAAATCGACATTACCCAGTACCAGTATGAACCGTGGCACTTCCGCTATGTTGGCCGCGACCTGGCTCGCGCGCTTCACGAAAGCAACCTCACGCTCGACGAAGCGTACCCGTACTTGCAGACAGCGCTAGCGGAGCTGAAAAACCGCGGCGAGGTGAAGTAGTTAGTAGTTAGTAGTTGGTAGTTGGTAGTTAGTAGTTGGTAGTTAGCTTACAGGGCTATTAGATAGCTAGGGCGTCACTGTAACCCCTGTGTCGCTACCCAGCGTCGTCTTCACATAGGTTTCTCGCTCGTTAGCACTGTACTGTTGTCCAAACATATCACTAACAGCGTTGCCGCTTTGACTGAGCGGTCTCAGCTGCAAATTACTGCGCGCGCTAAGACGACCAGCAGCCCTATCACCAGTAGACCAATCGTAGCTCATGAACGTTACCTGCGCTGTTGGCCTCTCCACGCGCACACCGCCATCTGGTTGTTTTTTTAAGGTAAAACCAGCAATTACTCCAGTCAGTTCATTGACTTGCAGCTGCGAAGAAAGCATGTTGCCTATGCTATACCACACCAGCGTTTTACGCCCATCCGCTGCAGTGAGGTATGTGGCTTGTTGTAACACATGCGGGCCCGTTCCTATAACTACATCTGCGCCACCATCTGCAAACAGTTGCGCCGCAGCCGTTTGGTCGGCATTCACTGCATTTGAATCTTCTGTCCCCCAGTGCGCCGATACTACTACCGCATCGGCATTCTCCCGTGCGGCACCAAGCAGCCGTTTCACAAGGTCGGTGTTGTGGTAGATATTTAAGCCATATGTAGTGTAGTTTTTGTTATTGCTGTAATCTGCAAAGGCTACAAAGGCCACTTTCACCCCATTTTTGGTAAAATAGCGTACTGTCATCTGTTCTTCAGGCGTCCGATTCGCCCCGGCTACCGCCAGAGGCTTCAGTTTTTCCCACACGGCAATGTCTGCATCTATAGCCGCCTGGCCCTTATCATTGATATGGTTGTTTGCAAGGTTAATGACGTTGCAGCCAGCGCCTGCCACAAGGTCACGCGCAAACTCGGTCGGCGCGTTGAATGCCGGGTAGCCGCTTATTCCGAATGCTTCACCCGTCGTCAAACCCTCTGCATTGCAAAACACCGCATCGGCTTCTTTGTAAAGCGGTTTTATGGCGGAAAAGTACGGCGTGAAGTCATAGCTGCCATTTGCAGCCCGCGCCTGCGCTACCACCGAGTCGTGCGCGAGCATATCGCCCATGGCAGCGAAGGTAACAACACCGCTCGGTTCAATCTTTTTTACGGCCTTACCTGAGTTTACAGCAGGCTTTACCGCCGGAGCTTGAGTGCGAATGGCAAAATACCAGACCGCCGCACCCACCCCAGCCAGAACCAACCCCAGTGCCACCCCAGCCTTCCATCCCGGCCTTTTCATATCAGTAGTATAGCGTGAAGCAGCGAGATTTAGTATAATTACTCACGTTTACAGAGCATTGGGGGTTGGCCAAGTGGTAAGGCACCAGGTTTTGGTCCTGGCATTCGGGGTGAAGATTGCCAGCGGCAGTCTGCAAGGTGACCTTTCAGATTTGCAGCTATGCTGCTAGTATGAAAGTCACGGGCTCGCCGAAGGTGAGTCGAATACATTCGAACCCACGCACATTACAACGTTTATCAATGGGGGTTGGCCAAGTGGTAAGGCACCAGGTTTTGGTCCTGGCATTCGGGGGTTCGAATCCCTCACCCCCAGCCAAGCATAAACGTAACACACATAGCTTATACTGAACCACCCCACACCTACAACCGGCGTTAGCCGGTTGTCTTCTTGAGTTGAAATACAAAAGACGACATACTATTCCTTGGTAATTCGCTAAAACAAACAAGGAGAAACATATGTCGTCAGTAGCTATTGTACGCGGTATTCGTTCGGAGATACAAACCAAGCTTCTGCCTGTAACCAATCGCTACTGGCGTAGCCAGTTGCAGTTCGGTATTGAAGCCTACAGTCTACGCTCATTCCAGAGCGCAGCGGGTAATGCTCGCACGACTGCCGTAAAGCCCCGAACTGGCCTTCGACGCTGTGAACGACTGTTTGCCAACGATGCACTTGCCGACCAACTCGGACATGTATTCGACAGCCTAGAGCTCATCCGACCAGGTAGCTACGTCAATGTCGATCATTCTGACATGAATGGACTCAGTGCCCTGGTTGGTGCGATACAGACGAGAAACGGTCGGGCCATCCCCTGCCTGGTAGAGACTACCTACAGTGACCGACTCCCATCACATACCAACGCACCTGCCCGTAAGCAAGCCCTGCGTCGGGCACGCGCCAAGGAGAGACGCTATACCAGCTTCACGGGGCACTACATTGACGCCTTGCAAGGCTTGCATGACCGACTCGGCTTCTGGCCGAAACTGATCTTTGACCGTGGCTTTGGCAATGAGTCGCTCGTGACTCATCTGGCTGCGGAGGGTGCGACGTTTTACCTCCGGCTCAAGGGTGGACGATGTGTCCATTTGGATGGCCAGCGGATTGAAACGAAACATCTCAGCGAGACAGATGTGGCTATCCAGCTGTTTGGACTCACGCTCAGAGTCATCCGCTCACCCAAAAGCAGAAGAGCCAGAGAGCCATGGTATATTCTCACCAACGACATGACAGCCAGTCGGTCCAAGATTGTCCGTATTTACTACCACCGCTTTGAGATTGAAGAAACATTCAAGGACATGAAGCATGTCTTTGAGCTGAAACGTACCAGACTCAACAAACCACTCAGTCTCAAGCTACTGCTGTGGTTTGTAAGTCTTGGCATTGCCTTACTGTACCGAGCTACCAAGCCAACAAAGCAATACACTGCAAGGCAACATCCCAAGAAGCAAATCTCCTGGATTCGCAGAGGATACGAGGAACTGCAACAGGCCTACGGCCTGTTGCTATGGGGTATGGGATGAGGTGTGGGGTGGTTCAGTAGCTTATAGTTGCGTCATTAGGTATTTTATGTTACTATTATTTTATGCTAAGCCGTGTCCGTCTAAACAGTACACAAGAATTACTCACATCTAGACCTGATCTCATCAATGAGGCGGCAAAGGGAGTCTTAGACGTATTAACAATACAAGGGTTAGACAATACTACCTCTCTATCAACCGGGGGGGAGGCTACGGCCAGCTACATTTCTGCTGTTTCAGCCCGACATTTTAATCGACAGCGTCAGCAACTGTATCTAACTGGACTGGCAGAAGAGCTTATTAATACGACAGACATAGGGAGCTCTCCGGGTTCGAATGCAGATTTTATATTAACAGGCCAAGATTTATACGCCGATCGGTTAAACTTTGTTTTCGGATGTACTTGGTCGACACTTGGACTTTCAGTCCAGTCCGTATCACGAGTCGTAAGCGCTACGAGAGACACAGAGGCCCAACGTTTGCATACAAGACACGTTGCGCGACATGAATTTGCACATATGCGCGGCCTCATTGAGCCGAGTGACTTCCGTAATCCTGACCGTCGTGAGGGGATTTACTCTGGACATTGCGCAGATGTTTGTACTATGCGTCAGAGCATCACGGTCAAAGAAGCACTATCGCAGGCAATTGAATTGCAAGATCATGAACTCGCTGGATTTTGTGAATGTTGTGTAAAAAAATTGATTAGTAGCAGGCATCAGTAGGTCATTATCAAACTTTTGTTATATGCGGGTCGAGATATTTTGGACATACCCGTAGAGCGGTGACGTGTCAAGAACACTTCTGCCGTTGGGTAAAGTAGAGTGCTACCGCTCCGGGCAAAATAGGGAGCCAGTAGGTTGAGAGGCGGAAGGCTAGGGCGATTGCTATGGCGGTGGTGCTGCCCACCCCATACGCTATAAAACCACCCACCAAACCGGCTTCAACGCCTGCGAGGCCGCCGGGCGTCGGCACAGCAGCACCCAGTAAAACACCACCGGTGTACACAAGAAACAGCTGTGGCAGGTCAAGCCAGACACCAAAGCTCCGCGCCGCGAGGTGCAGTACAAGCACATTGGTCAGTGTCAGGGCACACAGCGCTAGCGCGGCGTATGCTAGCCTGTGCGGCTGGCGTTCGTACCGGCGCAGGCTCACCAGCAGGTTGCGCACAAAGCTGCGTAACGCACGGCGTACGCGCCCAAGCAATAGGGCAGAACCAAGCAATATACAAATCCCAAGTAAAACCCACCCCTGTTTATGTGACCATCCCAGACGAAATTGTCCGGCAGAACCGGTGAGGAGCACAAGCGCAAGCAACAGCAGGTGCACAGTCATGCCCAGTAGGTTATTTATGCTCACCACAGCTGTTGCCTGGGCGACCGTGTGTTTCCGTTTGTGCAAATACAAACCATGCATACCCAAACCGCCCAGCCCCGACGGCACAAGTCGGTTTATGCAGGAGGCAGCTAGCTCCACCGCAAGCAATTCCCGAATTTTCAAGCGCTGAAATGCCAAAAAACTGTAGGCAAATGCCGCCAGTACGAACGTAAGAGCCACAAGCGGTAGTGACAGCCAGAAGTCATGTAGCTCCGCGTTACGCATCACCCCAACACTCTGCCCAAACATATCCCAGTTTTTCCAAACAAATACTGCCACCAGTACAGTAAACACAAACGAAGTGAGGGGGCGGACTAATTTTTTCCGTAACCGAACCATAAGCCTATTGTACTCTATAGCAACACGTGCGAGAGCGTCATGAAGGTATTTAGAACCAGGAGCACCAAGAGCGACCGCTTAAACACTACCTTTGCTATATCTTCCCGGTCACGCCGCCAGTGAGGGCTAAACATGGGTTGCAACCAGTACATTCCGACTGCCACGGTGGCGAGGCCAAACATAAAGCCAGCATGGCCCCAGCGTGCTAGCAGGTAACACGCCGTTATGAAGGCTAGGCCAAAAAGGCGCATCTCCCAAACGGTGCGAGCTAATCCGTGTACTCCGGGCATAACTGGGATGTCCGCTGCCTTGTAGTCTTCAAAGCGGCGAATGGCAATAGCGTGAAAATGCGGCATCTGCCAGGCAAACATAATAATAAATAGCAGCCAGGCTGCCTCCTCAAACCGGCCAGTGGCGGCTACATATCCGGCCAGTGGCGGGGTAGCGCCTGGAAATGCACCAATGAGGGTCGCCCACGGCGTACGGCGCTTGGCGTAGCCGTAAACCACCGTGTACATAACCGCACCAAACAGGCCTATGAGCGCTGTCTTTAGGTTCGTCAGCCCAAACAGTAAGCCAAATCCCAAAACATAGAGCACGGCCGCATATATGCGCCCAATCTGCAAGGGAATGGCACCCGTTACCGAAGGTCGCTTGGCCGTTCGCTTCATGCGAGCATCGATGTCGGCGTCGAGATAGTTATTTACCACGCACGAAGCCGCGATGATTGCCGTCATCCCTGCAGCCAAGCCGAACAGGGAAGACCACCCCACTGCGTCAGGCGAACCTACCATAAACCCGCCCACGCCAGCAAAGACATTGCCAAACACAATCCCGGGCTTCGCGACAAAAACAAAGTCCTTCACTTTCACTACTGAGCTATACCCTCGTCGTGCTTAACCATTTCCGTCATATCACGAGGCATCATATTGTAGTCTAGGTTCTGCATAATCCAGATTGAGCCAACTACCAGACAAAGCACAACAAACACCGTAAATATACCCGCGTAGAGGTTCATGCGTACTTTGCGCTCGGTAGAAACGTGCAGGAAAAACATAACCTGCACCAGCATTTGCAAGACTGCCGCTGCCGCCAGTAACCCAATGAGCAGTCCTCGGCTAAACACAACATTTTCAGCTGCTTTGTACGCCCACACGAGCGTAAACGACGCGAACGTCAGCACCACAGAAAATGCAAAACCCGCCACATAGGTTTGCGTACTTGCTTTGCGAAAGTTTGGGAGCGGCTGTATGTGCTTCGATAACTTCATTTATATAACCCCCAGTAAGTACACAATGGTAAATATACCTATCCAAACAATGTCTAGGAAATGCCAAAACATCGTAAACATAGTAAGCCTGCTCATTAGCCGGCCACCAAGGCCACGTTTGTAAACGTACAGCCACGTTCCGAGCAGCCACGTTAGACCGACGAATATATGCAGTCCATGCGTACCAACCAACCCAAAGTAAGATGAGAGAAACGCGCTTCTAGTCCAGCTATGGCCTTCCGCCAGCAGCGCCTGGAATTCGTACAGCTCCATCCCGAGGAATAGCGCACCCAACAGACCAGTGACGGCGAGCCAGCGCAGTGTATTTACCTTATGCCCAGCATGAGCCGCGAGCAGCGCCAACCCGCTTGCTAAACTACTCAGCAGCAGTACCATTGTTTCTGCAAGGACAAATGGTAGTTCAAAAAGCTCCTGACCGCTTGGCCCACCGGCAGTCGCGCCGCGCAGCACCATAAATGTTGCGAACAGGCTCGCAAATAAAATACAGTCAGTCATGAGGTATATCCAAAACCCGAGCGTTGTTTTTGACGTCTCACTGTCATCCCGAGCGAAGTCGAGGGTTCTCGTCGCCTTCAGGCGCTTTTGGCGCACAGATTTCTCCATTTCGGCTTCGCCTTCAGTCGAAATGACAAAAAGTCTAGCTGTTTTGAGATTACTCATGCATTTCCTTTCAGCGCAGCCACGTCGTGGCGCTTTGCTTCTGCCGCGCTTACCTCGTACTCAATATCTTCCTCAAATGTTCGGCGAATGAGCGTCACAACCACGCCAACGATGGCAAGCACAGCTAACCACCACAGGTGCCAAATGACAGCAAACCCAAACAAACAGGCAAAACCACCAATCCATACGCCCAAGCCCGTGTTTTGCGGAAGCTCAAATGCCGTGTAGGGCCCGCTGTACAATGACCGCTTCGTTTGTTTTGCTTCCCAAAACGCATCGCGCGCAGTCACCAGCGGCAAGCGTGCAAAGTTATAGTGCGGTGCGGGCGATGGCACCGACCACTCGAGTGTACGGCCACCCCACGGGTCGCCAGTTTTATCGCGCAGTTCTTTGCGTTTCCATATGCTATACCCAAGTTGCACTACCTGCAGCACCACGCCGAGGCCAATAATGAGCGTCCCGATTCCGGAGACAATAAACAGCGACTGCCAGCCCAAGCTCGGGTCGTAGTGGTCAAGCCGCCGCGTTGCACCCATGAACCCAAGGATATAAATGGGAATGAAGGTAACCAAGAAGCCAACCACCCAACAGGTAACGGCCGCCTTGCCAAGCCGCTCATGCAGTCGAAACCCAAAAATTTTCGGGAACCAATAGGCAATCCCCGCCAAATACCCAAAGACCACACCGCTAATGATAGTGTTATGGAAATGCGCCACCAAAAAGAGGCTGTTGTGCACCTGAAAGTCTATGGCCGGTACGGCCAGCAGGACTCCCGTTGCGCCCCCTAAAAGAAAGGTCGTTACAAACGCCATAAACCACCACATGGGCGTCATAAACTCTATACGGCCTTTGTACATGGTAAACAGCCAGTTAAATACTTTTACACCGGTTGGTATGGCAATAACCATGGTCATAATGCCGAAGAACGCGTTCACGTTGCCGCCCGCGCCCATGGTAAAGAAGTGGTGCGCCCACACCAAAAACGATAGTACGGTAATGCACATGAGCGCCCACACCATACTGGTATAGCCAAACAGTCGCTTACGGCTCAGCGTAGCCACAATCTCGCTATACATACCAAACGCAGGCAGCACCAATATGTAGACCTCTGGGTGACCCCATGCCCATATAAGGTTTATGTACATCATGGCGTTACCACCAAGGTCAGCCGTGAAATAGTGCATGCCAAGCGAACGGTCAAGCGAAAGCATAAACAGCGTCGCGGTCAATATGGGGAAAACCACCACCACAAGCATCATTGCACCCAAAACACTCCAGGCAAACACGGGCATTTTCATAAGGTTCATGCCCTTGGCGCGCAGTTTCAAAATAGTCACCAAGAAATTAATGCCACTCAGCGTACTCCCCACGCCGGCAATTTGGATACTCCACAGCCAGTAGTCCACACCCGGTCCCGGGCTATAGGCAAGCTCACTCAGCGGCGGATAGGCCAGCCAACCCACCGCACCAAACTCGCCGTACACCAGTGAAAGATTCACCAGCACCACGCCGGCAAGATATAGATAAAAACTAATGGAGTTGAGGGTAGGGAAAGCCACATCGCGCGCCCCAAGCATCAGTGGCAGTACAAGGTTTATGATGCCAAACATTAGCCCCATGGCCACAAAGAAAATCATAATGGTGCCGTGCGCGGTAAAGATTTGCTGGAAATGCTCTGCGTCGAGGAATCCATCGGAATTACCGCTCGCCAACGCCTGCTGCAGCTTCATCATAATGGCGTCGCCAAAACCGCGTAGCAGCATCACCACCGAGACAATTATGTACATGACGCCAATTCGCTTGGCATCTTGCGTGGTCAGCCATTCGCGCCACAGCCATTGCCACTTTTTGAAATACGTCAAAAGTCCAATCACGAGTAGAAGACCGCCCACAACTGCAATCTGCCCGCCAAATTGCACCCAGCCATGCCAAAAGTAGCTCCACTCCATTTTTCCAAGCAAATCAGCCAATATCATGCATTGACCCCCAGAGAGTCATGAGATATGAGTCACGAGACATCAGTAATATAGCATTCGCACTCGA
Source organism: Candidatus Saccharibacteria bacterium (assembly GCA_016700375.1). Classification (NCBI taxonomy): domain Bacteria; phylum Candidatus Saccharimonadota; species Candidatus Saccharimonadota bacterium. The sequence continues at coordinate 263,942 of CP065016.1, forward strand.
GGCTTCTTGTCTCATGTCTCTTGTCTCATGACTCATTGATGCATGCCCTCCATGTTGTGTTCCATTTCATTTGAACCCATCCGGGATGGTACTTTTTCCTCTGTAGGCTTCACTTCGTTTGGCGGCGTGCTATGCATATACTTCATGATAACATTGTCGTAGACACTGCGGTCGGCTACATGAAAATAAGAAACCTTGTTCGTGCTAGGCTTAGCGAGCATGTCGTACCGCTGCTGGGTCAAATGTTCACCCCCGTGTGCTTTCGTTACCCACGCGTCAAAATCACGCACCGTCATGGCCCGGGCTTTAAACTTCATGTCGGCAAAGCCTTTTCCGCTGATGTTGGAGGACATACCCTCATACACACCAGTTGTGTCAGCGGAAACATGTAGCTTCGTCGACATACCGCTCATAACGTAAATTTGCCCGGCGAGCTGTGGTATCCAAAAGCTGTTCATGGGGGCATCACTCGTCATAGTAAACTCCACCGGCCTGCCAGCAGGGAAGGCCACTTCATTCACGCTAGCTACCCCTTCTTGAGGATAAATAAACAGCCATTTCCACTGGAGCGCCACAACTTGCACCTGCAGCGGCTTTTGGCTGCTTGCCAGCGGCTTGAACGGGTCGAGGCTATGGCTTGTCACCCAAGTCACAACGGCAAGTACGCTGATGATAGCTATTGGTATACCCCACCAGAGGGCCTCATAGCTTTTGTGCGTATCCCATTCCGGCTTGTACTCTTGTTTGTGCCCGGCGCGGTAGCGCCACGCGAAGGTGAATATCATAAAATACACTGGTACGAGCACCAGCAGAGCAAGTGCTGTCGCGAACACTAGTAAATCTCTTTGGCGATTGGCAATTTCACCACGCGTTTGCAACAGCGGAAAAGAATGGTTGAGCGAAAGCGCCACCAGCAGGCCCAGTACCAGCGCAGCTCCCACCAGCCACAACACTGTCATTTTCGTGCGGGATAGCCGCGGAACAGAGGGGAGTTTCACCCGGGAAGCTTTAGCCAGGACTCGCTCAATAACCCTCATCATGCTTACGCATTATTGTACACTAGATAGGTAAAAGTAATCTAGCCTTTATAAACGCCCTGTCTATGTCCAACATCAAGGATTAGAACGGTCAAGTTAGCATCTGCTACATCGTATATTATTCGATAATCCCCGACTCGTAACCTGTAATAAACCGAACCCTTTAGACGCTTACTCGCAAGTGGCCTTGGATCCTCTGATAGTTTGTATATTTTACTTAGTATTCGTATCTGCTGAACTTTATCTATCCGCTTTAGAGCACGTAAGAATTTTGGTTTAAATAGAACCTCGTATTTCATGCATTGTTACTCCAAGTTCCTTTAGAGCCTCCTTAAAAGGTATCGGTTGCTCACCGTCATTGTAAGATTTATTCGCTGCTGAAATATCAGCCATATCTTCAAGATAACGAACAAGCTCATCGTTGATGATTTGTGAGAGGCTTGTATCGTTGACAAGTGCGTAGTACTGCACACCCTTTTTAATGACAGGGTTTAAATATATAGTAGTTTTTTCGTTTTCGCTAGTAGTTTTTGTGGTCATTTGTAGAACCTCATCTTTCTCGTATTATGGTAATCCTCGGCAGGACCTCATGGATAAAGCTCTGGCGAGCCTCGGTGATGAGCCGGATGTTTACATTATAGCGCTATGACGTCATGAAGTCAACATAGTCGAATGCATTGTTGTGGTCGAATTTACGAGAACCACTATGAACAACGGGAAAGTACAGCTAAGTTCACTGGGTTGGATAAGAAATACCCGCCGATACTATCTATGAGCACCAGTATCATCCTCCGGGTTTGATCCGAGACTCAGGCAACTAGAAATGTTCACGGATGTGGCCGTAGGAGTAGTCCCACGTGGCATCGGTTTTTTTGTGGGGGTTGAAGATGTTTTCTGGGTCAAATATGTGCTTCACCTGCTTAAAAAGTGCCAGCACCGGCTTACCAAACTGGGCTTCTAGCCACGGGCCACGCACAAGACCATCGTTGTGTTCGCCACTCAGACTACCGCCGTATTTGAGTACCAGGTTGTTGACTTCGCGCTGTGACGGCTCGATTTTTTTGCGCTCTCGGTCATCCTCTATCTTCATAAGTGGTATAACATGGAAGTTTCCGTCACCCATGTGACCGGCTATGGTCGCGAACAATTTATATTTTTTTATGATTTTTTGCAGCGCCGGCAGGAATTCTACAAGGTGCTTTGGCGGCACAACAAAGTCGTCTATGTACGGCGCCGTGTGTTTGTCTTTTACTTTGCTGCGTAGTATCTGGAAGCTGTAGCGGCGCATAACCCAAAACTTTTCGCTTTTGCCTTCAGTAGGCGTTTCTTCGAAGCCATTTATTTCGTAGCGGGCACGGAACTTACCGAGGTCTCGGTGCAGGGCGCTCACCTTGGCGCGAACTTCTTCTTCTGTTTCGCCGTTGAACTCCACCATAAGAATGAGCTTCGGCACACCTCGAAGCAACTGTAAGCCGTCTGGTATGAGGCTCCACAGCAAATGCACAAACTTTTTGAAGCCAAGTCGTTTGTAAAACGCCGGCATGAACCGTAGTGAGAGCAGTAAGGTCTGGTCGTCAAAACTTTCGAACGTCGCCGGTTTGTGCTCAAGTACCTTCGGCACAATGTCTCCAAGGTGCTTAATGTTCTTAAGGAATAGCACAAGCAAACCTGAGTGTGGTCTGGCTGGTACAAGCCGGAATGTTGTTTCGGTTACAAGCCCCAGCGTACCCTCAGAACCCACAATCAGCTGGCCGAGGTCGAAAATACCGGTTTCTCTGTCCCACACGCGCCACAGCGAGTAGCCCATACTGTTTTTGGTCACATTGGGCTTGGCTTCTTTAATCATGTCGTAGTGTTCTTCGCACATGTTGTATACACGTTGGTACAGCTTGCCCTCGAAGTCGCCCTGGTTTATCTTTGCCTGGAGCTGCTTTTTGTTGAGCGGTTTTACAGTGTACTCCTTGCCGTCGGCAAAGACTACTTTTAGTTCTGTCACAAAATCTTCGACTTTACCGTACTCGAGCGATTTCTCACCACCCGAATTATTGGCCGTTATGCCACCTATCTGACACATATCTCGGCTCGCAGGGTAAGACGGCATGAGTACATGTTTTTTTAGGGTTTCTCGTTCAAAATCACGATAGAACACACCCGGTTGCGCCGTACCGCTCAAGCCAGTTATGGGGCCAATGTGTGTAAAATGTTTTGCAAAATCAACAATAATAGACTCGTTTATGGCTCCGCCGGCCATATCGGTGCCGGCAGCACGACCGGTGAGGGAAAGCTCTGGGTGTTTCTTTTTGTTTGCCGCCACAAACCGCACAAGCCGTTGCACATCGGCAGCATCTTTTGGTTGCGCTACCAGCTGCGGCCTTAGTTCAAACATGCTGGCATCGTGACTATAGAATTCTTTCGCTTCTGGCGAGTCATCAAGCTCACCGAGAAAGCCGTGTTTTTGGAGGGCTGTTTTTAAATCTTTCATACTTCTTATGTTTTATGATACCTTGCACGGCAGTCAATGTCGAGACTACTTAACTCTACAAAAAGAGTCCGCATAAGCAGACTCTTTTCTTTCGCGGAGGCACGTGCTACACAACAGGAGTTGGGGGCTGTGGCGGAACCGGAGTATCTGTCGGAGCTTGTGGGGAGGCGGGTGCTTGATATGATTGCATTTGCGGGGAAACCGGTGCATCAGCTGACGGCATTTGTGGGCCAACCGCTACGGAAGCAGCACCAACCTTGTTAAATGCGTCTTGCACAATAAGCATGCCGATAAACCCTAGCAAAAACAGTACCAAAAATGATATTACGGTGGAGAGCTTGCCACCAGTGACGTGCTCGACACCCTCACAATATTTCCACATCCACCATATGTTAACGATAGGAACAAGTATGAGCCACGCCGTTGGAATAGTGGCTCCCCGTGCGTTCATTTCACCCTTTGTTTTCACTTCCCAGTAGATGCCGTACAAACCAAATGTTACAAGTGTGAGCAAGAACACCTTGCCTAAGCTACGATTCTCCATTGTTATTCTCCCTTATGTTTTACTGTACTTTTGGATTATAGCCCAAAACACGGGAAGTGCAATGGCTTAGCGAGCCCTACTACGTTCCCGCGTTTAGTACTGGCCCGGACTGGGCTTTTGTGGCAATTTTATTGAATGTATCTTGCACGATGAGTATATCGATACCGTCAGGCACAGCCAGTAAAATAAGGAGTGCTATAGCAAAACTCATTTTTTCACCCGATACCACCTCGACCCCTTTACTGTACCTCCAAAGCCAAATCGCCACTAGAAATGGGGCAACCAACAAAGTCAAATAGAAGAAAGCCATAGAAAAAATTTGGTTCGTTGTTAGGCTTTTGGCAGTTTCGTCCGAGCTAGAAAAATCTCCGCTGAAGATAAAAAACCCAATGGCGAGAATAACCAATAGCAGAGGCGCTACAAGCCATAGAACTGACGGAATTTTTATATCTTTATTGAGCTGCATCATCTCGCTGCGGGTTTTGACAAACCAATACAGCCGGTATATGCCGAGAGTCACTATGGTTAGTAAGAACATTTTGCCGATTGAACGTTGTTTCATACCAGCCAGTATACGCCCCGCTCCGCGGCAGTGCTAGAAAAATCTCATGCGAGTGCGTTTGATATGGCGTATGAAGATTGCAGAATGCTTGTGGTTATTGCTACAATGAAGTGAAGATGACAGATAAAAAACATGGTTCCAAGGTGAAAGTGCTGGTTGTGGGGGGCGGCTTTGGCGGGGTGCGCGCAGCAATTGAGCTTTCTAGGCAGTCACATTTGGAAGTGACGCTTGTGTCAGAAAGGCCAGATTTTTTCTACTATCCCACTATGTACGAAACTGCCACGGGCGGCAGTAGCGAACAGTCCACTGTGCCACTCGAACAAATTTTTGGCGATGACCCGGTTCGCGTACTCATTGGCAGGGCCGAAAAGCTACATAAGGCCAAAAAAGAGCTAAAGCTGAAAAATGTTGCCGAGCCGCTGTACTATGACAAGCTTGTGCTTGCGCTCGGCGTCGTCACGAACTACTTTGGCATCCCTGGACTTGCAGAGAACACCTACGGTATAAAAAGTATTGAGGATGCAGAACGGTTCAAGCGGCACCTTCACGCACAGTTGATTGCTGAAGACGAACCAGACCTCAACTACGTCATTGTTGGCGGAGGCCCCACCGGTATAGAGCTCGCGGGTGCGCTCGGTCCATACCTGCGCGATATTATGCAAAAGCATGGGATCCGCGGCAGGGCAGTGCACATTGACATCATTGAAGCCATGCCCCACCTTATGCCGCGTCTGCCAAAACCGGTAGGCCGAACCATTGAGCGCCGACTGCGCAAACTAGGGGTTAGGTTATACCTTAACAGCAAGGTTGAGGGGGCTAACAGCGAAGAGCTCACTGTCTCAGGGAAGCCAATTCGTAGTCATACCATTGTATGGACAGCCGGAATTGCCAATAACCCGTTTTTTACTGATGCTGATTTTGTGTTGAGTGGCCGCAAAAAGGTGCTCGTCGACGAATTTTTGCGTGCCGAAGGCGACAAGGACATTTTTGTCATAGGAGACAATGCCGAGACACCATACAGTGGCATGGCTCAAACGGCTCTTTACGACGCTGAATTTATTGCTCATAACTTTACCTGTGAACACGACGGGCGACCAAAACTCGCGTATCGCCCGAAAGAACCAGCGTACGTCACGCCCGTTGGGCAAAACTGGGCTTCTATGCTCTGGAAAGACGTTCACCTGCACGGACGCGTGGCATCAATGCTTCGAAATGCCGCTGACCTCCGCGCCTTTACCGAAATCCTTTCCGTTCGTGATGCAGCGGTACAGTGGACAAGCACGCTCGACCGCGAAGACCTTTGTCCAGTTTGCAGCTCCGTCGGCTAATGGATTAGAGTTACTTGGCGAGTGATTTCAACAAAATAATGACACTAACCACGATGCAGTGAGCGACACCCACTAGCACCGCTGTTTTGAGGGAATTTTCCTTTGTTTTAGCAGATTTTGCGAGGGTCACCAGCAAGGACACTACAGATAAAGCAATGTCGGCCAACAGGGCAGTAGATAAATCAATAAAGCCAAGTCCTGCAAGCATCAACATCAGAAGAGAAGGCAGCCCAGCAAGTACTAATCCCCTATGTACGACTAGCTCATGACCCCACCTATAGCCTGACAGGGCTGAATCATGGGCAACCCGATGGGCGGTATACGAAGCTAGCATACTGGCACTCCATAATCCAAACGTCGTAAAGACGATGGTTATAGACGCATAAGCTATTGTTAGCTTTTCCGCAGACATCAGTAAGCCGACATTTACGGCCATTAGCGTGAGGACACCGTATATGCGCTCTTTTAGATAGTCTACATACACCTGTTGGTTCGTCAGTGCTTCTTTGGGCATGAATAATGAAATCACGCGCGTAGTATACCATGGCAGCCAAGCAACAAAACTGTCATACTAGGTACCGTGAACCAGTTTGCTAATCAATATAGCCAGCTCAATGCAGCGCAGCGCGAAGCAGTAGATACCGTGTATGGCCCCGTGCTCGTTATTGCAGGACCCGGGACAGGGAAAACCCAGCTGCTTAGCGCGCGCGTGGCGCACATTCTTGAGGTAACCGACGCTCTCCCGCAAAATATTCTGTGTCTCACGTTTACCGAAAGTGGAGCAAAAAATATGCGCGAGCGACTCGTTTCATTCATTGGGCAGGCGGCATACGACGTACAAATCGGTACCTACCACGCCTTTGGTAGCACTATCATAGGGCGCTTTCCGGAATACTTTACCGAGCTGCGACTGGAACGTCCGGTGGATGAGCTCGGTAAACGGCAAATTCTTATGGATATCATAGAAAACACAGACTACCGCAGCCCTATAAAACAAACTCGTCACCACCTGGGCGACCTAGTCAGTACCATCAGCGAGGTAAAGCGCGGCCTGCTTTCGCCGAAAGATTTGCGCAGTGTCGCCACAGATAACATCGGCGCTATCAAACAAACAAAACAGGATATTGCAGCGCTCCTTGCACCATTTTCGTCGCGTATGCCAAGCAAATTAGCCGTTGCCGAACCGCTCTTTCGGTCTGTACTAGAGATTCTGCATACAAACGCCCGTCAGCCCGCACACGCCGTACAACCCCTGCTAAACCTTGCTGTTCAAGATTTAGATGCAGCACTCGGGGCTGCCCTCGATGCCGCAAGCACCAAACCGCTCACGGCGTGGAAAAACAAATGGTTGGTAAAAGACGCCGAAAATAACTTTATGCTAGCTGGGCTGCTTGAGGCGAGACGAATAGAGGCATTGGCAGATGTTCTGGAACAGTATCAAGCCAAGTTAGCCGAAAAAGGTCTGTACGATTTTGACGACATGATACTGCGCGCTATTGATGTACTAGCAGAGAACAATGAACTTCGGTTCACGCTGCATGAACAGTACCAGTTTTTGCTGCTCGACGAATTTCAAGATACAAACGCCGCACAGCTCAAGCTGGTTGAACTACTCACAAACAACCCGAGCCAAGAACGCAAACCAAATGTGCTTGCAGTAGGCGACGACGACCAAGCCATTTACGCATTTCAGGGCGCCGAGGCCAGCAATATGCTGGACTTCTACCACATGTACAATGACGTCCGGGTGATATCTCTCTCTGATAATTACCGATCCCAGACGGAAATTCTGGAAACGGCCGCTCGAGTTGCCGGGCAAATTGAATCCCGCCTGCATAGTCAGTTTCAGGGCGTCACAAAAACGCTGCGTAGCCAGAATATGAATGTACCATCGCCAATGATTACGAGGCGTAGCTTCCGAAGTGCCGTTGCCGAGCGCACCGCCGTTGCAGAGCAGATTGCGGGTCTTATAGCTTCAGGAACGCCCGCGGCACATATTGTCGTACTGGCACCCAAGCATAAATACCTGGAACCACTCGTCCCGTATTTGCAAAACCGCGACCTCGCGGTGTCATACGAAAAGCGTGAAAATGTGTTGCAGGCGCCCGTTGTACGAGAGCTACTTACCATGAGTCGCCTGGTTCTGGCGCTACACGCAAACGACCATCGCACCGCCGACAGCCTGTGGCCCGAAGTGCTCAGCTACGACTTTTGGGATTTTTCTACGGCCGATATTTGGCAGTTGTCGTGGCGAGCAAGCGATGAACGGAAAACGTGGAGTGAACTGCTGCTGGCTTCGCGCGAATTCAAACATGCCGCCATCCTCCTGCTGACGCTTGCTGGCAAGGTTGAGACAGAGTCACTCGAGTACGCGCTCGATGTGCTTATAGGCACCAGCGACGTCCAAACTCACGACCGTGAACTCCCAAGCGTACGTAGCCCGCTGAGAGACTACTATTTTAAGCAACGCGGCGAAAACGTTTTATACGAAACCGTTACGCAGCTGACTGTTTTGCGCTCGCGCCTTCGGGAACACGAAATCGGGGAAGGGCGTGTGCTCAGTCTGGGCGACTTACTCGGCTTTGTAGCCGCCTATGAGACAGCCGAGCAACCAATGCTCAATACAAGCCCCTACAGCCAGGCGAACGATGCAGTGCAGCTCATGACCGTATTTAAAGCCAAAGGGCTTGAGTTTGACCATGTGTTTTTGGTTGCCTGTGATGATAGCGTCTGGGGTAGCCGCGCCAGCGGCGTGGGCAATAAACTCACCCTTCCGGCAAATCTGGCCCATATTCGGCACGCTGGTAGTACCGACGATGAACGCTTGCGTCTTCTCTACGTTGCAATAACCCGTGCTCGCTATGGGCTGCACCTCACCAGTCACGAACAAACATTCGGCGGCCGTTCTACCGAAGCAGTGAAGTATTTCGATGAAAGCAGCGACGAACAGGACGCCCGCCGCACGCGAATACTCCCGGAGGCGCAGCAGCTCGTCGAGAAGGATGATTCCGAGCACCCCAGCCTCGAAGCACTAACGATGAACTGGCAGCAACGCCACTACAATACGCCAGCACCGCTGACCGAACTCCTCCGCGAACGTTTGGAGCGTTACCAGCTGAGCCCCACGCATTTGACACATTTTCTTGACCTTAAATACGGCGGGCCAGAGAGTTTTCTGCTCGGAACAATTTTGCGTTTTCCAAGCGCACCGAGCACCGATGCAAGCTTTGGAACCGCCATACACGAGACCTTGCAGTGGGCACAGGGCGTCATGAACAGTACGGGTAAACTTCCTACCGCGGCAGCGTCAAGCGCCCACGCCGCGCAGTATCTCGCCCGTGAAACACTGACGCCAGAACAACTTACCGTCCAAACAGAGCGCGCCGCTCATGCACTCCGCAGCTTTTTGGCTGCACATGGTAAGGATTTTGCAGCAGGGAACGTTGCCGAGAAATCCTTCCGGGATGAGGGTGTTTTCAGTGGTGAAGTTCACCTGGGAGGCAAAATTGACTTGCTTGAAATAGACAAAACTGCCAAGAAAATTGTCGTTGTCGACTATAAAACCGGTCAACTCGGTGGCGACCCGAGCAAACTCTACCGCTACACTCTACAGCTATACTGCTACAAACTCCTAGTTGAGGGTTCACACACCTACAGGGGGTACAGAGTAGAAACTGGTAGACTCGTGTTCGTGGAACCAGACAGCGACGGCAAAATTATCACAAAACAAATACACTTTGAACAAAATGAAACCAAACGAGTTCAAGAACTCCTACTGGCCATGTGGCAGCACGTCATGACACTGGGCATGCCAGATACTTCGGCTTACAGTGATAGCCTAAAAGATATACATGCTTTTGAGCAAAAACTACTAGAAGAAATCAGAGGATAGCTGGCACCATCTGTGAATAGCCACATAAAACGCCAAGTAAAAAGCCGCTCAAGGGGAGCGGCTTTTTTATAAAGTCGAAAACTTACTTCTTAGAGGTTGTTTTGCGCTTCGCTGGAGCCTTGCGAGCAGTTGACTTCTTTGCCGTAGCACGCTGTGCAGCTACCGTCTTTACTGCTGGCTTTACCACTTTCGCTTCAGCAGCCTCGGCTTTGGCCTCTGCCGCCTCAGCAACTTCGGTTTCTACAAAAAGCAGGTTGTACAAGTTAAACCCAACAACCGCACCAAGGACAGGTCCAAGTACATAGGTACCCCAACCAAACTGATGAACGCTAAATGCAACAGCTGGGTTCAACACACCTGCAGAACCAAGCGATGCAATGATGGCACCAGCGGTTAAACCACCACCGACCATGAAAGCCTTTAGCCCAAGACTTAAGCGTTGGTAAATGGCAGAAGCCACCGCAAATGAGAATACAAACGTACCCGCTGCTTCTGCAACAAGCAGACGAGCGTCATAGGTGCCGTTATTTTTGGCGTTATCAAGTTTGGTAAAGTACACGAACAGATACCATGCAGCTGCCGCACCAGCAAACTGAGCAATGATGTAGCTGAGAGCCTGAAGTGTTCGCAGTTTACGAACCGTCCAGAGTCCAATGGTCAGAGCTGGGTTAAATACTGCTCCCGAAATCCCCGCAAGCGCAACTACCAAGAGTACAAGCGTAAGACCAGCTGCCGACGCAATAAAATACGGGTAGCTGAGCTGAGAGTGCGATAGTGCTAGCACAGCGAGCGCGAGTACAGCGGTACCCAAAAACTCACTCACAAGCATCGCGAGCTTATTTTTACGAAACATAATTGTTATTCCTCCACTTATTTGTGATACTACAAGCTTACAGAGATATCATTGTTTTGTAAAGAGCCTTACACTCAACCTAGACAGCTTGAGCCGTATCGATAGCGAGAAGAGGATGGCTACCGTCACAAAGTTCTGCGTACGTTGCGATCTGGAACGCAACAGCGGCCTGAAGTAAAGCCGGATACATCTCCACCGCATCAGGTCGACCAGTCGCAAGAGCTTTTGCAATATCATCAACGTACCATGCATCTATGAAGAATACTTTTTTCCCGGTAGCTTTCACGAAAGCATCCCGGTCGAGGGTCATACCTCTAACTTTATTCCACACCACCACTAGCTCATCATGCATACCAACCAAAACCTCATGGTTCTTTCCCTCGTTCTGCGCAGCCTCAATGTCGTGCATCGCCTTGGGGCTATAGGAAGTATTCCGCTCAGCTACATGTTCTGAAGCTACATAGTGAGTAACTCCTAGGACGCCACTGAGAGCTTGAGCCGCGCTGAGAACGTTTTTGTCACCGCGCGCGATTCGTTCAGTCGACGGAATGTGCTTTTCGCCCGCGCCGCACCCTGTTGATTCAGCACCAGTTTCAGGATTCTGATAGCCGTTATCCTTTGCTCCGGACGTTGTATGTCCGCCTATAGTAATTCCCTGTGCAGTCAATAATTCACCGACCTCAAGTGCCCGTCCTGTAGCAGTTGGCGCACTTTTCTCCCCATAAAAACCTGCTACTAACTCGGCCGCGGCAAACCCAGTTTGCAATGGGCCACCCGCGCACTGTGGACCAAGCTCTGGGGCTGTACCGGCAAGGGTAACCTCGCAGCTTCGTCCGTCCATACATACGCCTGCTGCAGCTTTGTCCACCGGCACCAAAAATTGCTTAATCTCTTCGGCAAGCGCAGTTAATTGTTCAGGAGTTTGGGCGGGTGCGTGAAGCGCGCCGTCACCGAAACCTATTGGTCTCCCTATTTCAATAGCCACTAAACTAGTTTGGACTTCGCCCGGTGCTAACATACTCAAATCCATAACTTCCTTCATGAAAACATCTTCATAATTTACTTGGTTGATGCGTTATATAAATATCACGTATGATTTTACGCTTGTAATATATATCACACAAGTGTTTTTTTGTGACCGATGTCACGGTGGCCAGCACTGCATGTGTGTAGACTGATTAATGAAGAAGCTAGATCGCATGAGTACCGCAAACCCATTTGAACGCATACCGTCAAACCCGTATGAAAAGACAGGTACTGTTCTCGATTACATCCTCGAAGCATCATTTGGTGGCCTCGAATCGGACCCTGACATAGCATTACAGCACTGGAATAGCTTACACCCAGACGCAAGAAGGCTTCTCCAGGTGGAAAGCACCGGCATGGCAAACGATAATATGGCCTTAAGCGGGCAATGCGCTCGGGATTTATTAGTTCTTGATCTTGTTGGCGCGCAAGCGGCTTAGCCCCTGCGGTGGCGGCGGTGGAGGTCGGCAACTTTGAGCCGTACCATATGGCGGTCTACGAGCTGGTGAGCCTTTTCTAGCTCTACTTGGTCGGTGGCGGTATCGCGCATCTTGAGCGCTCGGTCTAGAGCGGCTTTGGTTTCAGCCTCAATAATGTCTTCGCCGTGGTCGGCTTCGTCTACAAGTATCTTTATATGGTCTGCGTTAACTTCTACTATGCCGCCGCTCACTGCAAAATATTCAAGCTTATCCAGCGGGTCAGTCCGCTTGCGGCGCACTTGTATGACGCCGGTGCGTGCAAGTGTCACCAGCGGCTCATGGCCGGGGAACACCCCAATCTCACCATCCACCGTAGGGATGACAACCTCATAGACATCTTCGTCAAATTTGCTGCCAGAGAGAGTAACTAATTGTAGCTGCATAGGTCGCTCCTTTGGTATTTGGTATTTGGTATTTGGTATTTGGCGGGCTTAATTCGAAACCAGCATAGCTGCAATTGGGCTTTGCCAGATACTAGATACCTTATACCAGATACCATTTAGTCCTTCTTCTCGCTTAATGGGCCACCCGCCATGTAGAACCAGCTCTCGGGCTTATCGTCGTACTTACCGTTCAAAATGTCGCGGCAGTCGCGAACAGTGTCTTCTACCTTCACAAATGCGCCAGGGTTGCCGGTGAATTTCTCGGCCACAAAGAATGGCTGCGCCATAAAGCGCTGCAGGCGACGTGCACGGTTCACAATCTGCTTCTGGTCGTCGCTCAATTCTTCCATACCTAAGATGGCGATGATATCTTGGAGCTCTTTGTACTGCTGCAGAACGCGCTGGACCTCACGAGCAACTTCGTAGTGCTCCTGGCCAACAATTTCGGGGTCAAGAATGGTCGAACTCGAGTCCAGAGGGTCGACAGCCGGGTAAATACCGATTTCGGTCAGACCGCGGTTGAGCACAATGGTGCTGTCGAGGTGAGCGAATGTGGTAGCCGGAGCGGGGTCGGTAAGGTCGTCGGCAGGGACATACACTGCCTGAATAGACGTAATGGAGCCTTTCTTGGTACTCGTAATACGCTCTTGCAGTGCTCCCATTTCCTGTTGCAGGTTTGGCTGGTAGCCCACCGCACTTGGCAGACGACCAAGCAGGGCAGACACTTCTGAGCCAGCTTGAGTAAAGCGGAAGATGTTATCGACAAACAACAGCACGTCTTTCCCTTGGTCGCGGAAGCTTTCGGCCATAGTGAGGCCGGAAAGCGCCACACGCAAACGTGCGCCTGGTGGTTCGTTCATCTGACCAAACACCATGCTCGTTTTGTCGAGCACGCCAGCGTCTTTCATTTCGTGGTACAGGTCGTTCCCTTCGCGGGTACGCTCACCAACGCCGGCAAACACAGAGTTGCCACTGTGGAATTTGGCAATGTTATTGATAAGCTCCTGGATAAGCACGGTTTTGCCCACACCAGCACCACCGAAGAGGCCCACTTTACCACCCTTGGCAATTGGGGCAATCAGGTCGATGACTTTGATACCCGTTTCCAGAATTTCGGTCTTGTTGCTTTGCTCGTCAAGTGCGGGTGGGTCACGGTGAATTGGTGCGCGCTTGCCCTTCGGCATAGGCAAACTGTCTATAGGGTCGCCAACCACGTTAAACATACGTCCCTGTGTTTCGTCTCCGACCGGCACCGAAATAGCTGCGCCAGTTGCAGTGACGCTCTCGCCGCGCTTCAGCCCATCGGTACTCTGCATAGAAACTGCGCGCACAGTGTGTTCGTCGAGGTGTTGTGCGACCTCTAGCGTGAGCGTTTCGTCGCCGCGCTTGATTTCGAGTGCATCATAAATGTTTGGCAAAGCGTTATCGCCGCCAAACTCCACGTCGACAACCACGCCGACTACTTGGATAACTTTTCCATTCATATTGTGCTACTATCCTTTATCATTGTATTACCTTTACTGATCATATGCGGAAGTTAGTGGTTTACCAAGAGGTGGGCTATCAATATCTACTAGATGAGCTGGCTCTTCGGTTCTTTCAGGGTCAATAGCAGGAGGGTCTTCATCGATAGGACCCGGCGGGATTCTGGATAAATCAAATCCGGATAATAATTCTGTCATTTCATCGCCTCCGCTCCTCCACTTATTTCTGCTAATTCTTGGGTTATGGCCGCTTGGCGAGCCTTGTTCATTTCGAGCGTCAGGTCATCAGCAAGCTCGCTGGCGTTATCGGTTGCGTTTTTCATGGCCAGCATGCGCATGCTGTGTTCGCTCGCGTGGGCATCGAGCAGTGCTTGGAATATTTCTGCTCCAACCAGACGGCGCGCAACACCCTCCAGGACAACCTCGCTGCTTGGCTCATACACCGCATCGCGTACGAAAGAAGTCACGTCTGTTTTCGTGACACCAGCGGGTAAAATTCGTTCTACCACGGCTGTCTGCGTCATACTACTCACAAATTTGGTGTATATAATGTCGACAGCGTCAACCTTGGTTTCCTCAAACATGGCACATGCCGTGGTGAGAATAGCGTAAAACTCAGAGCCTTCTGGGTGGTCCGGCAGGTCAGTGTAGGTTCCGCACACTTCAGTGTCTTTTAGCCGCGTCACAAACTGCGATGCCTTACGCCCAACTGCTATGGTTTCATTACGCACGCCGCTGGCATCGTCTTCGCGCAGTGCCTGAATGTACGCTTTCAAAATGTTGGCGTTATAGGCGCCGGCTAGGCCTTTGTCTGAGGCAATAACGATTATCAGGCGGCCTTTGACCTCCCGTTTCTGAAACAACGGGTGTCGGTCGGTCGCACCTTGACTCGACAAATACGCCAGCAGCTCGTTTGCCGTGCGCGTATAGTCGCTGGTGGCTTTGGTGGCGTCTTGGGCGCGGCGCATCTTGCTGGCTGCGACCATTTGCATAGCCTTCGTAATCTGCTTCGTGCTTTTGACCGAGCGAATCCGGCCCTTTAGCTGGCGAGTACTAGCCATGAACGACCTCCAGTCGCTCTAGAGATAAGACGTAAGAGTTATGAGTTAAGAGTTGCGCTTTGCGCGATGCAGCTCCAGTCTTAACTCTTATCTCTTGTCTCTTAGCTCTCATTACGCTTCGAATCCTTTCGCGGCGGCAGCGGCAATCTTGGCTAGCAGCTTACCGGTGGCACTATCTGCTTCAACCTTTTCATCACCAGTGTTCAGCGCATCCATCTCTTTGCCGTGTTCTTTGGCGAGCTTGGCAAGCAACGCAGCCTGAGCATCTTTGATTTTCTCGCGGGGAACGCGGTCAAAATGGCCTTCGTTCACGGCAAAAATAGAGGCAACTTGCTCCCAAATGCTGAGCGGGCTGTACTGCGGTTGCTTGAGCAGCTCGGTGAGGCGCTGCCCGCGCTCAATTTGCTTTTTGGTTGCCTCGTCAAGGTCACTACCAAACTGAGCAAAGGCGGCAAGTTCGCGGAACTGGCTAAGCCCGAGCTTTAGGCCACCAGCAACAGATTTCATTGTCTTGGTTTGGGCGGCACCACCCACGCGCGACACCGAAAGACCAGCTGAAATCGCTGGGCGAATACCCTGATAGAATAGGTCTGTTTCCATGAAAATCTGACCGTCCGTAATGGAAATAACGTTTGTCGGTATGTATGCTGAAATGTCGCCAGCCTGCGTTTCAATAATGGGCAGGGCAGTAAGACTACCAGCCCCAAGCTCGTCACTGAGCTTTGCAGAACGCTCGAGCAGGCGAGAGTGCAGGTAGAAAACATCGCCCGGGAAGGCTTCGCGCCCTGGTGGACGGCGGAGCAAAAGCGACATTTGGCGGTACGCGACCGCGTGCTTCGTAAGGTCATCGTAAATAATGAGCGCGTGCTTGCTGTTGTCGCGGAACCATTCACCCATAGCAGTACCAGCATATGGCGCGAGGTACAGCAGAGAAGCTGGGTCACTTGGGCCGGTAGCAACGACAATCGTCTGGTCCATCACGCCCTCTTGCTTCAGTCGCTCTACCAAACGAGCAACCTTAGAAAGTTTTTGACCGACCGCAACATATATATTCACCACGCCGGTCTTCTGCTTTGCCTGGTTAATCATGGTGTCAAGCGCAATGGCTGTTTTACCAGTTTGGCGGTCACCAATGATAAGTTCGCGCTGGCCGCGGCCAATTGGGAACATTGAGTCTATGGACATGATGCCCGTCATGAGTGGTTCATGAACGCCTTTTCGCCCCATAACACCTATGGCTCGTTGTTCTACGAGGCCAGTTTCTTTGGTTTTTATGGCCGGGCCGCCATCGAGCGGCTGACCAAGCGGGTTAACAACACGGCCCAAAAGCTCTGGCCCGACAGGCACTTCCAGCACGACACCCTTAAGCTTCACCGCATCACCGGCGACGACATAGCGGTCCTCGCCGAGCAGTACCGCACCAATTTCATCTTCCATGAGGTTGAGGGCAAATGCCTCCACTACACCATGGGTCGTCTGGATTTCGAGCACTTCAGCATAACCAGCGCTACGCAGGCCATGTACCCAAGCCACACCGTCACCCACGCGGGTAACAACACCGGTTGACTCCATATTTTCACCATTGTCGAGCTGCGCGATGGCGTCGCGAAGCCCTTTTGATAATTCGCTGACTGCAATATCTGGCATAACGATTACTAAGTCCTTTCTATACTTTCGCGGCGCGAAGGCCATTTAGTTTATGTGCAAGCGTCGCATCATACGAAGCATCAGCTGTCTGCAAACGAATACCACCCAATACGCTTGGGTCCACCACCTCACGCAAGTACACGTCGCGCATACCCACTTGGGCGGCAACAGCCTGACGCAATTCGTCGTCGAGCGGGCGGGCAGAGGTAACCGTGACAACCGCCGTGCCTTGTTCGTACAGGGCGTCTTCTATGGCGCGCGCTACCAGTGCGGCTTCCCGTACTCGACGCGTCTCGACCAAATAGGCAGCCACTTCTTGCATAACTTGTTCGGGTACCAAACCCGAGCGGACGCGTTCAGCCACGTACTGTGCAATCTTGCGCCGGCTGAGTTTGCCCTGCATATTAGGCTTCCACCTCTTTTATAGACTGGGTGATAAGCTGTTTGTCGACACCGGCGTTGACTGTTTTTCCAACAACTTTTTCCGTGGCTTGAGCGACTAGCTCAATGGTTTCATTGTGCAGTGCCTTTTTGGCGGCAATCACATCTTTTTCAATGGACTCGTGGGCTGCCGCCACGATTCGCTCGGCCTGTACTTTCGACTTTTCTTCAGTTTTAGCGAGCAAACCAGCCGCCTCTTCTTTGGCTGTTGCGACGATGTCGGTGGCCTCACTGCGAGCTTGCTTCAGCAACTTGGCAAGTTTTTCTTCAGTTTCGGCCGCTTGTTTTGCTGCATCGGCTGCCGCTGCATTACTTTCGTCTATACGAGCCTGCCGGTCATCGACCGCCTTCATGAGCACCGGGAAAACGTACTTACTGAGCAGCCAGACCAAAATCGCAAAGGCGATAATCTGGAAAACAAGCAGTTTCATGTCTATCCCAAGCGCCTTTACCGGGTCGGTCGCTTCGGCTGCTTCACTCGCAAATTGTGTAAATAAATATGTCACGTAAATTCCTATTGTTAGCAATGTCTATTAACCCTTCGCGAGGAAGCCGACTATGATACCGATGATAGCCAGTGAGTCAGCGAAGACAATAGCGGTAATCATGAGGGTTCGTAGTTCACCAATCTTTTCTGGGTTGCGGCCTGCAGCACCAAGGGCGCCCTTACCTATGAGACCAACGCCCATAGCAGCACCGAGTGCCGGTAGTGCGTAAGCGAGTGCGAAAGCGATATTTTCCATTTGTTATAACTCCTTATTTAACTTGGTTAGTACTATTTACAGGGGTGTGTTTTACCTCATTTGGCCGCAGCTACCTCCGTGGTATGAGCAGATTCATGAGCAGATTCATGTGAGCCACCATGGCTCGCGGTCGCTAGGCTGGCAAAAATAAGCGTCAATACATAAAACACGTAAGCCTGAATGAAGCCAATAAACAGCTCAAACGCCATGAAAAACGGCAGCACAGCCGAAGCTGCATAAGAGGCAAGCCCGGCCACAATGGCTAGCAGGGCAGCGCCAGCAAAGGCGTTGCCGAAAAGTCGAAGACTCAGCGCAATCAAGCGCGAAAATTCACCAATGAGTTCGAGGAAGCCTTCGAACGCCCCAATCGGGTTTTTGAGCGGACTAATAATATAGCGCTTCGCATTGCCGAAAAACCCATGCTGTTTAATAGCGTAGTACTGTACCGCCGTCATGCTGGTTATAGCGAGAGCAATCGTAAAATTGAGGTCGGTCGGCAGGGAACGAAGTAGCTCGCCGCCGTGCCAGCTTACCGAATGACCAACTCCCGGCAAGATATCTGCCCAGTAACTAATGAGTACGGTGAAAAAGATGGTCAGTGCCAGCGGAGCAATGCTGCGTGCCATGGTGCGGTCGGGTACTATGTCGTATACGGCTTTGTACATGCCTTCGAACGCCCACTGCACAAGGCCAACAAACCTATTCGTACGACCTTGCTTTACCATAGAAGCCGTGTAGAAAAATATTGCCAGCAGCACGGCTACGCTAAATCCGCCCAGCAGCATTGCGTTGGTAATAGGCAGCGGGCCAATATGGAAAATTGCCTCGGTGGGTAATACAATATTAAGCTTTTCGCTCGCAAAAAAATGAGGTGATATCATTTCGATTCACCTCGTATTTCTTCTATTGGTCGTACCATTTGGCGGCGAATGAGAAGTGCGGCCAGCAGCGCCCCAACGGCTACGCCCACGAGCATAAGCCATGGCTTCGTGCCAAACCGTAGGTCGTAGTGACGCCCAACAAGTAGCAAACCGATAGTTGGCACAAACATCCGCCATGTAGTATCGGCCATATCGAGTAGCACTGCAGAGGCAGCACTCTTAGAGCGCGCCGTATGAGACCCAGGCGTGGTAGCCATACCCAGCGCTCTCGACTTTTTGGAATTTTCAGTTGACTCCAGATTTGTTCTGGTTGCAGCGACAACACCCAGTTGTAGTGGGCTACTACTAGGGGATGACGATGCGGCCAGAGCAGGCCTGGGTCGGCTGAAAAACCGGAAAGCCGGGAGTGTTGGGTATGAATCCGCCATTACGTTTCTAGATTGTAACAGAGGGTACGGGCAACGTAAAGAGTTCCCGTGGTTTTTTTGTAATATTTCTCACAGACATACTTGGCGAATAGGCATTTCGTGCGGTAGAATGAGACATGGAACAATTTACTCTTTCACTCACATTCAATGACGTACTACTTCGCCCAGGCTACTCGGGCTTTGACCGAGCAGACATAAACCTACAAACAAAACTGACTCGTAAACTGGCGCTTAGAGCGCCATTTGTGTCCGCGCCCATGGACACGGTTACCGAAGCTCGGCTGGCAATCGCCCTCGCGGAAACTGGCGGTGTCGGTATCATCCACCGCAACCTGACCGTTGAGCAACAGGCCGCGGAAGTAAAAGCCGTCAAAGATGCTGGGCAGCTTGTTGGCGCGGCCGTTGGCAGCAGCGCTGGCTACGAATCACGCGTCGAAGCGCTGGTCGCGGCAGGAGTAGACTTCATTCTCGTCGACTCAGCTCATGGCTACGCGAAGAAAGTAATTGAAACAGTTACATTTATCAAAAAGAATTATAGCGTTGAAGTTATGGCGGGCAATATCGCCACAGCCGACGGCGCCAAAGCGCTCATAGACGCTGGCGCGGACAGCTTGCGTGTTGGTATGGGTCCAGGGGCGATTTGTTCTACGCGAGTTGTCTCCGGCATGGGTGTGCCTCAGCTTTCAGCGCTGCTCGAAATCAAACCCGTTGCCCACAAAGCCGGCGTGCCGGTGGTCGCTGACGGCGGACTCATCAACTCTGGTGACGCACTGAAGGCACTGGCTGCCGGCGCCAGCACGGTGATGATGGGCCGCATGTTTGCCGCGACAGAGGAGTCACCCGGTGAAGTGACTCGTTTCAAAGCCGACCAAGTACCCTCGCGTTTTCGCAGCATCCTCGACGGTTCAGACGAATACGTTTTCAAGTCGTACCGTGGCATGGGCAGCATTGGCGCCATGAAAAAGGGCCTAGAAATAAGCAGTGAGGACGAATTCCACGGCAAAAACTACACCGGAGACGTGCTGGTGGCCGAAGGCGTCGAAGGGCTCGTGCCGTCATCTGGCACTGTCAAGCAACTTATAGATATGTGGATGGGCGGTATGTTTAGCGGGATGTACTACGTCGGCGCAAAAAACATAGAAGAGCTATGGGAAAAGGCCGCATTTATCCAAATTACCCAGGCCAGCCTGACCGAGAGCCACCCGCACGACCTGTTTATTACCAACGACGGAGGCAACTACCAATGAGTAGAAAAATTCCAATTTCCAAATTCCAAAAGGCAAACATATCACAATATTCAAATTCCAAGCAATCTCCGTTGAAAGATTGGAAATTGGATTTTAGAAATTGTTTGAAATTTGCTACTTGCTATTTGGAATTTCGAACGAACGGATACGTGCAATGAACGCGCCTACTTCTCAGGAAACCCTGGTTATCCTCGACTACGGTTCACAATACACCCAGCTCATCGCTCGAAAAGCGCGCGAACTTGGTGTCTACAGTATCATCTTGCCATTTCGCGCCAGCCTAAAAGAAATAGCAGCGCAGAACCCGCAGGGAATCGTCCTTTCGGGCGGGCCAAACTCTGTTTACGAAAAGGATGCTCCTGCGCTTAATGCCGATTTGTTTGAGCTGCAAGTACCAATCCTTGGCATTTGCTACGGCATGCAGCTGCTAGCGCTTAACCTCGGCGGCAAAGTTGAGCCAGGTACTACACGCGAATATGGCAATGCCTCTATATCACTCTCGAGCAAAAGCTCCCTTATAGACGAAAAGGCAGATAATTCGGTCGTTTGGATGAGTCACGGCGACCACGTGGCCAAAGCCCCAGAAGGGTTTACCGTCACCGCCATGAGCGGTGGCATTATATGCGCCATGGAAGACCGCGAGCTTGGCTTGTTTGGGCTACAGTTTCACCCCGAAGTCGCTCACAGCGTAGAAGGCAAAAATATTCTGGGACGGTTCTTCGACCTCTGTGGATTTCACCGCGATTGGTCGGCAGGCTCGCTCATAGACGATGCCGTTGCCCGCATCCGCGAAACTGTGGGGGACGCCAATGTCGTTTGTGCGCTCTCCGGCGGGGTAGACAGTTCTGTAGCTGCCACATTGGTAGACAAAGCCATCGGCACACAGCAAACCTGCATCTTCGTCGACACCGGTTTACTGCGTGCCAATGAATACGAAGAAGTACTGGCCGCCTATAAGTCGGTAGGGCTGAATGTTAAACCCATTCGCGCTAGCAAAGACTTTTACGCCAAACTAAAAGATGTTGAGGACCCCGAGACAAAGCGCAAAGTCATTGGCGCCGAGTTCATAGCCATTTTTGAACGCGAAGCTCGGAAAGTACAGGGCACAAAGTTTTTGGTGCAGGGCACACTGTACCCAGACGTGATTGAAAGCGTTTCCGTAAACGGCCCCAGTGTAACCATAAAATCCCACCACAATGTGGGCGGCCTGCCCGAAAAAATGAAGTTGAAGCTCATAGAACCACTGCGCAAACTTTTTAAAGACGAGGTTCGTGAGTTGGGTGCCGCACTCGGGTTGCCCGAAAAAATGGTGCAGCGCCAGCCATTCCCAGGACCCGGTCTTGCCATACGCATTATTGGCTCCGTCACACCAGAGCGCATAGACATACTGCAAAAAGCCGATGCCATTGTGCGCGAGGAAATAGAGAACCACCCCGTCCGCCCAGAAGTATGGCAGTTTTTCGCGGTATTGTTGCCTATAAAGAGCGTTGGGGTGATGGGCGATGGCCGCACCTACGAACAAGTCTGCGCCGTCCGCGCCGTGAGCAGCAGCGACGGTATGACAGCAGACTGGGCTAAGT
Source organism: Candidatus Saccharibacteria bacterium (assembly GCA_016700375.1). NCBI lineage: Bacteria > Candidatus Saccharimonadota > Candidatus Saccharimonadota bacterium. The sequence goes on from CP065016.1 coordinate 286,040, forward strand.
TGCCGCATGAACTACTAGCCAAAATTTCCAGCCGTATCGTCAGCGAAGTACACGGCATAAACCGCGTCGTCTACGACATAACCAGCAAACCCCCCGGCACCATCGAGTGGGAATGATACCGGCTATATGACCTAGAGACTTCCGTTATTAGCGATTGCTACAAATTCTTCAAGTGTGACAATACGAACGGTGTCTTCGTAAGCAATGTACTTTTCCAATCCGCCGCCAGTATAAAAATCACGTAGCTTCCACCCCGCACCACCCAGGACCAAATATGCCTTTGTCGCTTTGTTAGCTGCGTCCTCTACTGCAGCCATTAAGCAGACAACTTCGAAAGGAACCTTTTGCTCGGCAGTACCGGAGGTTTGTTGCCATTTCAGCGAAACAATAATTTCTTCTTCACCCTTACGCACTACCACATCAGCCATATGCCTGCCGCCACCGAGTCTTTGACCGACGTTTACTTGTGCAGCATAGGTGTATCCGCCCCTTGTGAGCGAGGGCAAAATCATACTTTCAAGTACTCCACCTGTTCTCGTGTCTCTCGGTACCATAATGATTTCTCCGTTACGTTATAGATAGATCTTTATACCTTTTCGCCGAAAGATCAAGGTACGATGCGTCCTTATCGATACCGATAAATTTTCTACCATACATAGCAGCAGCAATACCAGTTGTACTACTGCCGGTAAATGGATCGAGCACAACATCACCAGCTTTCGTACTGGCTAGCACTACTCTACGCAGCAGGTCGAGTGGTTTTTGTGTCGGGTGTTTACCATGCACTTTCTCAGAAGGTTTTGGTGTCGGTAGTGACCACACCGATCGCATTTGAAGTCCTGGCTTTTTCATTGCGTCTTCTGGCCACGCGCCCTCCTTCATAAGCTTATATTCAAAGTGATGTTTTGCATTTTTTTCCTTGCGTGCCCAAATGAGCGTCTCGTGGCTTGCCGTGAAATATCTACCGCTTAAGTTCGGCGAACCATTTGGCTTAAACCAGGTAATATCATTTAAGATATGAAACTTCTCGACTTGCACAGCAAAACCGCACGAGTAAATTGAGTGGTAAGTACCACTTATCCATAATGTTCCTTCAGGCTTCAAGACTCTTCGACACGCACGAATCCACTCCATATGGAATTCAAAATCTTTTTTAAGGCCCTGACTTACATCCCAATCACCTTTATGAACATTGACTCTTTTACCTGCATGTACCGTAAATCCCCCGTTAGAAAGGTTGTAAGGCGGGTCGGCAAAAATCATATCCACAGAGTTCTCTGGCAGTTGCTTCAAAATACTGAGACAATCTGCATTATAAAGGACAAAATTTTTTGACTGAAAGTACGGTGTCTTTTTGATTTCTCCCAATAGCGTATTTGAATGCTTAGGATTTGACGTTGGTAATATATGCTGCCGCACTGAACCACGAGAAACACCGCCTGAATCAGTACTTAGTGTGTGTTCTCTGTCTAATACCCCCTCGTGCATACATACTATATTAACACTCTTCCAAGCTAACCAACCGCTTTTTGAGCATAGTAACCAGTGTAGCTCTCAGCTTACCGGCGGCTTGAGGAAAAACCGACCAGGGCGATGATGATGGTTGCGGCGGCGGCGAGAACTATCAGGGTTTCTATGGAATCCTCCGGACGTATCACGGCCAACACGGCGGTACCGAGCCAGATTACCGCAATGACCCCGGCCGTGTAGGGGTAGCGAAGCTGTATAACCCACTCTTTCAAATCACTCATCGTGAATACTCCTTGGGTACTGTCATTCCGACCTCCGAGTCGGAATCCATAGCGCTAGATTCCGGGTCAAGCCCGGAATGACAAAAAACGATATTCATGTGGCGTAGCTTCCTCCTATGATGTGTTTATACAAATTTCGGTCGCGCTCTGCGACAACCGCTAGCCAGCTTGAGGCAACCTCAAAGGCACGCTCTTCACTCATTTGTCGGTGTCGAGCCGACTGCGTCACGCCAGTACGTTTCACTTCCTTGTCGACCGTTCGCAAACAGTCACGAATAATTGGCGCATACACTTCTTCGCCGTGAGCATCACTGATTGCCCGTATGACAGACATAAACATGGTCATAGAACGCTGCAGGAGAGCATTTTCCTCTGTTATGCGAATGCCGAGTTTGTTATCTTGGTTCAAAATATCTATAAATAGCTGCAACAGCTGCTTGCTGGAAAGATAATTTTGGAGTTTCGCCTGCTGCGACTGTGCCGCCACAAACTTGTCAATAAACTCGCCCAGAGAGAACGTATAATCATCGTGACGTTCGCGGGCTACAACATCAAGTGCGTCGTGTAATTCTACGTCGAAAAATGCCAGCATTGCCACCGCAAAACTCCCGGCCTCAAACTCATCATCGTACAGCTTACGAAACTGGTGTATCAGGCTTGCAAACGCCTCACGGTTTGTGGGGGCAGGCGAAACAAGCCCAAAATCTATCAGCGCTACCCTGTTACCGGGTAGCAACCGTACATTCCCCGGGTGCGGGTCTACCATAAGATAGTCAGCGTACACGGTGGCGCGCAGCAGTTCTGTTCCAAGTAAGCGCAGCTGCTCCCATACATCTGAGCCAACCGCACTACGCACAAGGTCGTCTATGCGAAACCCTTCATGCTGCTTTGACTCAAGCGACACTATGGATACCCCGCCAATATATTCCTGCACTAGCACTGTTCGAGATGTGAGTTCGGGGTACGAGCGCGGAATGGTCAGCGTGCCGCGTTGGTCAAAATAGGCACGAATACGCTCGCCGCTTTGGGCTTCGAGCCGATAGTTTGTTTCTGCCCAGGTGGCCCTAGAAAACTCCCGAGCCATGGTGCGGAAATTTACCATAGAGCTACCCGTAAACCAACTCACCACCAAACCAATGACGTTTAAGATACGAATATCGGTTTTGAGTGTTTTGCGCACAGATGGACGAAGTACCTTCACAATCACATCGTCACCGCCATGAAGCTTTGCGCGGTAGACCTGACCATATGACCCAGCCGCAAATGGCGTTTCTTCTATGCTCATAAGTTGCTCGGTAAGGTCGCCCAGCTCTCGGTGAAGGTGTATGGACTCGTATGGCACCTGCTCAAACGCCAGCTCCGCACCCATGCCTTCTACAAGATATTTCGTGCTATTATGCACCGCGAGCATCTGCAAAAACTTCACATACACGCCGCCAAGCTCTTGACACTGCTGGGCAATTTGAAACTGCCAATCATATTTGCTCGTCAGGCGCGCCCACACCACTCGCAAAACCGAACGAGCTACCTGAAGGGTTCGGAGCATCCTAGCGACCCCTCTGGAACCCTATGAGGAACAGTACTACCGTGAGCACCATGACGACGGCTGCCAAAAACAGCGTGTCTACAGTGGTTTTAAGCGCCAGTAGCAGCAATGCCACCCACATCGCTACAATGGCTAAAAATACAAAAGCGTAGCGCATACTGATGATAGTATAGCAAAAATATGACTTGAAACCGTGCAGATAATACGCTATACTTTGTATAGTAAAGAAGGAGCAACAACTATGTCAGATACACCCCAAGTTACCGTATACAGCGCCGACTGGTGCGGATTCTGCCAGGCAGCCAAGCAGTACCTCGACCGCGCCGGTGTAAAGTTTAGCGAAAAAAACGTTGACGAAAAGCGTGAATACGCTGAAGAAGCCATGCAAAAATCCGGCCAAACGGGTATACCCGTTCTGGACATAAACGGTACAATCATCGTCGGCTTCGACCGCGCCCGCATTGATTCCGCCCTCAAAGTATAGTTGCTCTTGTCATTATTCTGTGTTATTATATATTTAATGACACGCGATACTTTGACCAAAGCTCCACGACATAGTGGCGAAGATAAGCACGCTGCTCTCGCGCTCATAAATTGTGGCCGGGGAGTCGCCGGTGTTGAACCACTCGACACGACTGACGGCCTCGAGCTATTCACTAGACAAAATCAAGTGGGAAAAGTAGTTGGTGCTCTTGCTGTTTTGGAACTTAAAAAACCAGATGAACATGGCGTACACTACCGCATTGTTGGTATGTACGTTGATGAAGGCAGTCGCGGGCAAGGGATTGGGGGCAATCTCCTAAGCAGTGCTCATACTGAGCTTACGGGAAGCGGTGAGGGAGCGGCTTTTCTTAAAATCGGGCTACCTCCAATTATACTCGACGGAAGCTTCGTAGCATTTGCACTCTCAAGGGGAGTCGTATGTACCGAGAACAACCTCCCTCCTTCGCCATTTGACGCCGAAATATAGAGTCGAAGAGTTTACCGCATTACCCCTAGCCGCTCTTGTCTCTTATCTCTTGTCTCTTGTACACTGGTTCTATGTCTTTTGAGGATTTTCAGACCAAAGAGTCTGTGGTAGTGGTGTATACCGGCGAAGGAAAGGGGAAGACCTCGGCTTCGCTAGGGCTGATGTGCCGCGCCCTGGGCAACCGCTGGAAGGTGGCCTATGTGCAGTTCATAAAATACTGGGGGGTCGGCGAGCACACATTCATACGAGATATTCTACCCGTATACGGTGACGACCTTTTGTTTTACAAAGGCGGCAAAGGTTTTTACGACGCCGGAGATTTAAGCGCCAGTGATGTCACGCCCGAACAGCACAAGCAGGCCGCAAAAGACACTTATTTCACCGCATTTGAGGCTGCCACCTCTGAGAAGTTTCACCTCGTTATCTGCGACGAAATAAACAATGCCGTCCACGACGGCCTCCTCACCGAGCGTCAGCTAAAAGACCTCATCCTAAAACGCTCGCCCAAAACCAGCCTCTGCCTCACCGGCAGAAACTTCCCCAAAAACCTGTTACAGTATGTAGACATAGCAACGGATATGACGAAGGTAAAACATCACTTCGATGACAAATTCCTCGCCAATAAAGGTATAGACTACTAAAGCTACTAAAATGCCTGTAAATTTTGAAAACGCTGTTAGCCCTAGTATTGATTACGGCCATTTTGAATATGCGGCAATTATTATTGGAAGCGGTTGTTCAAATGAAAAAGACGCAAAAGCTGGCGTCGCCTGGACTCAAAACGCTCACCCAATCTTTGCACAAGCACCCGTCTGCACTACTGAGTTTGAAGGCGGCAATTTACGACTGAGAAATCAGAAAAACGATAGGCTTACAAGTGTTGATGATATCGTTGCGGGCGGAAGAGCGTTGATAGCAGTGTTGAGCGGAGATGGCGTAACCTCACGAGTAGGGCAAGATATTGCAGTGACTGAACACGCGCTCCAAGTTCGCACCGAAGAAAGATCGGCACTCCTAGCAGAGGGTTTTGGCAACGGCAATGTGCTGCAAAACATCCTCAATGGCGCAAAAGGTATACGTCGGCCGTCGCAGCTCATTAGTCCTGAGATTGCCGAAATGCAAGATGTGCCATTGATAGAGATAGAGATTAACGGCGAGACGCAGTATGCCGTACTCGGCTTTGGTGTTGGTGCAATCGGTGAAGGCGCACGCGATCTGAATGCGGGCAAACATCGTCGGGCATTTGGTTATAACAATGACGTCATTAGAACTATTGTTCATGAAGGACGCATGGGCGTAAGACTGAGCGAGAAAGTCAAAGACGGAAAAATATTTGTACGCAAATCCAACGGGAAAGACCCCTCTTCTCCCCAATACGAAGAAGAGCTTCTGGTTTCGCGCGATTATGCAAATGGGCCGCTCCTGGCAAAGCACATCGTCTTCCCCGGGCAACGGCTTGATTCACGCTCATTGAGAATTTTGACTCTCAAAAACCCGCTTGAGCTTCCCCTGTGGACTTGGGGAGCGCAAACCGACACGTGGTCTCGGGAAGTATTAAAAGAAGGCGAAGAAGATATTTTTTGTCTGCTTACTGATACCGACGCACATTTTGATGGTAATCACAGAGTGATTGACGCGGGTAGTACCGTAAAAGTCAGGGTTTCGAAGCTAGGCTTTATGGCGGTCGCAAATATAAACGCCCGGGTCACTCGCCCTCAGATTCCATTAGCTGCAGCAGTGACCACAATGGTTACTTCGCTACCGACAAAGCGCCAAGTTGGATTTTTATTGAACCCTTTGCGATGATAATCATCACCATCTGCGGTGGTATACTTGACACACAATGACCAAGAAACGTTGGGGGTTGATGGTGTTTGCGGTGGTGCTGGTACTGTTTGCGTTTGTAGCACAGAAACAGGGGTGGCTGAAGCCGCTCAATAGCAAGGTGTTTATGCGCGCTCAACCAGGGTCATATACCGTAAAACAATTTCTGGACGGCGATACCGTACTAGTGGACATGAATGGAACAGAGGAAAAAATTCGCTTTATTGGCATAGACACACCGGAAACCCACAAGGAAAACACCCCGGTGCAATGCTACGGACCAGCCGCGGCAGCTTACACAAAAAACCGCATTGGTAGCCAGCGCATCCGACTCGTTTCCGACAGCCTGACTACAAACCGGGATCGCTACGACCGGTTGCTACGCTACGTGTATCTGGAGGACGGCGTGAACCTAAACCTGGAGCTCGTCCAAAAAGGCTACGCATTCGCTTACGCTTTTCCATTTGCCAAAAGCCAAGAGTTTAACGCTGCCATGGAAAAAGCCCAAGCTGAAAAGAGTGGCTTGTGGGGCAACTGCGCGCCCTACCAACTCTCATCCGGCCAGTGGCAGAGTAGTAATCAGTAGGCTCAGGCAACAGGTTTCCGTCGAATTGCGCTAGCAAGTTTCTCAAAAATCAACGGAGCAGGCGAGGCTATATAGAGCATAAGTGCGCCAACCACCCAACAGATTGGCCACGTCCAGTACCCGTGGCGTCGGAGAGTGCGCGGCCACATTTGCAGGTAGGGCCACAGTGCTTGGCGGTCGGTATGCACACGGCGCATTTCTACCCGCACACGAGAAGATTTGTCGTACCGTATATGCCCACCAGTGCGCCGCACATGGAAAGTGAGGTCGAGGTCTTCGTGCAGTGCATTATCGAGACAGACATCATTTTCCACTTTTTCCCAAAGGGTTCGCGGCAGTGCCATATTTGACCCCCACAGTGTCGGCGCGCCAGTCAGTATGGTGTTGAAGCGAAAGACAAGCCAGTTGTAGGCCCAGCTTATCAGCCAGGTGGGCCGCATGTTGTAAAAATGGGCTCCACCGGTGAGTACTACCGTTCCCTCACTAGATTCATAAAAGTTCGAAATCCATTCCACCCAGCCTTCGGGCACAATGGCGTCGGCATCAAGTCGCCCCAGGATGGTACCAGAAGCATGACGAAACCCAGCATTGCGAGCAAACACACGGCCGCGTTCCGGTTCGCGCAGCACGGTCACAAAAGGGTACCGGGCGGCTACTTCGGCCGTTTTATCAGTGGAGGCATTATCTACCACAATCACTTCAAATGGTTTCACTGTTTGTGCGGCCAGAGCATCGAGACACGCAGGCAAACACTGCTCTTCATTGTAAGCGGGTATGATTACCGAAACCGTTACTGGCTTTGACACGGTATAATGGTAGCACGAGCCGCCACAGCGGGGCTGAGAATATGGAAATTGAATTATGAATGAAGTCAAAAAGGGCAAAGGGCAAAGGGCAAAGAACGTAGTAGCGGCGGAGTCGGATAGTCTGACTAGTCGGGCAGAGAAGAACAGGAAGATTATCTGCCTATCCGCCTATCCGACTATCCGCGTCTGGGTAAAACGCAGCGTCGTCATTGTTCTGTGTCTGGCGCTTCTAATTTCCAGCTCCAGCTACGCCCTCGCCCTCTGGTACCAACACTCACAAAAGGGCAAACCATACGAGCTAGGTGTCACATTTATCCCGAGTTATGCCGGATACCTAGGCGTAGATCCGGAGGAAACATTGAATGCCATAATCAACGACCTCAGCGTTCGGCAATTTCGTCTCGTGAGCTATTGGGACCAGATAGAGACTTCACCTGGGACATATAATTTCGAACAGCTCGACTGGCAGTTCCGAACCATAGAAAAAGCTGGTGGGTACATTAGCCTCGCGATTGGGCTGCGCCAGCCACGTTGGCCAGAGTGTCATGCTCCGTCGTTCTACGACACCAAACAGCCGCGCGAGCAGTGGCAGCCACAACTAGAAACGTTCATGAAAGCCATTATTAATCGCTATAAAGCCTCCCGGGCACTACAAAGCTACCAGCTCGAAAACGAGTTTTTCAACCACTTTGGTGCGTGCTACAATTTTGACCGCGCGCGGCTGGCCGACGAACTCGCGCTCGTAAAAAAGGCTGACTCGAAACACCCAGTCATCATAAGTCGCAGCAACAACTACGCTGGCTTTGCACTGCGCAGCCCCTTGGGTGATATAAACGGCATATCGCTATACCGACGTGTTTGGGACGCCACTCTTACAAAACGCTACCAAACTTATCCGTTTCCCAGCTGGCACTACGCCGCACTTGCTGGGGCGCAGAAAATACTGAAGGGACAGGAAAGTGTTATTCACGAGCTCCAGATGGAACCGTGGCCGCCAAACGGCAAAAACATCCCCGATATCAGCCTAACAGAGCAAAACAAAACGTTCGACGCTGCCCGATTTGAAAGCACGCTCCATTTCGCCAAACAAACCGGTATCCGCCACATAGACCTCTGGGGTGCCGAATATTGGTACTACCGCTGGAAAGTCTTAGGTGATGATTCGGTATGGAACATTGCCAGAGAGAGTTTTAGGCCGTAGAGTGCTCAAGCGTGCCAATACGCCGTTCGTGGTCGTCTAGTTGTTCTTGAACGGCATCGAAACTAACATCCATAATGGAACGTAATTCTTCGGTCTGGGCACGAAGTTTTTCATCAAGTTTCTGTTCGAGCTCAAGCGATAAAATACGGTTGTTGGCCGTAATCAGTTGTTTGATATCTTCCAGCATTTCTTCGTTCGTCATGAGGACATTGTAGCACCGCGGGACGAGGAAATCTGTTATATTTTACGCAATGGTTATGCACACAATCGACCCGAAGCGCTACGGCGTCAGTTTTAGTGTCAAACAATGCCGGAGCTTTGGCCTTGACCCCAAAGCCACGCTTCGGTGGCTGCTCAAGATGGGCTGGCGACGCTTCCGCCTTATGAGCTACTGGAACGAGTGTGAAAAAACGCGCGGCACCTACGATTTTAGCGAACTCGACTGGCAAATGAAAATGGTCGAAAATGCCGGCGGCATTGTCACGCTCTGCTTGGGCGTGAAGCAGCCGCGCTGGCCAGAGTACCACTGGCCCCAGTGGGCAATGACCCTACCCGAGCCAGAGAAGACTCAGGCGTTGTTAGACTTTGTACAGGCAACGGTAGAATGGTACGACAAAGCAGATTTTATAGATGGTTATCAGCTGGAAAACGAAGCAGTGCTTCGAGGGTTCGGCAGGGGAATCGACATAAATCTTCGGCGACTGCGCAAAGAATACCAGCTGCTCGCCGAGCTCACCGAAAAGCCAATCTACATGAGCACCAGCAACGGCTGGGGGATTCCGCTGCGCCGCCCACACCCCCGCGGCGGCGTTGGTTTCAGTATATACACCATGATGTTCAACAAGGGCGCTTACCGGCACACCATCCAGAAACCATGGCTCCACAGATTGCGTCGCTTCATTATAGAGAAAATCATCGGAAAGCCAGTCTTCATTCACGAATTACAGCTAGAACCATGGGGTCACCGCGCCATATGGGAAATGACCACCGAGGAACAAGCCTTGTCCATGAGCGCCCAGCGCATACGTTTTAACATAGACTTTGCCCAGCGCGTCGACGCGCACCCCATAGACCTCTGGGGTGGAGAATGGTGGTATTGGCGCCACAAAAACGGCGATAAAACCATCTGGCAAGCCGTACAAAAAGCCATAAACGATTAATCTTTCCTGCTATCTACAGTGGTGATACAATACAGCATATGGCAAAACAACCTATCCGGTGGCATCTGTTTGAGCTATATATCCTCAGTGAAAGCCTCACGCAAGGGCAATGGCTGCAACTCAACAAAGCCATCATCGGCCACCTAGGTGTACTTGGCGGAAACTACGATCTAGTGTTTCGCTGCACAGACAACGTCGTACGGTTTTTTGTACGGTGCGACCACGACCTCAGCATGTTGTCGAACGCCATTGAAGGCGTCCTGCTTCGTCCGGCGCACGAAAAAGACCTTGAGCTGCCCTCTGCGACCGGAAAAGAACATTTTGTGCAGTTTGTGAGTGGTGGAAACATCCTTGACCTCAAAGAAAAATACCATATAAAGAAAATGAAAAGTCTTGAATTTGCCAGCTTCCGCGTCAAAGCTTTTCGGCATGACAAGGCCGTTATTCAAACCAGCATGTACTTTATGTCGGTAGGTAAAGCCTGGAGTAAGGCCACGAAATTACTAACCGCATTTCCCGCCAACCTGCTCGCCATAGACTTTACGACTAACACACATTACCTGAAAAAAACCGTTCCCAAATATCTCAATATTGAGAAAGCCGTCCCCATACTGTCAAGCGATAGCGCCGGAGCATTACTTGAAGTCGACACTTTTCCATTCTTTCCACGCAACTACTACTTACATCTCACCGGTTACGAATTTGACAAGCACTCGTTTATAGTCGGAGCGAGCGGAAGCGGCAAGTCAAAGTTCATTAGCCTGCTCGTAGACCGCCTGAGCAAAACGGCACTCGCCATGAACTACCGCGTCGTTGTCATAGACCCACACGCCTCGCTAGCCGAAGATTTTACCCACATAGCCGACAAAAAAGTAATCAATTTTGGCCACGAGAGTACCGAGCTATTTAGCGGCACCGCCACCGATATATCAGCCGCTACGGAGCTAACAGGCACGCTATTTCGTTCGCTTATGGGCGACATGGCTAACCCTAAAGCCGACCGCTTGCTGCGTTTTAGCCTGTATGTCCTCCTCACCGCCCAAGCAATGTCGCTCGGCAACCTCAAACGCTTTGTGACAGATATAGAGCTTCGTAACCAAATTCTTGAACATGTCGAGTCCTACGTTCCGAGTAACATCATTCACTTTTTTGGTGCCGATTTTAACGAGCTTCGTACCAAATATTACACCGAGACTATATCTCCCATCGTCTCTTTTGTAGATGAGATGCAGCTCCAACCAGCGCTGATAAGCGAAGGTGAACTTTCACTGAGCAAGACCATCCAGGAGCACTTTTTGACAGTCTTTTCTCTGAACAAAGTCAGCATGGGCGAAAAAGTTGTCAAAACCGTTGCTGGTCTGCTCATTCAGCAAATATTCCTCCTTGCTCAAGCCCGTGCGTTCAACCAGCGCGTTATGCTCATAATAGACGAGGTTTCGGTAGTGCAAAACCCAGCTCTGGCAGCCATTTTGTCCGAGGCGCGCAAATTTAACCTAACGGTAGTTCTGACCCAGCAGTATTTTGGCCAGATAGATAAAGACTTACGCGATGCCATTTTTGCAAACACCTACAATTACTACACGTTCAAAGTTTCCGAGGAAGATGCTCGGGCGCTCGAGGGCAACCTAAATATTGAGCTACCGAAAGAACTCGTCGAGAAAGAGCATGCCAAAGGCATCGACGAGCCGGAAGTACGCGTCAAAATCATGACCGAACTGCACCCGCGAGAATGCCTCGTTCGGGTGCTCGCCAATGGCCAGGTTGTGCCGGCAGTCAAAGCCCGTACGCTAGACGCGCCACATGCCGAAAAATCCATTTCACCCGATAATCTCGCAACGTACCAGACCTCGCCCAGCCCAAAACTCCCAACCAAGTTCGAAGAATCCCAGGTGTTACGTAGCCCTGTTAAAACGGCCATCCCAGGTGAAAATGCCCCAGAACCGCCGGTTACTGTAGCGTCAACACCGCTTGCATCTGCTCCACAGGGCTTAGAGACTGCTGCGCCCACACCGCCACGGCCATTTGACACCGCCAGTTCGCTGGAGCCACAGACATTTAACTTGAGCGACTTGCTCGCCGAACATTCATCTAGTCGAATAAAAGTAAGGAAGGATGGGTAAAACCCATGGACGAATCTGCCGCAAAAGCACTCCTGGACAATATTATTGGTCAAATCTTTGGCTATAAAAACCCACTTACCCTAGAGCAATTCCGTCAAAAATTTGCTTTTGACGTCCGTTTGCCGCAGCAGGTCAATGACAGCACCACCGGACAGGCCACCTGGACCCAGTCGGTCAACCCAAGTAAATTTATCACCACTGAGAATGCCTGGAACAGACTGGACTGGGATCAGAAACCACAGCGGCAGTTCGACTCCATCCCGGACATCCTTGCGGCCTGGAATGAAGTGAACTATACCGCTACGGAACGCCACCTGGACAGTATAAACATCGGCGAGTCGGACAATATTTACAGCTCGGAAAAGGTATATCGTTCGCAGGACATTAGCGGCTCCAAAAACATCCTGTTTTCAGACGGCGTGAACGACAGCGAATTTGTGGCGGCGTGCCAGCGTTCGAAAGGGCTCAGTTATTGCGCTCGTGTCGAAGACAGCAACAGCACCTCAAACAGCTTTTCGGTTATATGGTCAAAGAAAATCGTCAACTGCTATTTTATAGAAGACTGCGGCGACATGTTCGAGTGCATGTTTTGTAGCCACGTCTCGAACAAAAAGTTCTGCATAGCCAACATCCAGTTCGAGGAAGCCGAGTACCGTCGGCTCAAAGACATGGTTCTCCGCTGGATTCTCACCTCCTAAAAACACCTATGGCAAAGTTGCTCTGATATGCGTGCCGGGTACACGAGAATGACGGCTCCTCCAAGACATTGACGTCAAATTTGTAGCTACGTCACTAACACGCCAGTTCTCAGGAATACGGATAGACCCTACACAAGTGCTCCAGGGCAGCAAGTGTGCGTTTTCTTTCTTGTGCCGCACGACTAATTGCCTCATCCACCAGGTCTTTTGCGACATCAGTATCAACACGCATACTTTCTTCAGCAATTCTGCGGCTACGATTCCCGAGCATTGCGTCAAGCTCAGTATTAATAGCTGCATATTTGGTATTGAGAAAATCGGATAAATTCCGAATAAAGTCTGGTGGCTCATTCCCTTCAAGCACGGTATGGACCGATAGTCTGGGCATAATCACATGACCGATAGACCAACCATCAACATGCGACGACTCAACTCTTTGGCTCCGGCATGGTCTACCGCCTGCTACATATCTATTCAATACTTCCAAAAATTGACTTGCTTGGTTTGTTGCGTCTTCGGGTATGTGCACATCAAAATCGTGAACTTTATAGCTCAATGCGTTATTCCTTTTATCTACCGTACCGTACGTCGCAGCAATTTCTAGGGGTGTTAGGTCGTAGACCCTCAACCCCATACCTAGAGGAGAGTGTGTGGGCGGCAGTTCTTCTCCTGCCATATAACTGTCATCATATTCCTCTAAAACAGGACATATATCAAATTTTTGTACCGCCAGCTCCCCGCTGCTACGTGTTGCGAGTACACCTGCAAAGTGGATGGCAACCAGCCCTAGAGGCTGTCTTCGAACCCAAAGGGGGGATCTTGGGGCAAAATCATCCATTGCCACCGCATACACGTTTCGACAGGCCACAAGCAGCTCATTGCGTGGAGGTGAAGGGAAAGTGCCACCATGCGAAATAACCATATTAATTATATAATAAACTTTTTGTATATTTTTGTCAATATTTTACCTCTGTTGTACAATGTAGCCATGGCAAAGAAACAGGGGCGTCGCGGCCACCAGAAGCAGCAGGGACCACGCAAGGTCATTCAGAACCGACGAGCACGGCACGATTACGAGCTCGGCGATTCTTTGGTGGTGGGCTTACAACTCACCGGTGCCGAAACAAAGTCGCTGCGCATGGGGCACGGCCAGCTTCGTGGCGCGTACGTGACCGTCAAAGAAAACGAACTGTACCTGCTAAATGGCACGGTCAACGGGACCAGTGGCGTTCCGGTACCCGAACAAGACCAGTCACGTACACGCAAGCTCCTCGCTAGGCGCCGCGAAATAGACGCACTACTGGAAGCCAAGACACAAGGCCGCACTATTGTCCCGCTCGAAATCCTTACCGCTGGCCGCTACATCAAGCTCCGCATTGCCATCGGCAAAGGCAAGAAAACTTGGGACAAACGCCAAACCTTACGCAAGCGAGACGATGCCCGCGACTCCGAGCGTGCTATGAAAAATCATTAGCACTGTTATAAGCACAACTTTTTTCTGTGAGAAATCTTACAAAAAACATGAGCACTTTCTGAGATACTACTCTTGAAGACTATGTAAATGAGGGGTTATCTCATGTGGAAACAAAGACTCATAAACCTAACGCTTGCTGTGGGTATCGCAGTAAGCGCACTTGCCGCAATACCAAGCTCTGTGTGGGCTGCGGCTGATACGTGTACCTGGTCTGGCGCTGTCAACGCAGACTGGAGCAACGGTGGTAACTGGTCAGGCTGTGATAACGGCAATGTTCCTGACGCCGGCGATACTCTAGAGTTCCCAGCTGGAACCGCCAACAAGGCTATGAACAATGACATCGCCGGACTCTCTGTCGCAACGCTCAACTTTAGCGATAGCGGGTATTCGGTAACTGGTAATGACCTCACCATCACAAACGTCACAGCTATTTTGGCAACCCAATCAGTCTCTATTGATGTCAATGTCAGCTACACAGCCTTCAATGTCGTACTCATCGCGAGTACAGGCCGAACAATAACGCTCAGCGGTACCAGTAACTTCTCGGCGGCTGGCGAGGTAAATGTCGGGCAGTCTGGCTATGACGGTACGGTCGATTTTACCGACAACATCACCGGTACAACGACTCAATTTGTTGCCGTTAATGACGCAACGGCAATCGTACGCGGCGCCACAAACACCTTTACGGCGGGTACCGTTGGAGCCGAATCAAATGCCTCATTTGAATGCCGCTCAGCCACCTGCTTTGGCAGTAACGCCAACGACATCTACATGGGCGGCGGAGTGGTTTCTATATATGTAAATGCCGCCTTTGCAAATGATTGGCAAACCAGCGTGACGACGCCAGACACCTCATGGCTTGCCGCATACGACAACATCACAATTACCGGAAACGGGGTTGTCAACGATAGTATTGGCATAAGTCAAGAAACTGCCAGCAGAAATCTGCAGTTTACCGGAACCATTACCAACAATAGCGGTATCTCTCTGTTTACAGTAGACGCTTCTGCGCAAATACGGGTCGATGGCACGGTCAGCGGCAATGGCGGCTTTTCTATCGGCGGTGGTAGCTTCCGCCTAGCCGGGGCAAACACCTACGCGGGCACAAACACTGTCAACAGCGGCGCGCTTGTCATGGTAACTAACGAGCAAGGCTTGGGCAGCACCGCCGGCGACACGAATATCCTTTCAGGCGGAACGGTGCGCTTTGACTTTGCCGGTGCGTCAAGCGTCGCCGAGAATCTGTGGGTTGATGGCAGCGGTGTCGGTGGCAACGGTGTGCTTGTCCAGGCGGGCGAGTCAACCACGCTTTCGGGGGACATTGTATTGTCGGGCAACTCAGTCTTTAGCGTCGATAGCAGTGCGCTGTTTTCAGCCTTCACCCTATCGGGAGTTATATCTGGCACTGGCAATATTACCCTTACCACCAGCCCAACGACGGTCGTCGCCAATAGCTCCATCCAGTTTACTGGTGCCTCGGCCAACACCTACGCTGGCAAGCTAACTGTTCAAGGCGTGCGGTTTTACCCCAGCAAAGCAGCAGATGTCGTTGCGGTTACCGGCGACATGGACGTGCTTGCGACAAGCACTAAGCCATCAACCGTTGAAACGTCTTTCGATGAATCGATTGCCGACACAAGCCATGTGCATCTTGTCAAAAACGGTAGCAACAAAGCCGCTCTGTATATCGGCACAACAGCAACTGAAACCATCGGCTATGTCACGGGTGATGGTGAATTGTCGGTCGGCGGCAATGGCGCAGCCATTGTTCTTGCTAGCAACGCCAACTACACATTTGGCGGGACTGTCTCGAAATTTAGCAACGTCCCCGCTGGCGATTCCTTTGTCGTCAAAAAAGGGACCGGTACAGCAATCCTGACTGGGGGTCTCGATACCAGCTATGTCCCTGGTGTTGCTCCAGTATTTGGCAGTCAAGAAGGCTCCCTCATCTTAAACGGTGCATTTTCAGAAGCAGGTACCTACGTTCTCAGTGGTTCAACCCTTAAGGGCACTGGGTCTGTTGGGGATGTCGAGGTAGATAGTGGCGGAACTGTAGCCATAGGCAACAGCCCTGGCTGTATGACGTTTGGCTCACTCTTGCTCAATACTGGCTCAACCTGGCAGCAAGAAATGACTGGTACAACGGCATGCAGCGGCTACGACCGCGCTACCGTAAACGGAGCAGTTGACCTGGGTGGCGCAACGCTGCAAGTTAGTCAGCTTGCTGGCTTTAGCCCTGTGCAAAACCTTGTCTTTACCATCATAGACGGTACGTCGCTTACGGGCACATTTGCTGGTTTGGCCAACGGGGCAGTGTTTACAGCCAGTGGCGTCAACTACCGCATAAACTACTATGCCAGCGGCGAAGTAACCCTTACGGTAGTTTCAACCGCTGCAACCGCAACAACACCTACCTCAACACTCGCGAACACTGGTTCGTCTACAGGGGTTATCACGGCACTAAGCTTGAGCATAATCGCCCTTGCTGCCGGTACATTCGTGTTCCGTCGTCAGGCTCTCGCGTTTATCCGTGGTAAAAAGTAGTATTTGTGATAAATATCGCTGCATTGTGGATAAACTGTGAGTTTTGGCCTTTACACACGTAGTCGAACCCGGTATGATACTAGTTGTATCTCCCTTACGGGAGTAAGCACCTTATATCTACATCGCTCCGATATTGTTCCCTGGTTATGGTGCTACAAGCACCGGCGGGAAGGGTATCGGAGCACTTTGTTTTATAAGGGGTTTTATGTACAATACATGGTAACCGTTTGAGGGCGAATGAAAACTGATTTGCAAGAAGTCACTTATCACCCGTCCTTAAGTATTAAGCGCAAAAATTTAGCTTACATAGTAAAGGACTGGACGTACATTACACAATATATTCCGGGGTAGTCCGTCAGCTGACGGACGGGTGGCTGTATAATAAACTTCATGCTTGAAGTTTATGTGCTTTACAATGCAGTTGCTAATAAGATATATATTGGTCAAACTAATAATCTGAAAGTGAGACTCGCTTCACATAATAATAAAAGGGGCAACCACTTTACAGCGAAGTTTGAGGGTGATTGGGAGCTGATTTATTCTGAATCAGTCGCCACTCGCTCTGAAGCACTTCAGCGCGAAAGACAATTAAAATCGTCAAGGGGACGAGCGTTCGTTAAAAAATATATTCCGGGGTAGCTCAGCGGTAGAGCGGGTGGCTGTAAGTCGCCTTGAAGAGTTACTTCATAAATAAATGCAGCCTACTTGGGCAATCAAGTAGTGAACATCGGGTGAATTGACGGGAAGCCTACATCGAAAGACAAGGTAATCCGCAGCCAAGCCTTGCTTAGGTTAAAAGAGCAGGGAAGGTTCAGAGACTAGAGAGTGAGCCTAACAATAATCTCTCGTAAGCGCCCGACAACCGTTATGCGACGGTTGATAAGATAGTCCGCCCTTGCACGAAAGTACAAGATAAGCATAACCACTAGGTCGCTGGTTCGAATCCAGTCCCCGGAGCCAAGAAAAGACGAGTCGTTTGGGCTCGTTTTTTCTTGGCTCAGAGATTGGTTTGAAACTGCGACCAGCGAGCAAAGCGAGTGAGGTCGCTGGTTCGGTGAAGCGAAGCCACGCGCAGTCCATCTACTGACGGACGAGCATGGTTGAGGGGAGGAGTACAAAGTCCGCCATCCAGTCCTCGGCCCCAAAAACCAATCCCAGACGAACCCACCAGAGGGAACCATACCATCCCGGGTGAAATCACATTGTAGGCCCGATTATACAGTCAATTGTAAAATCGGCCTTATTACATCTCTTTAGGGTTAGACCTTGCTTCACCCTGCTTCACATTAAATCTGGCTAACTGAAAGATTTTAGGGTACTCTTTCACCGTTTTTCTGTCATGCTGATTGCATGAAAAAAGATGTTCTCATTGTCATAGCATACGGATTAATCATGTAGGGATGCAGTCTGGGCGTCCACGGTACCTTTGTCGGGATTGCCGCAAGAAGTTTCAAGATAAACGCAGACAGATACGTTCATCGGTTGCCTTCATGCATTGGGATAGCTATGTCTGGGGAAAGCAAACAGTCGAGCAGCTGGCCAAAGAGCTTCGTGTCAGTGTTCCGGCCATGCGAGCGAAGCTTGACGCCTACAACATCCCACAGACGCTCCCGTACCAGGAATTACTACCCACCTCAACTACACTCGCTATCGACGCCTACTTCCGTTCACGCGGTGACGGTACCCTTATCTTCCGCTCACCTG
The DNA here is from genome assembly GCA_016700375.1 of Candidatus Saccharibacteria bacterium. Classification (NCBI taxonomy): domain Bacteria; phylum Candidatus Saccharimonadota; species Candidatus Saccharimonadota bacterium. The sequence continues at coordinate 304,424 of CP065016.1, forward strand.
AGCTACGACGTAATCTTCTCTGGTACGATATTCGGTACGAAACTGTCGAGGAGTATCTACGAGGTATCCGTTTGATGCAAGAAGCGGGTTGGGTATTCACTGGCTTTGTGGTTGATGGTCGTAAAGGCGTTGTCAAAGCTCTTTCTAGCCTTGCTCCGGTGCAGTACTGCCAGTTCCATCAGAAGAAGACTATTCGGAACTATCTGACAAAGCATCCCAAAACAGATGCCGCTAGAAAGCTCAAAGACATCGTCGATCTTTTGACGCTGACCGACGAAGCCTCGTTCCGGGCATGGCTTGGAGTGTGGCATCATACATGGGACACATTCCTGAAAGAGAAAACGATTCACCCCGATGGGAGTACCAGCTACACTCACAGAAGACTTAGAGCAGCTTACCGCAGCCTCAAGACAAATCTACCGAATTTGTTTACCTGCCACACGGTCGATAACCCACCAAACACGACGAATACGTTAGATGGTAGTATTAGTCATCTCAGAACAATGCACCGAGTCCATAGAGGCATAAAATTACGACGACGCCGTAAAGTAACAGATACGCTCCTTCGAGGAAAGTACCCTAAAAAGTTTCAATGAGCCTTAAATCCTCAAAAATACGAAACCACCCGTCGATACTGACGAAATAATCACAACTATCTTACCCGTGATCAATAGCAATAACTGAGAAAAAAATTGTGAGTGGATACTTTGTGATATTCTCATACAAAAAGTGAACAACGTACTTAAAAGCACCAGCTAATGCAATGCTTTAATCGTTCGTGCAATAGCAACATAAGTATAATGTTTGGTGAGTGGCGGCACGGCCGCTATAATTAGACTGTGAGCAATACTACATACACTACTATTGATCTGTTTGCGGGGATAGGCGGTATCCGCAAAGGGTTCGAAGCAACTGGCAGATTTAGGACAATTTATGCCAATGATTTTGATAAGCACTGCAAGTTGACCTATGACGCCAATTTCAAAAACACACCCCTTACTGTCAAAGACATTCACGAAGTCGGACTAGTTAAGGACGGCGTTGAGTCGTTTGATTTTCTATTAGGCGGGTTTCCATGCCAGGCATTTTCTGTTGCAGGCCACAAGCAGGGGCTTGACGATCACAAGGGACGAGGTATTCTCTTCGAAGAAATCGAACGCTTACTTAAAGAGGCAGCCGACACGCAGACCATACCTCCTCAGGGTTTCATGTTAGAAAATGTTAAGAATCTCCTTAATCATGACAATAAACGAACCTACCCTATTATTAAGCAAAGGCTCGAAGCGCTTGGTTATCACCTGGATGAAAGAGTTTACAACAGTCTAGATTTTGGTGTGCCACAAAACCGTGAAAGGGTGTACATTGTGGGCTTTCGTTCGCCTGAAGTCATGGCAGCATTCAAATGGCCTGAGATACCTGGTCGCGGTAATCTGCAAGTACAAGATTTGCTGGATTCAGAAGTTGACCCCGTTCATTACTATGAGGGTAAGCCGCTTTATGATCGCATCAAGGATTATGTTACTTCTGACTCAACCGTTTATCAGTACCGCAGGAATTATGTACGCGAGAATGCCAAAGGAGTATCACCAACACTAATGGCGAATATGGGCATGGGTGGCCATAACGTGCCAATCATAAAAGATGCGTATGGCATACGTCGGCTCACTCCTTCTGAATGCGGTCGTTTGCAGGGATACAATAATTTAGTAATACCTGCCGGGCTTTCATATCATCAAATCTATCGACAGATCGGCAACTCAGTTACCGTACCAGTGATTAACGCTGTAGCTGAGGCAATGCTACAGGCACTCGATTCTGTAAAGAATAAAAAAATGTCTATACCCGAGATCACTAAGAGAGAGCTAGTATCCATTAAATAATTATTTTCTTGACTACATTTCCGCTATATAGTAGCCTGGAATTATGCAGGAAGATAAGCATGGCAAATTTAAGCGACTCGCAAAGCAGCGCGGAGAACGTATACTAAAAGACTTACAATTATTGGGCAACTTATCCAACACGAATAATTACACCTACACTGAAGCGGACGTCAAAAAAATATTTGCCACCCTTGAACAAGAGCTTAGGTTTTCTCGTTCACGTTTTCAAAAAACCATAAGCCGAAATAGGGGGATCGATATATGAGCAGTGATCTTGGCTGGCGTTTCCCAGCACTGGACGATTCAGAGCGTGAAGGTATCAATGACTCCATTACTAAGGCATTTGCAGGTGATCACGAGCACTTTATAGCTCGTGAGTGTATACAGAATTCGATTGACCACCGCCTGGATAAGACAGCCCCAGTCCGGGTAGAGTTTAGACTTAAAAGTTATCCTCGGTCAGTTTTCCCGGCTATAGACGAACTTGCCGATATAGTTGACTGTTGCATCAACGCGTCCAGCAGTTCTCGTGCAAAAGAGGAGCTGGCGGTTATTAAAAAGTCCGTATCCAGTCAGCAGATACGAACACTTACTGTACGAGATTACAACACGGAGGGTCTAACTGGCGGAGATTATGATGAGGCCGGAAGCTGGCATAGGCTTGTGCGTGCCGTGGGTTCTAACGATCCATCGGGTGTAGGCGGTGGCTCTTACGGTCTTGGCAAGGGTGCTCCATTCGCAGCGTCAGGTATTCGTACTGTTTTTTATGCCACGTATAACGAAAAGAGTGAGAATGTTTTTCAGGGCAAAACACGACTAGTCAGCCATATGGGCTCAGATGGCAAGATGAAGCGAGGCGTAGGATTCTACGGTGCAAGATCAAATGACGCATGCCGATCTATTCGTACAAAAGCAGAAATGCCTGCTGAATTCGTGAGGGGCGAACGCGGTACGGACATCATAATACCTGCCTATCGAGCAGTGTCAGACAACTGGCAGCTAGGTCTGGTGCATTCTGTTCTCAAGAATTTTTGGCCAGCAATACACGAACGCATGCTGGAAGTTGAAATTTACGACGGTAACGACTTAAAGCAAAACATTAACGCCGAGAACCTAGCCGCTCTTCTTGAACAATATCCAGGCGAAGAAACGGGCAACGCCTACTATTACTTCTTGGCAAAGACCAGTCCTGATAAGGACGGCTATTTCAGCGAGCCAATCGATGGACTCGGCGAAGTCGAACTGTATATTAAGCGGGGTGATGATTATCCGAAAAAAGTTCAGCAAATGCGTGCGCCACTGATGGTGGTTTCTTCCGAACCTTACCGCCGTGCGTTACTTGATCCTTTTGCGGCAGTACTTATTTGCAGAGACGAAGAAGGCAACAATTTTCTCAAAGGGCTTGAGCCACCACAACATGATACATGGGATCCAACACTTGGCGACGATACCGACGTTATTAGAAATAATAAACGTATATATAAATCGCTGCAGGATTGGGTACGAAGCAAACTAAAAAGTCTCTCGCGTGCTTCCGACGGAGAAGTCATGGAAATACCAGGATTGGCAGAATACTTAGCCAGCATGGAGCGTGATGACCTTGCACTATTTGGCCGAGTGGACAAATCTGATGATGATCCAGATTCTGAGACTGATGTAGAGCGCATTATTCCCGTCAATTCTGCTGTATCGGCTCGTCGACCTCTACAGTACAGCCTCAATGCAGTTAAAGCTGATACTGGTCCTGATGAGGGCGGTAGTGGTGGTAGTGGTGGCGGTAGTGGCCGAGGGGGTGGAGGCCAGCCAAACCCGGGCGGAAGATCGCGTAGATTACAGAACCGTTCAACCATCCGCGTTAGGAATATCGGCATGACCCCCTCCGGCGAGTTTACAGATGTTGAGCTATGTCTTTACTCGAAGCAACCCTTCGAGGGCACGATCAGATTAGTCGCTGCGGGGGAAGATATGAATACGGGTATACGCGTACTACACGCTAATGCGGATAGTAGCGGCGCGGCTTATCCTATCAAAAGCGGTCGCATACAAAACGTAAAGATTGATCCGTCTCGTCCTACAAGAATAACTGCTCGCATGGACGGTAAGAATATTAGATACGCAATAGGAGTTGAGAGCCATAAAAACAATTCTTAGAACCTATTCGCATCCAGTTCTTGGCAACGGAGATGATTTCAGTAACCCATTCGATGTTGCATATGGCATTGAGGTATCCGAAGACAAGAGCGACTGGGTTATTGGGCTAAAGGTAGCAATGGATAATGAACAACTACAGAAGCTCGTTAGCACAGGATTAGCTGCATACCACCTTGAAGTTGAGTGCGGAAACACCTTCTACCGGTACTCGTTTGATACAAACCAGCAGACGGCACAGTTCACTATTCCTACAACCCGGTTACGTGGCAAAGTTAAGCTCGATACGTTCATTGTTGCGCTTCAGCCTATTCAGGAATACAAGCCGACTGACGCACATGAGGACTATGGGAGCCGTGCGTACAAAATTTCAACAGGAGATATTCTCGGAGTCGGAGGATCCCAGACATTTATTGCCGATACAGAGTTTGACCCTCTTCGTGCCTCAGCTAGTTCATTTATTAAAATCGAGCGAGGACCAAAAGCTAAAGGAAACATTATTGCCGAACATGGCTCCAGTGAAATAATCATACGACTGCCCCAGGAAGACTATGATCGCTTTCAAGAAGTGGCAGGCCAAAAGCTGGTTGAAGATATTCTGCACGCGGCGATTGTATTTCCCGTTCTTGTTGAAGCCGTACAGTTCGCCCAGAACAAGAGAGGCAACGATTATAATGATCGTTTGCTCGCAATTCTTGAGCAGAGGGGGTTAATGAAAGAAGAAGCATTTGTGGCCGCACAGGAAATTTTACAGGCCCCGGTTTCCAGAGCTTTATCTAAGCTGCAACAGATAAGGGAGGCTGAGTAATGAAGCTATTCAAATCATCATACTGTGCGGAACTTGCCGAAGCGGTGCGTCTTGGTAGCGGTCTTGAAGCATATGACAGCAGACAGTTTGAACCAGAGTCGGAGAAGTGCATTGATGGACCTGCCATAAAAACGAATGGCGATGCACCCGTACTTGGGGGCAATAGTAATGACGCCTCAGCCGCTATTGCTGTATATGGCTATTTAGGTGAACTAAACGAACTGCAAGCTTCTGACAAACGGCTGTGGACCACACTTACTCACACCACATTTCGAGGGTACGTTATTGACAGATGGCCAGCCAAATCTGACGACGTAGAGGCAAAGAAAAACGCTGTAATGAGGCGCTGGTTTGCCGAGGGTGGCAGTGATCGTACGCTAGAAAATAACGCTATCGCCCGGCTTTGGTGGGGTGCTCGCCTTACATTTTCTCCATGGAAAGTAAATCCTGATGAGTTCGGCCACCTTGAACATGAAGATGACTTCTACTTTACTAAAAAGCTCTTTTCTTTACAGGAACTCATTAAAGTAACGATGGAGAGCAGTCTCGGACGATCAAGCAAGGTATTGATTGCCCTGCTAGCTTACCTGGACAAACATCCCGAACTAGTTAATAACGAAGACGTAGGCGACCTAATGAAAGAGCTTAACCTCATATCAGGTGCTAATAAAATTCTAGTTCTGAATGCAAAGGAGCTCGAGTCGTTAATCGAGGAAGCTGCCGACTCTTTATTTGAAGCGCGTACTTCTACTTACGCGTAGGATCGGGTCAAATAACCACCAAATCGGCTTTAATTGCAGTTATAACATTCTCTATTGTTGTGAGCCATATAAAAAGAGTCGGGCTGAAAGTCTGGCTCTTTTTATTTATCCCGAGACTGGTTTGAAACAGTGACAGAAATTTTGCCAGATGCGAAAGATCTTAGTTGCTGGCTCGGTGAAGCGAGGGCACACACAGTCCGTCGGTTGACGCACGAGCATGGGAAGGCGGAAGAGCACAGCGGCCCAGTCCCTGGGAGCCAAAAACCAATCCCAGATGAACCCACCAGAGTAAAACGTACCATCCCGGGTGAAATCACATTTATATTATCTGTACGAAGTCGAGTCCTGTAAGCCGTTGTAGCTGCATACCGCTAGCGTTGTTAAGGTAATTTTTGTTACAGTGTAGTTATGAAATCACGAAAGAATAAAAGTTTCTTAAAGAGACATTCACACAACCAGCTAGAAAAGACCGCGTTGGCTTTAGGCTTAATAGAGTCGGGACTATTCTTATTAGGTACTATATGGGCATTTTTGAATAGTGACAGTTTGGGCGGGGTCCTTGCCGTATTCATATGGTACGCTTGCATTCCATTTGTAGTTACGAGCTGCCTTCTCAGTTTGGCTACTATTCGCACTCTGGGCGAAGCAACGAGCGCGTACCGCATATTTTTCCTTATAAATTGGGGTGTTGTCATCAGTCTATTGGTTAACATAAGCGACTAATCTCTCGATGTTTTCGGCTAGCTAATCTCTCCAGCGTAAGGGTTTCGCCCTTACATCTCTGATTTTGTGTCAAGGACAATTGGGCATACGACTTATGCCCATAGAAGTGCCTGCGACGCTATTCCTGATTCAGCAGCATACTGATTGCACCAGGGGCGGGGAGGTGGTATATTGCAAGCGTAGTCGAAGCATAAACACAATGCATATATCACCCCTCAAAAGCCGGTTTGTAGCAGTTATTTTCAGCGCTGCGCTACTGATGTCGCTCGTTCCGGCGCGGCAGACCCTTGCCGCCACCGCAAACATCTACCTTTCGCCGGCAGCACAAACCGTAACAAAGGGTACGATATTTACGGTGGCCGTGGGTATATCTACGGCTTCAGAAATTACCGAGGCAGATGTATACCTGACTTACCCCTCAAACCAGATATTGTTTCAGGATGTTTCCTACAGCGGTTCGGCGTTTAGCAACAAAATGGCATGGTCGGGTGGCGGCGGGAACATTCACATAAAACGAAGTGCAGACGCTGCTGTCAGCGGCGAACTCCCGCTGGCTGTGCTTACCTTTACCGTCACGGCAGAGTACGGTACCGGCACAATGAGCGTACAAAGTAACTCCGCACTTAAGAATACCGATGCGCCAGTCGCAGCAACCTATGGTAGTGCAGCACTAGATTTTGGCGCAAAAGCACCCCCAGTGGCAGCGCCGCAAAAACCCCCTACCACATACACCATACTTGCTTCTCCCCGCGATTTCGACGGCGCTGCGCCCATTTTGTCGAACATACAAAGTATCCAAACAGGTGCAAATGCCGTTTCGGTCAGCTGGACCACAAACGAACCCAGTACGTCTACGGTGGAATACGGCCTAGACACTTCCTATGGCCTGAGCAGCAGTGAAAATACTCGCTCAACCTCGCACAGTGTGGCCCTGAAGACACCATTTTTACTGCCAAACTCGCTGTTTCACTACCGTGTCACCAGTGTGGATAGCAGCAACAACACAGTGCGAAGCACAGACCTTGTTTTTACGACCAAAGGTGTGCAGTACATTCTCACGGTGCGCGGTTCGAACGGCAAGCCGCTGCCAAATGCCAGCGTAACCCTAAATGGCCAAACAGCGCAAACCGACGGAAGTGGCAAGGCAGTGCTCACCAGCAATACCGGCAACCAAGCACTGACTGTTAGTTATAACAACCTAAACCTTTCAAAAACCGTCAAAGTCGCTCCCGACAAGCTGGTGCAAACGGACTCCGTTCAGTTAGCTGCTAGTCGGGTACTGGTAGACAGCCGTTACATTGTGTATCCGTTTTTGGTTGGAGCGGGGCTGCTAGTCGGGCTCGCCTCACGCAGCTACTTACTCAAATACCCGCTTCTTGTGTTGCGTCGCAAGAAAAATAAGTTTCTCAGCATGACCATATCAAGCATGCAACGAGAATACGGCGACAAAAACCCAGCGCACAACCCTTACCAGGTACGGAGCATCTTTAGCTTCTGGGGCGTGTGGAATTCGTTTGTCGATGTGTTTGGCCGCCCCAGCAAAAAACTGTCTAAGAAAATTCGCGAAGAAGTCAAAGCCTCCAGCACCCCCGAAAAACCTTCACCCCAAAATAAAAAATAGCCCTTAGGTGCCCCAAACGGTACCTTTGGCTCCTTGTCGCCAAAATATATCCCAGACGAAAACTCCAGATGAGTTTTCCTCACCCCAAGTGAAATACTCGGCAATAAATATGAAACCTGAGTCACGAAACTTTTGTCCTTGTCATTCTGAGTGAAGTCGAGGAATCTCCTTGTCCTACTTGTAGCTATACGGTGAAAGGAAGATCTTTCGACCTGACCCACGTGCACTTTTTGGGTGTCATCTTGAGCGAAGTCGAAAGATCTCATCGTATTTACATCTAACGGGATCCCTCCACGGAGTTTACCCCGTACTTGATACGGGGGTCGGGATGACAATGGAATAAAAAGTGCACATGGGTCAGTCTTTCGACTTCGCTTTGTTTCACTCAAAGCCTGCCCTCGACCCGATCGGGGGATGACATTGTATGATGTTTTTTTGTTTCGTGATTCAGCTATATGAACCGCTAGGTGACACTGCATTATATTCACGCTCTATAGTTGCAAACCCCGTGTTACAATATGTATAGTTAACCATACATTATGTTTATACGAGATAGAAATCATACCGTCGTAAATCGGGTACGCGAAGTGCGCACCGGGCTAAAGATGACCCAAGACGAGCTAGCAGAGCGGGTGGAGGCAACCCGACAAACAATCATATCCATTGAAAAAGGAAATTATGTGCCGAGCGTACTGCTTGCGCTACGGATTGCGAGTATACTAGAGAAAAACGTTGAGGAGCTCTTTCGCTATGAAAAAATATAAACCAGTACTCGACATTGTCCTACTAGTGAGCCTCACGGCCGTATCACTGCTTGCCGTCGCCCCTAAGACCTTTGTGATGCCTTCCAGTTTACAAATGCTAATACTCGCCTGCGCCTTTGGGCTTATAGCGGCATTTCTTGTCCTACTGTGGCGTGAACAACCGAGCGATGAACGGGAAATGCAAAACCAGGCTCTAGCGAGCCGCCTGGCGTACGTCGTCGGCTCGGTGGTGCTTATTGGCGCTTTGTTTATCCAAAGTCTGCGCCACCAACTCGACTCTGCTATACCGCTTGCCTTACTGGCCATGATTGCCACAAAGGTCATAGTGCAACGGCACAAAGATCAAGAATAATATGTAAAGTCGACTTGACATTCTCAATATAGCTCAATACACTGGTGTATAGCTCATAAACGTAAGCGAGGGTACATAGCAATATGAATAAAAAAGCACTTATTAGCATCGTTATCATAGGGCTCATACTTATCGGGGGCGGAGTATTCGCCTACACAAACAACCAAAATAATGAAAAAGAAGAAAAGATGGCTATGCAGAAGAAATCCGACGAAGCAGCCATGGAAAAAAAGCAGTCAGACGCAGCCATGGAACAGGACGCTATGACCAAAACCGAAGACTCCACGATGAAGGATGATGCTATGGCGAAACACGGCAGTTACATTACACTCGCCGACTACACGAAAGACCCGAACGCCTACGTAGACAGCAAGAAAGTATATTTTTTCCACGCGAGCTGGTGCCCTATTTGTCAGGGTATAGACAAGGAAATCAAAGCCGACATGACAAAACTTCCCACTGGAGTCACACTCATTAAAACCGACTTCGACAGCTCAACAGAACTGCGCAAAAAATACGGCGTCACCACGCAGTACACGTTCGTTCAGGTCGATGCCAACGGCAACGAAACAGCCCAGTGGTCGGCAACCTCACTTTCTGATGCGCTCGCTGGTATAAGGGCGTAGGCAAACGTACCAATGCT